>JASJCC010000005.1 GCA_030066175.1 Paracoccaceae bacterium | reverse complement strand
GACGTGATCCCAATGATCGGCCTGATGGTCGTGATCGTCGTGATGATGATCAACGGGATCGTAACCCCATCTGAGGCTGCCGCCTTTGGTGCTTTGGGAGTGCTGGTCCTGGCCGTGTTCTACCGTTGCCTGACCTGGGACGCGCTCAAGGCCTCGATCCGAGGCGCGCTACGCGTGACGCTCATGGCCTACCTGATCGTCTTCGGCTCGGCCACGTTCAGCCAGCTCTTGGCCTTTTCCGGCGCCTCGCGCGGGCTGGTCAACTGGGCGATTTCGTTTGAACTGGCACCGCTGGCCATGCTGATGGTGATGTTCGCGGTGCTGTTGCTTCTGGGCATGTTCATGGAGCAGATCTCGATCATGCTCCTGACCGTGCCGATCTTTTTCCCGCTGGCCGCAACGCTGGATTTCGATCTGGTCTGGTTTGGGCTGATCATGCTGCTGGCCTTGGAGATCAGTTTCACCACGCCGCCCTTTGGGCTCTTACTCTTTGTGATGAAAGGGGTGGCGCCGCCCGGTACGACGATGCGCGAGATCTACACCTCGGCCTTCCCGTTCATCGGCTGTTCGCTGCTGTTGGTGGCGCTGCTGATTGCCTTTCCACAAATCGCGTTGTGGCTGCCGTCTTTGTAGGCGCGGAATCAAGGCCGCAGGCCACCGCGCCATCGTCATGCTGAAGGCATGCCTCGGGCATGACGCCGCCCCCCGGCACGGCGATTGGGTGACGTGGGCACTCCGACTGAAACTAGCGCGCCAGTGGCAGGAATAAATCGCACACATCGAAGGTAGTTTCGCCGCACCGCGGCCCGGCGATGGCGCGGCTACTCACCACGTCAGCCAGCGCAGCACAAACCCGTTCTCGCGCCGCACGAACACCCGGCGCAGCTCGTCCCCTAACAGGATCGCGATGGCGAAAGGCACCGACAGGCCCAGATGCCACAGCTCCAAAGGTGCTGTGCCGAAGAACGTGTTGAACGCCGGGATGTAGGAAATCCCGAACAGGAGCAGCAGCTCGGCCGCGATGCCCACCAGCACCAGCCGGTTGCTGAAGAGCCCAACCGTTAACAGGCTCTGCGTTCGGGTTCGGCAGATGATCACATCGGCGATCTGGCAGATGATGATCGAGGCAAAGAACCCGGTGATTGCAGTGCGATAGAGCGGATCGGAATTGGCCAGATCCTGCCCCCATTCCCAACCGCCGCTGTAAAGGATGGTGAAATAGGTAAAAAACCCCGCCGCCGCCTGCGCCATGCCGACGATGCCGTAGCTCATGAACAAGAGGTTGCGGCTCAGCAGCCGTTCCCCCCGCGGCCGCGGCGCGCGTTTCATCACGTCTGTCTCGGGCCGCTCGGCCCCCAGCCCCAAGGCCGGCAGGATGTCGGTGCCGAGGTCAATCGACAGGATCAGGATCACCGTCAGCGGTAGAGGAATGTCCAGCAGCACATAGGCGATGAAGGGCAGGATTTCCGGGATGTTCGAGGTCAGGATGTATGCGATGAACTTCTTGATGTTGTCAAAGATGGTCCGGCCCTCTTCGACAGCACTCACGATGGTGGCAAAGTTGTCATCCATCAGCACCATGTTCGACGCTTCCTTGGCGACCTCGGTGCCGCTCTTGCCCATGGCGACACCCATATCGGCGTTCTTCAGCGCAGGGGCGTCGTTCACCCCGTCGCCGGTCACGGTCACGATATGCCCCAAAGCTTGCAGCGCCTGCACCACCTGCAGCTTTTGCGCCGGCGCGATGCGGGCAAAGATGATTTCCGGTTCGTCCTGCAGGACGCGTTGCAGATCGTCATCCGACATCTCAGCCAGCTCATCGCCCTGCACCACCCGGCCGGTCGACGACATCAGCCCGATCTGTTGCGCGATGCTTTTGGCGGTGAGGCCAAAATCGCCGGTCAGCATGATCACCCGGATCCCGGCAGAGCGACACTTGTCCAAAGCAGCGGGTACCTCGGGGCGGGGCGGATCGATCATGCCGGAGAGACCCAGGAAGGTGTAGCCATCCTCGGGGATCGGCCCGCGCGGGGCGCTGCGATGGGCAAACCCGAGGCCGCGTTCGCCGCGCGCAGCCAGATCGCGATAGGCGTCTATCACCTCGGCCCGGCGTTCCGGCGTCAGCGGCAGCACTTCGCCGTTCAGAGCGATGTGGTCGCACATGTCCAGTACCACCTCGGGCGCGCCTTTCAGGCTGGCGACCGGCCCGTCGCCGGCATCGGTCAAAACGACCATCCGCTTGGTCATCGAGTTGAAGGGCTGTTCGGCAATCTCCTCGACCCGGCGCGCCGCGTCGAGATCGATCAGCGGGTTGGCAAAGAGCAGCAGCGCCCCATCGGTCGCATCGCCGGCAAAACCCTCCTCGGTCAAATAGGCGTTGTTGCACACCGCCATGACGTGCAGCAGATCGTTCAGCCGAGGATCGCCAGGCAGCGACGCATCATTCGCGGCATAGCTTTGCAGCCCCACAACCACGGTGTTCACCGCCAGCCGGTTCTGCGTCAGCGTGCCGGTCTTGTCGGTGCAGATCACCGTGGTTGAGCCCAGCGTCTCAACGCTTTCCAGGTTCTTGATCAGGGCGTTCTTCTGTGCCATCCGGCGGCTCGCCATGGTCAGGCTGAGCGTCACGGTGGGCAACAACCCTTCGGGCACGTTGGCCACGATGATCCCGATGGCAAAGATCAGGCTGGCGATGACGTTGTTGCCAATCAGGACCGAGATCGCAAAGAACGACACCCCCAGCACAATGGCAATCGCGCTGATCACCTGGATGAAATACTTCAGCTCTTTGTGGATCGGGGTTTCAGCCGCGTCGGTGGATTTCGTCAGCTCGACGATCGAGCCGATCTGGGTCTGCATCCCCGTTGCCGACACCACCACATGGCCTTCGCCATTGGCGACCAGACTGCCGGAAAACACCATGTTGGGGCTTTCCAGCACTCGGTCGGCCGATTTGCCGGCGTCCAAAAGTTGCGGTTCGCTTTCGCCCGTCAGGCTCGAGTTGTCGACCCGCAGCTCCTTGGCGGCGATCAGGCGGCCATCGGCGGGCACACGGTCCCCTTCGTTGAGGATGATGACATCGCCGGGCACCAGCTCTTCGGCGGCAATCTCGCGCGGGCTGCCATCGCGCAAAGCGGTGATCATCGAAGGCAGCATCTTGCGGAAGCCTTCCATGATCTTTTCGCTCTGGTGTTCCTGCAGGTAGGTGAAGGCCGCGTTCAGAAACACCACCGCCAAGAGGGCAATGGCGATGTAAAGATTGCCTTGCCCGGGATCGAGCCGTTCTGCCGTCAGCGCAAGAACCCCACCAAAGATCAGCAACAGGGCAAAGAAATTCTTGAATTGCAGCAGGAACTTGATCAGCTCGGGCGTTTGTTTGCCCACGGTCAGTTCATTGGTGCCAAAACGCTCCAGGCGCGCCCGCGCCTCGGTTTCCGTCAAACCGTTCTCGTTCGTTTCCAGCACGTCCATCGCCTGCCGGAGCGACCCGGTATGCAATTCCGCCATATGCCGACTGTCCCGTCTGTTTTCCAGCACCTTACGGGCAGCGCGACGTGCGGGATTTGACATAGGTCTAACGACGGGCAAAAGCCGAGGCGCGTTACAGCAGCTTGCGATGCACCTCAGGCACGAATTCCTGATCGTCCATCGGCGGCCGGACATAGCCGCGCTGGGTGGGCCGGTCCTCCAGCACGATGGGTTCGGCGGGCACGTCCTGATAGGGCACCAGCGACAGCAGATGGCTGATGCAGTTCAGCCTGGCGTGTTTCTTGACGTCGGAGTCGACCACGTGCCACGGCGCCTGCTTGATATCGGTGTGATTGAACATCACGTCCTTGGCGCGCGAATAATCCACCCAGCGTTTGCGGCTTTCCAGATCCATCGGGCTGAGCTTCCACTGCTTGGTTGGGTCGTTCAGACGCTTCTGAAAGCGGCGTTCCTGTTCTTCGTCACTGACCGAAAACCAGTATTTGATCAGCTGGATGCCTGAACGCACCAGCATGCGTTCGAACTCCGGGCAGCTGCGCAGAAACTCGCGATATTCGTTGTCGGTACAAAACCCCATCACCCGCTCGACACCCGCGCGGTTGTACCAGGAGCGGTCAAAGATCACGATCTCACCCGCGGCGGGCAGGTGGGCGGCGTAACGCTGGAAATACCACTGGGTCTTTTCGCGTTCGGTGGGGGCGGGCAGGGCGACCACCTGGCAAATCCGCGGGTTCAGCGCCTCGGTGATCCGCTTGATCGTCCCCCCCTTGCCGGCCGCGTCGCGGCCCTCAAAGACAATGGCGATGCGGTGACCGGTGGCGCGGACCCATTCCTGCATCTTCACCAGCTCGATCTGCAGCCGCGCCAGCTCGTGCAGATAGGCTTTTTCCGACACTTTCGCGGGTTTTTCTTGTGTGTCGCTGGACATGTCGGTGGCCTCCTTTAATATGGTGCCAAATCCAGTCTACACCCCCGCGCGCAATTCCCGAAATCGGGTCAGGCCGCGGATTTGGGTTTGGCGGGTTTGGTAAAGATGTCGATCTCGCTTCGGGCGATGCGGCGCAGGATGCGAAAAATGTCCTCAAGCGTTTCGCTCAGCTCGATTTCCCGAGAATAGGTGTGCAGGCGGCGCGGCTCTTCGGCACGCAGGCGTTCGGCCTGATGGCTGGCAACCTCTTCGATCAGCGTCGAGAACCCGGCCTTCATCCGGCGCACCTCTTCGGCGACGTTCGGGTCCTGCGAGTCCAGCGCCTGTAAAACCCCGTGTAGCGCCTGCATCACCTCGGCATGAAGCTCTTCCAGCACCGCTTCGGTGGTCGGGCTGACGATGACGTTTTCCTCGATCCGCTTGCGGGCGGATTCCACCATGCCGACCGACACCATATCACCGATATGCTCCATATCGTTTGCGATGCGGATCAGCCCGACGAGCAGCGCCGATTGATCCGACGGCAGGCTGCGCAGGCTGATCTGGCGGATATAGCCGACAATCTCGCGGTGCAGCAGGTCGATGGGTCGGTCCATGACCCTGACCCGGTCGATATCCAGCGGGCTGCCGGTGGTCAGCGTCGGGATCGCCTGCGCCACCAGCGACTGCAAAAGCTGTCCCAGATGCAGCACCTCAAGCCGTACGGCATCGATGGCAAAGGCCGGCACATCAAGGAATTTCGGGTCCAGATGCTTGGCCGCGAATTCCGGCTCTTTCGGTTCGGCACGGTCAGGCACCACCCATTCCACCAGCCAGGTGATCTGCTTGGTAAACCCGACAAAGAGCAGCGCATTGGCGACGTTGAAAAACGTGTGCACATTGGCCAGCTGCCGCGGGATCCCGGCACCTTCGGTGGCCAGGTCGGTGGGCGAGATCATACGCGCGATCATCGCCAGCTGATCCACCAGGCCAATCCAGATCAGCACGCCTGCGACGTTGAAAAACGTGTGCACAAGGGCGGCGCGCACAGCCTCACGCGGGTTACCGATACAGGCCAGAAGGGCGGTGACGCAGGTGCCGATATTGGCGCCCAGGGCCAGCGCCACTGCGGACTCCAACGAAATCAGCCCCTGACCGGCCATGACAATCAGAATACCGGTGGTGGCCGAAGACGACTGCACCAACGCGGTAAAGCCTGCTCCCACAAGCGCGGCCAACACCACATTGTCGAGCGACAGCATGAACTGCAGAAACGGCGCGTAGTCGCGGAGCGGCTTCATCGCGTCGCTCATGATCGCCATGCCATAAAACACCATGCCGAGGCCCAGGATGATCCGGCCGTATTCGCGCAACACCTTGCGCCGCGCGATCAGCGAGATGAAAAACCCTAGCGACAGCACCGGCAGCGCGAGGGCCGCGACCTTGAAGGCAAGGATCTGCGCGGTGATCGTGGTGCCGATATTGGCGCCAAGGATGACCGCCACGCTTTGGGCGGAGGTCATCAGCCCGGCCGAGATGAACCCGACCAACAGCACCGTGGTGATCGACGAAGACTGGATGATTGCTGTGACGGACGCCCCGGCGATCAGCCCCAGAAAGCGGTTGCCGGTCATCCGGGCGAGGATCGTTTTCATCGACGACCCGGCCACCTGCTTGAGCGCTCGGGTCATGATGTCCATGCCGAACAAAAACAGCGCCAGACCACCGATCAGGCCGATGGTCAGGTCTAGCTGGTTCAGCTCGGTCGTCATACGGTCAACGCTGGGGGCATTCGGTGCCGATCACGCTGCCCCAAACTGTCCAAAGCATTGATACCTCCCACTTCTCTCGGTCGCCACCGCGTGCCCGACATAGTCGGATTGCCGGTCCGACGTGGCCATGATTTGGATCAAGCGCGGAGTTGATGGCACTTGATCGGCCTGCGGTCGCCGCTAGCTGGGGAGCATGGAAAAAGCACTGATCATTGGCGCCTCGGGGGGCATTGGCCGGGCCATGGCGGACGCCCTGGCGCAGCGGGGCGTGCAGGTGGTTGGCCTGTCGCGGTCGGGCGATGGGCTCGACGTGACGGATGAGGCGTCGGTTGTGCATCACCTCGGCGCGTTGGAGGGGCCGTTTGACCTGATACTGGTGGCCACTGGTGCGTTGGAGATCGACGGGGCCGAGCCGGAAAAGACCTTGCGCCATGTGGATCCCGACGCTTTGATCGATCAGTTTTGCCTCAACGCGATTGGCCCGGCTTTAGTGCTGAAACACGCCAAGCCACTGATTTCGCGGGAGAAATTTTGCGTTTTTGCGGCGCTGTCCGCCCGCGTCGGCAGCATCGGCGACAATCGCAAAGGCGGCTGGTACAGCTATCGCACGGCCAAGGCGGCGCTCAATCAGCTGATCCACAGCGCCGCGATCGAGCTGGCGCGGACGCATAAACACCTGGCCTGCGTTTGCCTGCATCCCGGCACCGTGCAGACGCAATTTACCGAGAAATATCTGGGCCGCCACCCCTCGGTCCCCGCGGCTGAGGCGGCAGAGAATTTGCTGCGGGTGATTGATGGGCTGGGGCCAGAAGACACCGGCAAGTTCTATGACTGGGCCGGGCAAGAGGTGCCGTGGTGAGCCGTTTGATCCTGATCCTCGGGGACCAGCTTTCGCCCGACATCGCCGCGTTGAAAGCCGCCGAGAAAGCCAGTGATTTCATTGTGATGGCCGAGGTTGCGGATGAGGCAAGCTATGTCCAGCACCACCCGAAAAAGATCGCCCTGATCTTTGCCGCCATGCGCAAATTTGCGGCCGAACTGCGCGCCGATGGCTGGGACGTGCGCTACACGCAATTGGACGATACCGACAACACAGGCTCGATCGTGGGCGAGCTTTTGCAGCGGGCGGATGAGACGGGGGCGACGGAGGTGATCGCCACGGAACCCGGGGAATGGCGGTTGATTGCGGCTTTTAACGATGCGCCTTTGCGGATCACGCAAGTCGAGGATGACCGGTTTATCGCCTCGCACGGGATGTTCGATGACTGGGCCAAAGGGCGCAAGTCATTGAGAATGGAATACTTTTATCGCGAGATGCGGCGCAAGACCGGGCTTTTGATGGAGGGTGACGCGCCGGAAGGCGGCAAGTGGAATTACGACCACGACAACCGCAAACCGGCGCCGGAGGAGATCACGTTTGACGGGCCCTTGCGGTTTGAGCTGGACGCGACGGTGGCCGAAGTTCTCGACCTCGTTGAGGCGCGTTTTGGCAATAGTTTCGGGCAGTTACGCCCGTTCTGGTTTGCCACGGATCGGGCCCAGGCGCGGCAGGCTTTGGCGCATTTCATTCGGCATGGGCTGGCGAAGTTCGGCGATTATCAGGACGCGATGCTGGAGGGGCAGAAGTTTCTCTATCACGGGATGATCTCCCCCTACATCCATATCGGCCTTTTGGATCCGCTGGAGGTCTGCCAAGCGGCTGAAAACGCGTATAAAAATGGCGACGCGCCGCTGAATGCGGTGGAGGGATTCATCCGGCAGATCATCGGCTGGCGGGAATACATAAGGGGCATCTATTTCCGTGAGGGGCCGGACTATACCAGCCGTAACGCGTTGAATCATCAGCGAAAACTCCCCAGCTTCTTCTGGGGCGAGCAGACGCAGATGAACTGCGTGGCGCAGGCGGTGAAGCAGACTGAGGAGGAGGCCTATGCGCACCACATTCAGCGCCTGATGGTAACCGGAAATTTCGCTTTGTTATCAGGTATTTCGCCCTATGAGGTGCATGAGTGGTACCTGCGGGTTTACGTCGATGCGTTTGAGTGGGTGGAGGCGCCGAATGTGATCGGGATGAGCCAGTTTGCCGATGACGGGATCATCGCGTCGAAACCCTATGTGTCGTCGGCGAATTACATCGACAAGATGTCGGATTATTGCGGCTCTTGCCACTATAAGGCGAAGGTGAAGACGGGTGAAAAAGCCTGTCCTTTCAACCTCTTGTACTGGCATTTCCTGAACCGACACCGGGGCAAGTTCAAAGGCAATCCGCGGATGGGGCAGATGTACGCGACCTGGGATCGGATGGCCGAAGAGCGGCGCGAGACGATCCTGAGAGAGGCAGACGCTTGGTTGGCGCGGATGGACGCCGGAGACCGGGTTTAAACCGGCGCGCGGTTCGTTAAAGGCGGGGGATTAACCCCTTGGCAACCAGCAATCCGTCCTGTTTTGCCTGAGTTCAGTACGGATTGCTGCCCCCAGATCCGGCGGTTTGGGGCCCCGGATCAAGGTAAAACGTCTGATTCGACGCCAATTCGGTACGGATTGATCGGACACGCTCCAATCCGGGCCAGTAGAGCCAGAAATCGGCCCTCACAATCCAGTGACATGTCCAAAAATCGCTCTGGTAGGTGCCACGGCGCGCCCCGTCCACAACCCGACCACCGGCGGCTTGCGAAACCAGGGGTAAGTCGCCAAAAGGGGGCGGCATTTGAGAGGAGCGTCGGATGGCCCCGAAATTTGGCACAAGCGGGTTGCGTGGATTGGTGACCGAATTGACCGAGGATTTGGTCAAGGATTACACAAGGGCGTTTTTAGCGGCTTGTCCGCAGGGGACGGCCCTGCATGTGGGGCAGGATTTGCGGCCGTCGTCGCCTCAGATCGCAGGCTGGGTGATGGCAGCCGCCGAAGAGGCGGGCATGGCGGCGGTGGATTGTGGCGTGGTGCCGACCCCGGCGTTGGCGCTGTCATCGATGGGGGCCGGCTGTGCTGCGGTGATGGTCACGGGCAGTCACATTCCGGCGGATCGCAACGGGCTGAAGTTTTACGTGCCGGCGGGTGAGATTTCCAAAGACGATGAGGGGCGGATTCTGGGTGCTTTGGGCGCGCCGGCCCAGGGGGGCCAGGCCACGCGGCAGGCCCAGGATGGCAGTGGCGCCTATGTCGCGCGCTATGTCGGCGCGTTTGGGGCGGAGGCGTTGAAGGGTTTGCGGATCGGGGTGTATCAGCACAGCTCGGTCGCGCGGCAGATCATGGTGGATGTGGTGGCGGGGTTGGGGGGCACGCCGGTACCCTTGGCGCCGTCGGACACGTTCATTCCGGTGGATACCGAGGCGTTGGACCCAGAGACGCGGGCCATGCTGTCAGGGTGGTGCGGAGAGAATGCACTGGATGCGGTGATCTCGACCGACGGGGATGCGGACCGGCCGATGGTGGCGGATGCGGCTGGCCAGATCGTGCCGGGGGATGTGCTGGGCGCGCTGACCGCGCAGGCTTTGGGCGCAAAGGTGGTCTGCACGCCGGTGTCGTCGAACACCAATGTGGACCTGATGGAGGGGTTTGCGATCACCCGCACCCGCATCGGATCGCCGTTTGTGATCGCCGCGATGGAGGCGGCTTTGGCCGAGGATAAAGCGGCCAAGGTGGTGGGCTATGAGGCCAATGGCGGGTTCCTTTTGGGGTTCACCGCGCAGGGGCCGGCGGGGGCGTTGCCGCCGCTGATGACGCGGGATTGCCTGTTGCCGATCGTGGCGCCTTTGGCCGCGGCCCGCGCGCAAGGCGTGGCGTTGGCCGATCTGGTGGCGGGTTTGCCGCCACGCTTTACCGCCGCGGATCGGATCGCGGGGATCGCGACAGAGGTGTCGAAGGCGTTTCTGGCTGAGATGACAGAGAGTGCTGACAAGCGGCGGGCGTTTTTTCCGGAAATGGGAGCAGAGCAGGCGATTGACCTGACGGATGGCCTGCGCGTGACGTTCGACAGTGGCGAGGTCGTGCATCTGCGCCCGTCGGGCAATGCGCCGGAGTTTCGCTGTTATGCCGAGGCGGATTCTGCGGCGCGGGCGGCGGAGTTGGTTGCGCTACACCTGACGCGGTTAGGGAAAGAGCTTGGCTAGCGCCTCGGTCCGGCCCTTGGTCAGATCATCGATGGCGCGCAGGCCGTGTAGCAGGTGTGCGAGATGTTCGACCGGGACCATGTTGGGCCCGTCGCTGGGGGCGTTGTCGGGATCGTCATGGGTTTCGATGAAGACGGCGGCGCAGCCCACCGCGACGGCGGCGCGGGCCAGGGGTTCGACATACTGGCGCTGACCCCCTGACGAGGTGCCCTGACCGCCCGGCAGCTGTACCGAATGGGTGGCGTCGAAGACCACCGGGTAGCCGGTTTCGGCCATGATCGGCAGGGACCGCATGTCGCTGACCAGCATGTTGTAACCAAAGCTTGCCCCGCGTTCGCAGAGCAGGATGTGTTCATTGCCGGTGCTGGCAATCTTGTCGGCGACATTGGCCATGTCCCACGGGGCGAGGAACTGGCCTTTCTTGACGTTGATCGCGGCGCCGGTTTCACCGGCGGCGAGCAAGAGATCGGTCTGGCGTGACAGGAAGGCGGGGATTTGCAGCACGTCGACCACCTCGGCCACCGGGGCGCATTGGTCGGGGGCGTGCACGTCGGTGAGCACCGGGACGCCAAATTCCTTCTTGATATGCGCAAGGATGTGCAGGCCGGTGTCCATCCCCAGACCGCGTTTGCCCGACAGTGATGAGCGGTTGGCCTTGTCATAGCTCGCCTTGAAGATCCACGGCGTGCGCGCGGCCTCGGCCGCGGTCGCGATGCGGTCGGCCAGCATGCGGGCGTGGTCGAGGCTTTCGAGCTGGCAGGGGCCGGCGATCAGGGCAAAGGGGGCGACGTTCGAGACTTCGATGCCCCCGATGGCGACGGATTTCATACGATCCCCTCTTTCTGCAGCACGCTTTCGATGCGGGCGACGTCGATGGAGTTGTTGAGCTCCCAGAACACGCGGCCTTTGCCTTCGACCGGGACGCAGGTCACCGGGGTGGCGTTTTCCAGAAAGCGCAGTTGTTCGAGCCCTTCGGCCTGTTCCAGCGGGCCTTCGGGCCAGGCGGCGTAGGCGCGCAGGGCGGCGGGGCGGTAGGCGTAGACGCCGACATGGTGCCAGACCTCGGGCGGGTGGTCGAGGCTGCCGACATGGGGCAGCACTTCCTTGGAGAAATAGACCGCGGTGCCGTCGCTGCGCATGACCGCGGTGGTGCCGCCGACGCGGCCGTTCATGCGGTCGGTCACGAGGTTGGTTAGGGTTTCGGGATCGCAGCGCAGGACGGGGGTGGCCATCTGCACGGCGGGGTCGGCCATGGCGGCGACCAGGTCTTCGACAAACCAGGCGGGGGTGAGGGGGGCGTCGCCCTGCAGGTTCACCACGACGTCGGGTTCGTGATCGAGCATACCCACCGCCTCGGCGCAGCGTTCGGTGCCGTTGCGGGCGTTCGACGAGGTCATCAGCACCGGCGCGCCAAAGCCCAAAGCGGCGTCGCGGATGCGGTCATCGTCGGTCAGGACATAGACCTGATGGTCACCTTTGACGGCCTTGGCGGCCTCGTAGCTGCGCTGGATCAGGGTCTTTTTCTCGCCCGTGGCGCCAGTGAGTTCGACTAGCGGCTTGCCGGGGTAGCGCGTGCTGGCGTAGCGGGCGGGGATGAAGATGACAGCGCTCATGCGACACCGGCCCGCAGCGCGTCGTGGATGTGCAGAAGGCCGACCAGCTTGTGATCCTCTTCGACCACCAAAAGGACGGTGCGTTTGGTGGCGTTCATGATCCCGAGGGCTTCGGTCAGAAGGGTGTCGGGGCGGGTCACCAAAGGGGTGCGGGTGGCGACCTGGCCCGCGGTGCGGTCCATAAGACCGTCCATATTGCGGCGCAAATCGCCGTCGGTGATGATCCCGGCGAGACGGTCGCCGTTCACCAGGGCGGCAACGCCAAAGCCCTTCTGGCTCATGACCAGCAGTGTCTCGCTCATCGCGGCCTTGGCGGGCACGATGGGCAGCTCATCATCGCGATGCATCACGGCGGAGACGCGCAAGAGCTGCGCACCCAAGGTGCCGCCGGGGTGGAAGGTGAGAAAGCGTTCCTTGTCAAAGCCGCGATGCTGCATCAGGGCGACGGCCAAAGCATCGCCCAAAGCCATCGCCATGGTGGTCGAGGTGGTAGGCGCCATGCCGATGGCGCAGGCCTCGGGCGCGTCGGGCAAGAGCAGCACGTGGTCTGCCGAGCGCGCCAGGGTGGAGCCTGATTTGCGGGTCATGGCGATCATCGGGATGGCAAAGCGCGCGCAATGGCCGATCATATCGGCCAGCTCGCGGGTTTCACCCGAGTTGGAAATCAGGATCACCGCGTCATCGGCGGTGATCATGCCGAGATCACCGTGGCTCGCCTCACCCGGGTGCACGACCTGGGCGGGGGTGCCGGTGCTGGCCAGCGTTGCGGCGATCTTGCCCGCCACATGGCCGGATTTGCCCATGCCCGAGACGATCACCCGGCCTTTGATCGCCAAAAGCTCATCCACCACGGCATCGAAATCGGCGGGCAGTTCGGCGCCCAGCTGCGCCAGCGCCGCGCTTTCGATTTCCAGCACGTTGCGTGCGATGTCGGATGGGGACTGGGACATGAGGGCGCCTGCAAAAAACCGTTGAGGCCCGTTTAGCCAGCAACGGCGCGCTTGTCCAATGGCGCAACACATCTTTGCCCACGCGGCGGGTCCGCGTTGACAAAGCCCGCTGCCTCACGTCATGAGGGCGCAAAAGCGGCGTGGCAAAGGGGCAGTCACCATGAAAATCGCGATGATCGGGACGGGCTATGTGGGCCTTGTGTCCGGGGTGTGCTTTTCCGATTTCGGGCATGAGGTGGTCTGCGTCGACAAGGATCTGCGCAAGATCGAGATGCTGGAGCGTGGCGAGGTGCCGATTTACGAGCCCGGTTTGGACGCGCTGATGGCCAAGAATGTCGAGGCCGGGCGGTTGACCTTTACGCTGGATCTGGCGGCGGCGATCGATGGCGCGCAGGCGGTGTTTATCGCCGTGGGCACGCCGACGCGGCGCGGCGATGGGCATGCGGATCTGACCTATGTGATGGCCGCGGCCGAAGAGATCGCCAGGACGGCCAAGGATTATGTGGTGATCGTCACGAAATCGACCGTGCCGGTGGGGACCAATCGGCAGGTCAAGCAGGTGGTGGCCAAGGCCAATCCCGGGTTGGAGTTTGACGTTGCCTCGAACCCCGAGTTTCTGCGGGAAGGGGCGGCGATCGAGGATTTCATGAAACCCGACCGCGTGGTTGTTGGCGTTCAGAATGACCGCGCCGCTGCGGTGATGGAGGACATCTATCGCCCGCTGTACCTGCGTGATTTCCCGATCATCACCACCGATCTGGAATCGGCTGAGATGATCAAATACGCGGCCAACGCGTTTCTGGCGACCAAGATCACCTTTATCAATGAGATCGCTGCCTTGTGTGAAAAGGTGGGGGCGGATGTGAAACAGGTGTCCAAGGGCATGGGCATGGACAACCGCATTGGCAACAAGTTCTTGCATGCGGGGCCGGGCTATGGCGGATCGTGTTTTCCCAAGGATACCAAGGCTTTGGCCCGGATCGGGCAGGAACATGCTGCGCCGATGCAGATCACCGAGGCGGTGATCAAGGTCAATGAAGAGGTCAAGCGCCGGATGATCGACAAGCTGCTCGACCTTTGTGGTGGCAGCTTTAACGGCAAGACGGTGGCGGTGCTGGGGGTGACGTTCAAACCCAACACCGACGACATGCGCGATGCGCCCGCCTTGACCATCGTGCCGGCGCTGGTGGGCGGGGGCGCCAAGGTGCGGGCCTGCGATCCGCAGGGCCAGCATGAGGGCGAGGCGCTGTTGCCGGGGGTGAACTGGGTCGAGGACCCGTATAAGGCGGCGCAGAATGCTGACCTGCTGGTGATCCTGACCGAATGGAACGAATTCCGGGCGCTGGATCTGAAAAAGCTGGCGAAAAAGATGGCGGCGCCGCGCATGGCCGATCTGCGCAATATCTATTCGGTGAAAGACGCCAAACGCGCCGGGTTTGATGCCTATGAAAGCATCGGGCGCGCGGGGTTCGAAGCCTGATCGCTGAAATCGTCGGCAAAGGCGCCACAGGCGCGAGAATCGGGGTGCTCTGCCCTATTTCCGCCGTGATTGCCGTGTTAACCAAAATTTGCCTTGGGGGGCACAACGATTTCGAGGATGGACATGATCCGTTTCCTGTGTGCGGCCCTTGTGGCGGCGTTTGCCCTTGGCACCCCGGCTTTGTCGCAAGAGCGCGAGACGCTGGGCTATGGGCGTCTGGTCAACAACGACTCGTTTGGTGATGTGCGGGACCGCTGGCAAACCGGGTCAGTGTCATCAAGCCGGGTGCGCGGCTATGGCTGGGACGGCATGCTGCCCGAACGGGCGTTTTCGCTGATCGAGTACCGGGTTGGGTCGCAACTGGTGGCCCCGGACAACCTGCGCCAACCGGCGGCGGGGGACCGGCCGTATGGCGGGGCAATCTCGCTGGGCGTGCACACGCATTTTGCCCGTGGCATGACCGAGTTTGCCGCGGGGTTGGATCTGGTCTTTACCGGGCCGCAAACCGGGCTGGGGGAGTTTCAGACTGCGGTGCATGACGCGTTTGGCATGAAGCCACCCGCGCGCGCGGTTCTGGCGAACCAAATCGGCAATGCGGTGCATCCAACCTTTGTGGGTGAGGCGGGATCGAGCCTGACCCTGGGTGGTCGGACCGTGCTGCGCCCCTTTGCCGAGCTGCGTTGGGGCGTGGAGACTCTGGCGCGTGTCGGCGCCGATCTGACCATCGGGTCGGTTGGGCAGGGTGAGCTGCTGATCCGCGACGCGGTGACGGGCCAGCGCTATCGCGCGGTGCATGAGCGTGTGCCCGGATTCAGCTATGTGGTGGGCGGTGACATCGCCTATGTGGACGAGAGCGCCTTTCTGCCCGCTGATCGCGGCTTTGCGTTGACCGACAGCCGCAGCCGGTTGCGCGCCGGTGTGCATTGGCAGGGCGAAAAGAACGCGGCCTTTTACGGGGTGACGTATCTCAGCGAAGAATTCCAGGCGCAGCCCGAGGGCCAGGTGGTGGGATCGTTCCGGCTACAGCTGCGGTTCTGAAAAACGTTACCGTATCACCCGTTTTGTTGCGGATTTGTCACGTAAGTGCCAGTCTACCTATACGGGAAATCCCGAAATCGAGAGAAAAGCTTTGACCGCGCAAACCGGTGCGATATCCTATCTCCAATAAAGAATATAAGAGGCAGGCACACGGGTCATGGGGACGGGCTATCGAGGCACGTTCGTCATCTCCTGGTCACAGACGGAAATAGACGGCCTCAAGGCTGCACCTCCGTCATCCTTCAGCGTTGGGTCCTCGTGGGCCTGGCAAGGGGAAGCAGTTCGGATTGACGGCCCTTCGTCGATCCTGAACCTGGACCAGACCGAAGGCGAAGCAGATATCCGCAGGCGTGCGGCGCGCACGGTGCGCCGGCTGGTGGGCGCGGCGGTTACACATACCAACAATCTGGACGACATCGAGATCGAGCATCCGCTGTCCGACAGCAGTTTTGTGGTCACCAACGGGCTGCAGAGCTATACGGTCACGCTGATCGAGGTGGGCGGCGGGTCAAAGCCGCTGTTGATGTTCCTGGATGAGATGCCGCCGAAGGGCGCCGAGCTGTGGATCGTGCATCACAATATCGAGGCGATCCGCACGCAAAGCGTGGGTGAACAAGGCGGCGGGGTGATCTGTTTCACCCCGGGTACGCAGATCCTGACGCCCGAGGGGCCCAAGCTGATCGACGATCTGCGTGAGGGCGACGCGGTGCAGACCAAGGATAGCGGCGCGCAGGAGATCCTGTGGGTCGGCAGCCGGCGGATGACCGGGGCGCGGCTTTTTGCGATGCCGAACCTGCGGCCGGTGCGCATCCGTGGCGGCGCCTTTGGGATCGGCACGCCGGATGCGGATGTGCTGGTGTCGCCTGAGCATCGGATGCTGGTGCAGGGCGCGGTGGCGCGGTCGCTGTTCAACACGCCCGAGGTGCTCGTGTCGGCCAAGGACCTGATCAATGGCCACAGCGTTGTGCGCGACCGGCTGGCGCGCGAGGTGACCTATATCCACATGCTGTTGCCGCGCCATGAGGTGCTGTTTGCCAACGGGGTGGAGACCGAGAGCTTTCACCCGGCGAACACGGCGCTTTCGACGATCAGCGATGATGACCGGGCGCGGCTCTTTACCTATCTGCCCAAGCTGGCTGAGAACCCGCACAGCTATGGCGCCTATGCGCGGCGCAACCTGTCGTCGTCAGAGGCGGCGATCCTGATGCATGAGGCGGCGTAAGGGGGCTTAAGGCGCTGCGCGTCAGTCGCGCAGCTCGGAGTTTTTTACCCCCCAGAGGGCGCTTTTGGGCGCCCAGCCGCGATAGCCGCCGGCCGTCAGGCGGCACCAGTCCAGCTCACAGGCGCCCAGGCGGGCGATCACACCCAAAGCCAGTTTCGCGGTGACCTGCGCGCGCGGATCGGGGCGGGCGTGTAGCTCCAACATGTCTTGTTCCACGATCACGGTGCGGACGCCCGAGAGCAGCGAGTAATGCACCCAGCCGCCCGCGCCGTCGCGGTCCTGCACCCGGCGCCAATGGCCGTGTTCGGCGGTGATCTGCAGCGGCATGTCGCGGCGTGTGTAAATCCAGTCGATCCGGTGGGTCAGCGACGGACCGCGGCGGACATTGCCCTCGGCCGCTTTCATCGACACGTAGCGCGGCAGCGGCAGGTTGGTCACCGGGCCGCGATCCTGCCCGGCGCTGGCCGCGGTTGCGATCATAAGGCTTGTCACCAGCCCAAGGGCCCATGTCTGAAAACTCATGTCGTCGTCCTGCCCGAGTTTTTCCGGCGGGGTTCTTGTGCCCCGTCCGCTCTTGCGACACTGTGCCAAAAAGCAGCGCTGCTGGGAAGCGAGGGGAGGCTTTGGATGCCATCAAAACGTCTGAGTGTTGTTGTGACGCGACGCTTGCCCGAAGTGGTCGAGACGCGGCTGAAAGAGCTGTTCGACGTGAGCCTGCGCAGCGAAGACACGCCGATGACGCGGGCGCAGCTGACCGAGGCGGTCAAGACGGCGGATGTGCTGGTGCCGACGCTGACCGACAAGATCGATGCGGGGCTGATCGGGCAGGCCGGTGAGCAGCTGAAGCTGATTGCGAATTATGGCGCCGGGGTCGATCATATCGACGTCGAGACCGCCCGGTCGCGCGGCATTCTGGTGTCGAACACACCCGGGGTGGTGACCGAAGACACCGCTGACATGGTGATGGCGCTGATGCTGGGGGTGACGCGGCGGATCCAGGAGGGGCTGAGCGTCATGCAGTCGGGCGACTGGGACGGCTGGGCGCCGACGGCGTTCCTGGGTGGGCGTTTGGGCGGCAAACGTTTGGGGATTCTCGGCATGGGGAGGATCGGCCAGGCGGTGGCGCGGCGCGCGGCGGCCTTTGGTATGCAGATCCACTATCACAACCGGCGGCGCTTGCGGCCCGAGATCGAAGAGGCGTTGGAGGCGACCTATTGGGAGAGCCTCGATCAGATGGTGGCGCGGATGGACGTGATCAGCGTGAACTGCCCGCACAC
Source organism: Paracoccaceae bacterium (assembly GCA_030066175.1). Classification (GTDB taxonomy): domain Bacteria; phylum Pseudomonadota; class Alphaproteobacteria; order Rhodobacterales; family Rhodobacteraceae; genus JASJCC01. Next base: position 24,363 of record JASJCC010000005.1, on the reverse strand, counting down.
GCCGTCGACCTTTCACTTGCTGAACGCGCGGCGGTTGAAGCTGATGAAGCCCACGGGGATTATCATCAATACGTCGCGTGGCGAGGTGTTGGACGAGAACGCTCTGACCCGGATGCTGAAGTCGGGGGAACTGGCGGGGGCGGGTCTGGATGTCTATGAACACGGGCTGCGGGGCAATCCGGAGCTGATGAACATGCCCAACGTGGTGATGCTGCCGCATATGGGGTCGGCCACGCAGGAGGGCCGCGTCGAGATGGGGGAGAAGGTCATCATCAATGTGAAGACCTTTGCCGATGGGCATCGCCCGCCCGACCAGGTTGTCCCGGCGATGCTGTGATCCAAATGTGAGGCGCCTGCGGCGCCTCGCAGGTTTCTGGGACTTGTGGCTGGCGTGAGACCGTTTGATTTGGGTTTGCAGGTTTGGCTGGCGGCGGGACAGGGCTGTGTCTGCCGTGGTATAGCTGCGCTTTAGGGCAAAGGAGGTCGCGATGATCAGATGGGGTTTGGGCTTGGTTCTGGCGGCCTGTGTGTCGGGTGTCGTGTCGGCGCAGCAAGCGGCGGATGCGGTGGCCCCCGAGGCGGCGAGCGAGACCGGGTTTGCCACTCTGTCCCCCGAGATTTCCGCGGCTTTGGACGCCAAGGCGGCGGGTCAGCCGGTGGTGGCGTCGGACTGGATGGTTGCTGCGGCGCATCCCCATGCGGTGCAGGCGGGGGCCGATGTCTTGCGCGCTGGCGGGACGGCGGCGGATGCGATGGTGGCGGTGCAGGCGGTGCTGGGGCTGGTGGAGCCGCAAAGTTCGGGCCTGGGCGGTGGGGCGTTCCTGGTTTGGTACGATGCTGAGAGCGGCGAGATCACGACGCTCGATGGGCGGGAGACGGCGCCTTTGGCGGCGACGCCGCGGCTGTTTCAGGATGCGGCTGGGGAGCCTTTGAAGTTCTTTGACGCGGTTGTTGGCGGCCGGTCCGTTGGCGTGCCGGGCACACCGGCACTGATGCAGGCGGCGCATGACCGGTGGGGCACGGCAGCGTGGTCGGGGCTGTTCGAAGCGGCCGTTGGGTTGGCCGAGGACGGGTTTGCCGTGTCGCCGCGTCTGGCCGCGTCGGTGGCGCGGGACGCGGAGCGGCTCGGGCGCTACCCGGCGACGGCGGCGTATTTCCTGCCGGGTGGGGAGCCGTTGGCCGAGGGCGACACCCTGCGCAACCCGGCCTATGCCGCGGTGTTGCGGCGGATGTCGGACGAAGGCGCAGAGGTGTTCTATGGCGGGACGTTGGCGCAGGACATCGTGACCACGGTGCGCGGGGTGGAAGATAATCCCGGCGTGCTGGCCGCGGTCGATCTGGCGATCTACGCGGTCAAGGAGCGGCCCGCCGTCTGCGCGCCGTTCCGCGAGCATGCAGTCTGCGGGATGGGGCCGCCGTCCTCCGGGGCTCTGACCGTCGGGCAGATCCTGGGGATGCTGGATGCTCATGAGGTGGGAGCCGTGGACGACCCGCAGACCTGGCGTCGGATTGGCGATGCCTCGCGTTTGGCCTTTGCGGATCGCGGGCGCTACATGGCCGACAGCGACTTTGTGCCGATGCCGACCGAGGGGCTGGTGGCGCCGGCCTATCTGGATGAGCGCGCCGCGCTGCTGGCGGGCGACGATGCCCTGCCCAAGGTGACACCGGGCAACCCGGAATGGGATCATGCGATGCTTTGGGCTGATGATGAGAGCCTGGAGCTGCCCTCGACCTCTCATATCTCGATTGTCGACAGCTATGGCAACGCGCTGTCGATGACGACGACAATCGAGAACAGCTTTGGCGCGCGGCTGATGACCAACGGGTTCCTTCTGAACAACGAGCTGACGGATTTCTCCTTCCGGTCGCATCGCGAGGGTGTGCCGATTGCCAACCGGGTGGAGCCGGGCAAGCGGCCACGCTCGTCGATGTCGCCGACGATTGTGCTGAAGGACGGCGCGCCGGTGCTGGTGATCGGGTCGCCGGGAGGGTCGCGCATCATCGGTTACGTGGCGCAGGCGATTGTGGCGCATCTGGACTGGGGGATGAACGCGCAGCAGGCGGTGGCGATGGGCCACGCGGTGAACCGGTTTGGGACGTATGATCTGGAGGAAGGCTCTTCGGTTGCGGCGCTGCAACCGGAGCTGGAGGCGCTGGGCTATAAGGTGAGCGTGCGCGGCTTGAACTCCGGCCTGCACGCCATTGCGGTTGGCCGGGACGGACTGACAGGCGGGGCTGATCCCCGGCGGGAAGGGATTGCGTTGGGGGAGTGAGCGGAACGGATTTTGCGACCACCAGTCATTGATCAAACGCAGAGCGACGGCAGTATCCGGCGTGCGCACAAATCTGGCCTCGATATCTAGGTCGGCTATGGGGTCATCCGACAGTGTTGACGGCTATGTCATCGCGCAACCTGCGTCGCGCCTGCATTTTCCGCCGGCACATGACATCACCGGAACGGGTGTCATCGATGACTATCACCATCCGGATTTGGCCGATCCGGAAACGATTGCCAACGGCGGAGAGGGCGCTGCCGCGCTTCTGCATGCCGCTGAAACCGCGTTCGACAAGAGAGGGGTGCAAGCGGCGTTTGTCGTCTGTCCGGCCGCATGGCGCTCCAAGATCGAGTTGTTGGAGAACGCCGGTTACGAGACGGCAATGGTTTGGTCGATCAAACGCTGAGCCCAAGGCGGGCAGGTATGTTCGGGGCAGAGCCGGTTAATTGGGCTAAAAGTAAACGCAGCCAGAGAGAACAAGCGACAGTTACAACGTGTGAAGAACTCTGAGCGCTGCGCCAGAACGTTTCAATTTTTGTCAGAAACATAAACCTTGTCATCTACGTGGCAGTGACAGATAGCGAGTGCGGAAATCTGAGTATTACTTATGAGATATCAGGCTCATTTTCCTTTTCGAACGCCTTTTTGGCTCCAGCCTCCCAACGAACCTTGGACGGTATCTGTGCGCAAGGCTAGAGCCTGAGCTTTATTCCTGTCCCGTACATAATGAGCTCAGCTCCGCCACCTACGACCTGAGGGTGTGCAATACGTACTCCAACGGCACCATCATACCCTCGTATGATGAGCTCTGAACGAAAGCGGCTCTCGACCTCATCCAGTGCTTCTTTGAGCAGAGCCTCGTACCGCTTCATATGCCCTCCAGTTACGTTCGTGAGCATTTCTCGAAAGTCGCGCAGGATGTTTACTGCGCGCACGTGAGAAACAACTACGATGCCACCAAGCTCGTAATCCGCTGGCACCGCTTCAATGGACAGAAGCAAAAGCTCATTCGGGTCAGGCATCCTTCGATGCCCTCGCCTTGCGAGGCCAGAACCATTTGAGACCAGCAAGGATCCCCAAAGCGACAATCAGAAGTAGAATTGTTCGCACGAGTGCGTTTGATTGGCTGACCACTCTCCAGTCGATCTCGCCTTGGAGCGTCATTGAAATACCCTTCATAAGGCTTCTAAGCCCGGGCCGTTCGACTAGCTCGATTGCGCCGACCTGATCAGAACTCGCAATGATCCCCTGAATAAGGCCACCGTTTCCAAGGATTTCTGAAGCGCGAGCGCCTCCGTCGTTGATCAGCGTCCTTACAAAGGCGATACGCTCCGCCGCGCCTTCGAGGTTGCCCAAAACATCTGCTAGGTCACGAAGCTCACGCGTGGACAGCGTGTCGCCCAAATTGTTCAGCGTGGCGGTTGGTAGGTCCAGGAGTTCATCCAGTGCCTCTTCGGGCATCTGTGAAAGCTCTTGAATGGTTTCAGCATTGTCCATCTCAAGGAGACGTTCAAGCTGTGTCACACGGAGCGTGTCGGGTTCGAGATAGCGGAACAGCTCAGCTTCCATGAGTCGATTGACGTGGCCTGGTACGGCCTCGATCCAAGCCTCGGCCTTGGGGATCGACCGCAGGGTTTGAGCCAATCGTTTTCCAGCGTCCGACATCAACATGTAACGTTGTAGTTCGCCACGATCAAATGCGTCTTTAACTGCCTGACTGCCCCCATCTGCCTGGAGCGGTCGGATGATCGAAATGAGGTCGTTGAGTTCCTCCGCAGGGTCCAGGTTCCCTACAAATACATTGAAGGGTGCCACGCTCTCGGTCAGATCAAGCAAGACACGATTGCTTTCTCTGAACCGGTTGAGCTCAGCTTCAAGTCTTGCGGCCGCATCCCTGACTTCCTTTGGGAGGTCTTCGAGCGCCTGTTCAGGAATAGCGTCTGCTATGCTCCTTATTATCTGATCACGCGTTGCAGTGTTTTTGAGTTCTTCCCTGATCAGGGGGTAAGGTCCATCGCCTCCTGCCACTAGGTCAACAATGATGAGAATGACACCCCCAACACCTGTAAAGGTGGCAAGTACTCGCGCACCTAGCGCTGTAGCAATTCTTCCCAATAGGCGAGCGAGAATGCGCGCAATAATACGCCTGCCGATCAGTAGCAGAATACCTGATATGATGGTCGCAAAGTTGAATATGACGGAAGCTTCCGCGCCCGCAGGGATTTCAGGGCTGATTGATGGCACTTCTAGTTGTGCAAAACTGGCGATCGTCTCATTGTATTTGCTGCCAAGATGAGCCGCCATGCACTCTGCAATATCAAGCTGGGTTTGCTCAGTAGCTTGTAGAGCATTGGAAGACTGCTCAATGCGTCCCGAGATCTCTTTACCGATTTCGTCTGAAAGGTCCGAGAACTCCGGGGAAGTAAAGATTTCCTCAATGACTTCTCTTGCGAGCTCCTCGGCCCAACCGGGCTGGTAGTTGGCCCGAAAAACATTGAAAAAGTCCATTAGCGACTGCCGATCGTCCAGTTTTCGGTCGATATATGTGTCGACGATAGCGGAGAACTTCCGGTCTCCGTCGACCGCGGCCCAGGAGTCGTAGACGAGAGGGTAGAAATTCGTACCCCGCAGGTAACCAGTCATATTTTTCGAAACAATGTCCGAGATATGAGTCTGAATTTCATCGCTGCTGAGGTTGGAGCAGTCTTCAAACTGAGAAGGTGCGGACTGTGAAATGGCGATCACAGGCACAATGGAAAAGAAAAGCGCACTTGCCCATGTCACTAAGCGCAAATTTTTCATTTTTGTGAAACCTTCGATTTTGAATGAAAAGCTTTTTCGGATACTAGCCTGTCGATGGAGCGTTTGAACTCCTATTTCGAAAACTGAGGCAAAAACTCGCATCGTCTCTACGAGCGGTCATCCACTTTGGTGCGGCCTTGCTTCAGTTTTGACCTTGTTGTTAGTGACACGCGATCATTTCATGACACTCTTTTGGGCAGTCTGCTACAGAACTGTGCAAAAGATGAGAAAGCCATTGAGCAAAGACGAGAGACGCGCAGGTTTATTGCCCCCTGCGCGCCTCGCTTTCTTGGTTAGCAGCTTTCGCGACTCATCAACCGATCAACTTCGTTGGAGCGGCGCTCTGCGTTAAACGCCCGTGTTCCGATGTTCACGCAGTTGTCGACGCCGCTAAATAGACAGACGCCTGCAGCGCAGATGAGAAAGACTGGCACTTGTTCTGTTTCGTCTGCTTCATTTGCTACTGCGAAACATGTGAAAAGTGACAGTAAGGTGCCGGGATACTCTTCGTACAATCGCGACTTCTCGTTCTCTAAGCTCTGTTTTTGCCTTTCCAGTTGCGCACAGCTCTGCGCGAATGAAGGTAGGGGAGCGCAGGCAATTGACACAGATGCACACGCGGCGAGGATTGACTTTAATTGCGGCATTATAGCCTCCTTGAGCAATTTGCAGTGTCTCAAGGCTCGCGTTTTCGGCACGTTTCTCGTAGCCACGTTGATGCACGCAATTGCACGGTGAATCTCATGCCGCAGGTTTCGTCCGGGAGGTTTCTTCGCTATCTGGTTCAGGTTCGCGGGTGGTCGGTGAAGGAGTTCATTGGGAAGCTGGAACAAGCCGCTGCGGATACAAACGAGGTTTTCGACCCGTTGGCACCGGGTCGTGTGGCAGTATGGTTCCACAACGGTCCTCCGTCGAACGGGGCAAGGCACAGGGCATTACTCGCTTGTTTCGACATCAAGCCAGGTTCTACCGAGCACGAAATTCTACTCGGAGAGCGCCCGTGGCATGGCGTTGGAGACACTCTGATCAACTGGCTGCATTCACTTCCTGCGAAGGTCGACAACACTATTCTCAGATTGAGAAACTGGCGTGCCCTGCAGAGGCCTGCGGAGGGTATGGTTAACGAAAGGAGAATAGTGCCGCTTGGAGGAATGCTGGACTTGTTAGTTCCATGCGGTGAGGACTGCTTATTGTTTGTTTTCAATCACTCCTATCCTGACAATCAAACAGTTATGCTGCACCCGGGTCGGCATTGGGGTGAGTGTCAACAAGAAAGCATAGATGGCCATATCTCGATTCCAAACAGCGCCTTGGATGATCGTGAAGAAGGCTTTGTAGTTGGTCCGCCGGTAGGGCCAAATGATCTATTCATAGTGATTTTTCCAGCTAAGTCTGCTCTCTTACACGTGTACGATCGTGATTTCTCGGTTCGGGAAATTCGAGATGACAGTATAGCCAAAACACTGTCTCAGTATTCCGAGGAAGTGGCTGCAGCATACGTGATCCGTTATCGGATCGAGAGTGTGTAAGATGCAGAAAACAAAGAGGGTCGCTCTACTCATAGGGAATTCTCATTACTCCGAATTATCCGATCTGAAGAACCCGGTGCATGACATCGAATTAGTCGCAAATAGTTTGAAATCGGTGGGTTACGATGTGTTCGTTGTCCCCGATGCCGATATCGAAAGAATGCTTGAGCTTTGTGTTCAGTTTGCTGAGAGAGCGAAACTGCTCCCCTCCAAGGCAGAAATCGTATTGTACTATGCTGGACATGCTATTCAGCATATGGGCGAAAACTACCTTCTACCTGTCTCAATGCGAGAAAAGGATGTGCAATGGCTTGAGCGGTCTGCTGTTTCGCTCACCTGGCTACAGGGCAAGTTGGTTGTTCCTGGTGTGCAACATACCCGTATGATCTTTGTCGACGGATGTCGGAACTACCCATTTTTCTCTCAGGTGCGCGGTGGATACAGAGGGCTTGCATTTCCAAGTTCACCACCGAACACACTGATCGCTTTTTCTACGTCTCCCGGACAGGTGGCGTTAGATGGGCTCGGGCGTCATAGTCCTTATGCGGCGTCGCTCAGTGAAAATATTGGAAAGTACGGCGAGCCTATAGAGATCATGTTGCGACGTGTTCGAAATGATGTCCACGTTGTTACTGGCGGGGCTCAGGTGCCATGGGATCACTCTGCGCTTATGAACGAGGTGGTCTTTGAGAAAGCTCAAGTGGCTCAAGATGCTCCCACCTCAGCCCAAGCGATGCGCGGTGTTCGCGAACATGGTCTTGGTCGAGTTGTCCCTGACTTTGCTCGTGAGGGCCATCTGATCCACAAGCTGAAGGCCAAAGACAGTACCGGGCGTTGGGCATATTATTTTGTGCATGTAGAGGAGAATCGTGAACAAGATTTCCTTGCAGCTATTGCTTCGAAGGGTGTGATCGATCTTGAAGACTTTGGAACGGTCGTCGCAAGTAGCTATGGTGAGAAGCCAAGTGATGAAGTCATTGATTTCTTGAGAGAAACGTATGGTTTCGATCTGCCCTATTCGGAGAAGCAACCAGCACAGGACTTCAGTCAATTAGCAGCAGACACGGGAACAGCCCCACGTTCGACGGCTTTGTCTCGACTAGCCAGTTTCATACGAAGGCGGCTTTGAACCATCCGAGTTTTCAATCGCCTGTCGGGACCGATGATCTGCGCAGTCTTCGATTTGCACATCAAAAAACGCAAAATCAAGTGTCCAGAGCCAAGTCAGCGCAGTTGAACCGGTCAAGTGTTGGGACATTCAGGGCAGCCGCTGCGCATAAGAAAATGGTCCGGACAGCAGGCAAAAAAGTGCTAGCCACGAACTTCATTAGATTTATCTATCCGCTAGAATGCTTTTTCCCGAGGCGACGCGGTGTACTACTCCCTTTTTGGAAAAGTTTTGATTTCAGCGGCTTTCCTGAGCGCGGGAAGCGCACGCGCTCAAGACAGTGACCCGATGTTGTTCTACAGTGACAATGGTCTCACTGTGCGCGGGCATTTCCAGGCGGGGTTGAACGCGGTAGTGGAAAGCAACCTGTTTTGGGATCTCGCTGCAACAACCGCGCCGGGCAGTGGGTTTGACCCGGATACCTCGTGGCTGGAAGGCTACGTCAAACCTGGCCTGAGTTTCACGTATCAGCTCGACTCTGGCGCCGCGCTATACGGCAAGCTGTCTGCCGTCGCGTCTTACACCTGGGGCACGGACGCGTTCGATACCGGTGATGTTGGCGCGGAAACCGTTGAGGAAGCCTACCTTGCGATCCGCGGTGATCTGGGCGATGGCCTTAGCTACGATCTGTCGTTGGGCGCGCGGGAATTGACCCTTGGGACCGGCATGCTGATTGCCAATGGTGCGACCAGCGGGTTTGAGCGCGGGGCGCTAAAACTTGGACCACGCAAGGCGTGGGAGATGGCGGTGATCGGGCGGCTAAAGTCCGGCAATGTGACCGGGACCGCCTTTTATCTCGACCCCAACGAGCTGCCCTCCACCGACGGTGACAACCAATTGGCAGGCGTTGATCTGCGCTATGACGACCCAGCGGGCGGTTATCTTGGCGCGACCTATGTCAGTGTGCTCAACTCCAACTCGCCCTATCCGCAGGCCGCCCCGGGCGGGATCGGCCCCCCGACCGTGACACCAGGCGCGCGGGAGGGCACCAAGACGTTCAACCTCTACGCCAAGACCAGCCCGTTGGCGGGTGTGTTGCAGAACTGGACCTTCACCGGTGAGGTTGCCTATCAGTGGAATGACAGGATCGATCTGGAGGCCTGGGCCGGGCGCGTGACCGCCGGCTATACATTTGCCACCCTGCCATGGACGCCGAGCCTGACCCTGGGCTACCAGAGTTTTTCCGGAGATGATCCGAAAACAACCCAGCTCGAACGGTTCGATCCGCTTTACTATCAGGGCAGCCCAAGTGCCTGGGCGACGGGATCAAAATCCGCCTCGACCTTTATCAACTCAAACGTGAACGCGCTGTCCTTGGCGCTGCGCGTCCAGCCCACGCGGCAGGACACGCTGACCCTGCGCTATGCGCATATCCGCGCCAATGAGTTGATGAGCCCGGTGCAGTTCGGCCAAGCAACCCGCGTGAACGTCAATGGCAACGTGGTCACCGGGGTCACTGACCATCATCTCGCCGATGACGTTTTTCTGGAATACAGCCGCGTCATCAATCGCAACACGTTTCTAACCGCCGGTTTCTCGGTCTCGTATCCCGGGGCCGCCATCGACAATGTCATCGGGCGCAGCGCCGACCCATGGACAGGAGGGTTCATCAATGTCGTCGTCAACTACTAGTCTTTTCGCTCTGAGTTTGGGGGTTGCCCTGGCCTTGGGCGCACCCACAGGTGCTGTTGCCCAGTCGGCGCCGCTGACGGCGCAAGAGTCCGACCCCAATGTGATGGGCTGGATGCAGGGTTTTCCACCGCCGCCCGACAAGCTGATCACCCAGCCCGATTCCAACTATTTCAGCTTTCCCAAGCTGCGCTGGTCGGTCTGCCACCTGCGGGAATTCCTGCCCACCGAAGAGATCAGCCGCGGGTTGGACGCCCCTGTCCCGCTCGACTACCTGCCGCCGGCGGATTTTGCCGACATGCGCCAGCAGATCGACGCGGTGACCTTCACCCCGCAGAACAGCGACGACACGATGACGTGGGAAGAGTCGCTTTACGCCAACTACACCGATGGCATGCTGATCCTGCATCGCGGTGAGGTGGTCTATGAACGCTACTTCGGCTGCCTTGATGAGGCCGGCAAACACGCCATCATGTCGATGACCAAGTCCTTCACCGGCCTGCTGGCAGAGATCATGGTGGTGGAAGGTGCTTTGGACGACACGGCCCTGGTGCGCGACATCATTCCGGAGATCGGTGACAGCGCCTTTGCCTCGGCGACCGTGCGGCAGGTCATGGATATGACGACGGGCGTGCAGTATTCCGAGGATTACTCCGACCCCAATGCCGATATCTGGCTGTACTCCGCTGCAGCGAGCCCGCTGCCCAAGCCTGCCGATTACGTCGGCCCGGACGGCTATTGGGAATACCTCCAGCAAGTGCAGCCCGAGGGCAACCACGGCGACGAGTTCCACTACAAGACGATCAATTCCGACATGCTGGGGTGGATCATCAGCCGTGTGTCCGGCAAGTCGGTGACCGAGCTTGCCTCCGAACGGCTTTGGCGCCGGATGGGCGTGGAACAGGACGCCTACCAGACGGTCGATGGCAAGGGTGTGCCCTTTGCCGGCGGCGGCATCACCGCGGGCTTGCGTGATCTGGGCCGCTTGGGCCAGCTGATGCTGAACGGCGGGGAATTGAACGGCGCACGTCTTTTCCCGGCTGAGGTCGTCGAGCGGATCAGCGCTGGCGGCGATCGCGCCAAGTTCGGGTCCGGTTTCCCGACCGTTGGCGCGGGCAGCTACACCAGCCAATGGTGGGTGTTCCACAACGAGCACGGCGCCTACGCCGCCCGCGGCGTGCACGGTCAGACAATCTATGTCGACCCAACAGCCGAGATGGTCCTCGTCCGCCTCGCCTCCTACCCCCGCGCACAGAACGGCTTCATCGACCCCACCTCATTGCCCGCCTATCAGGCGGTGGCAGAGTTTCTGCTCTCAAAACGTCCCTAGGCGATGGACCGCATGACCAGAGGTGTGACCCGGGGGTATCTGGCGAAATGCGCCTGTTACACGACGTGATAAGAAATCTGTATTCGGTTTGGAGAAGTCGACTTTTGTGATAGCGAACGCGCAACCCTTGCAGGCGCAACTTCGTGAGCTGTGTGCCAAACACTGTCGTTTTCTACTCTCCGCCATCGAGTAGAAATCCTGATGTGGTTAGGGAACGAGCCTTTAGCGAAACCGCTAAAGTCTCGGCAGGTTTTTACCCAGAAGTCTTGCGACACCATCAGGAAACGGCGGGCTTTGGGGTCCGCCGCTTTGTCTTAGCCGACGTCTTTGTAGCTGATTTCTTTGACGTCTTTGCCGGTTTTACCGCGTCTCACCAGCAGGCGGTTTAGGGCGTTGATGTAGGCTTTGGCGGAGGCGACGACGGTGTCGGTGTCGGCGGATTGACCCGTGGCGATCATGCCGTCTTCTTCGAGGCGGACCGACACGGTGGCCTGGGCGTCGGTGCCTTCGGTCACGGCGTGGACCTGGTAGAGTTGCAGGCGGGCCTTGTTGGGGTGGAGTTCGCGCACGGCTTTGAAGGTGGCGTCCACCGGCCCGTCGCCTTCGCAGGTGGCGGAGACCTCTTTGCCGTCGATCTCCATCTCAAGTGCGGCTTGCGCCGGGCCACCGGTGCCGCATTGTACTGAGAGGTTCACCAGTTGCAGGCGGTCGGCCTCATCCCCGGTGGCGGTGACCAGGGCGAGGATGTCGTCGTCATAGACCTCTTTCTTACGGTCGGCGAGTTCCTTGAACCGCACAAAGATGTCCTTGAGCTGGTTGTCACCCACCTCGACCCCCATCTGGCGCAGCTTGTCGCGCAGCGCCGCACGGCCCGAGTGTTTGCCCATCACCAGGTTGGTGGCCGAGAGGCCCACATCCTCGGGGCGCATGATCTCAAAGGTTTCGGCGTTTTTCAGCATGCCGTCCTGGTGGATGCCGCTTTCGTGCGCAAAGGCGTTTTTGCCGACGATGGCCTTGTTGAACTGTACCGGGAAGCCCGACACGGTCGAGACGCGGCGCGAAATGTGCATGATCTTTTGCGTGTCGATCTCGGTGTAGAACGGCATGATGTCGCCGCGCACCTTGAGGGCCATCACCACCTCTTCGAGCGCGGTGTTGCCGGCGCGTTCGCCGAGGCCATTGATCGTGCATTCGATCTGCCGCGCGCCGCCCTCGACAGCGGCCAAAGCGTTGGCGGTGGCCATACCCAGATCATTGTGGCAGTGGGTGGCGAACACCACCTCATCGGCGCCCGGCACGGTTTCGATCAGCCGCTTGATCAGGTCGGCGGATTCGCGCGGGGCGGTGTAGCCGACGGTGTCGGGGATGTTGATCGTGCTGGCGCCGGCCTTGATGGCGATCTCGACCACGCGGCAGAGATAATCCCATTCGGTGCGCGTGGCATCCATCGGGGACCATTGCACGTTGTCGCAGAGGTTGCGGGCATGGGTCACGGTCTGTTCGATCCGCTCGGCCATTTCGTCCATGGTCAGGTTCGGGATGGCGCGGTGCAGCGGGGAGGTGCCGATGAAGGTGTGGATGCGGGGGCGCTGGGCGTTGCGCACGGCCTCCCAACAGCGGTCGATATCGGGCAGTTGCGCGCGGGCGAGGCCGCAGATCACCGCATCTTTGGCGCGTTCGGCAATCTCGGAGACGGCGCGAAAGTCGCCCTCGGAGGCGATGGGAAAACCGGCTTCGATGATGTCGACACCCATGTCGTCCAGAAGCTCGGCAATCTCGAGCTTTTCGTCATGGGTCATGGTGGCGCCGGGGCTTTGTTCGCCGTCACGCAGGGTGGTGTCGAAGATCACCACGCGGTCTTTGTCGGAATGTGTCATGTCACTGTCTTTCTTGTCTTCTCGGGGTCGGCGGCGCGGTCAAACAGCCCTCTGAGCGGACGCGCCGGGACGGCACGCTCAGAGGCGTGTTAGGAGAAGACGCAGGCCAAGCGCAAGCGGCGCGTGGCTGCGCGCTGTGCATGGGATATGGCCAATCATCGTCATGGTGCCGAACTATACGCCGGTGAATGTAAAAGAAAACCCAAAATTCACTGTTCACGGCTTTGCGCTTTGAGCCTGCGGCGGGTTGCGGCATAGTTGCGGGAGAGGCAATTTTTCGGGTTGATCCATGTACCGACGGGTCTTTTGCGTGCTGGCTGTGGTGCTGCTGGCGCTGAACCTGCCCTTGCAGGCGGCGGCGCAGGAGCGGCGTGATGCGTCGCGCGTCTATGTCTTTGGCAATTCGCTGGTCCATCATCTGGGCGAGGAGGATCACACCAATGTGCCGCATTGGCTGGATGCGATGGCCGAGGCTGATGGGCGGCGGTTTGCGATTGACGGGCAGTGGGGGTTCTTGCGGAATTTCGCGGATGGGTTGCCGCCCACGGCGAACTGGTCGTTCCCCGGCGTGTCGGGGGCGTGGTCGCCAGACAGTGTCGGGTTTGGCCAGGCGGGCTTCGATGCAGTGATCGCGACGCCGGCGAATTTCATCCAGTACCAGCCACCCGACGCGCCCTATGACGGTGACAACGCGAACCGGGAGAGCCCTTTGGGCGCGTCCTTGCGGCTGTTTGACTGGGTGGCGGCGAATGCGCGAGACGCGCGGCTCTTTGTGTTCGAGGGCTGGGCCGAGCTGGCCGGTGTGTCGGGCACGTTTCCCCCTTCGGACGAGGCGTTTGCCCGGTTTCACGCCTTTACCCGGGCCGAATATCACGCCTGGTACCAAGAGCTTGCGGCGGGGATTGCCTTGGCCCGGCCGGGCATGGCGCCGCGGCTGATCCCGGTGGCGTCGGTGATGGCCGAGTTTTTGGCCGAAGGCGGGCCCTTGGCCGAGATTCCGGCGGCGGCGCTTTTCACCGATGACGCGCCGCATGGCACGCCGACGGCGTATTTCCTGGCCGCCATGGTGACCTATGCGGCGATATACGAGGCGCCGCCGCCGGCCGGGTACACGCCGCCGGCCAACCTGCATCCGGCGGTGGTGGAGAACTATGCCGCGCTGCGCGAGCGGATCTGGCAAGCGGTGCCGCCGCCGGTGACGCGGGCGGTGGTGGAGACGGAGGAGGCGCCACAGACGGTGGAAGCGCTGCCACAGCGCCAGCCGGTGGCCTTGCCGCCCAGCGGGGTGCGGCCGACGGGGATTCCGGCGTTGGGCATGGGGTTGAATGGCATCGCCGACTGGTCGACGCAGCATCCGTTTATCGACGTGATGAAGACGGCGCGGGATTGGGTTGGGCACCTGCCCGGTCAATGGGGCGGCGTCACCGCCGATGAGCTGCGCGCCGGCGGGCATCTGGATGAAAACGGCTGGCCGATCAGCATTCCAGAAGGCGTTGAGCGGCTGGAGTCGGTGCTGCTGACGGATCAATACGACGACGCCGAACACCTGCGTGGCGAATACGTGATGTTCTACGACGGCGAGGCAGAGTTTGAGCTGACCGGCCGAGCGCGGCGAGTGCGGCCGGAGCCGGGGCAGGTCAGCTTTCGCTATACGCCGGGGAGCGGGCTGGTGGGCATCGCGATCTCGGAGATTCCGGCCGAAAACCCGATGCGCAATATCCGGGTGATCCGGCGCGATCATCTGGAACTGCATGAGGCCGGGGTGCTGTTTAACCCCGACTGGCTGGAACGGGTGCAGGACCTGCGCGTGGTGCGCTTCATGGACTGGATGATGACCAACGGATCGCCGCAGCAGACCTGGGCCGACAGGCCGCGTATGAGCGATGCCACCTGGACGTCTTGGGGGGTGCCGCTGGAGGTGATGCTGGCGCTGGCCAATCACATCGGCGCCGATCCGTGGTTCACCCTGCCGCATATGGCCGATGACGACTATGCCAGGCGTTTCGCCGAGGTCGTGCGCGACGGGCTCGACCCGCGGTTGAAGGCCTATGTGGAGTATTCCAACGAGGTCTGGAACCGGATCTTTCCGCAGGCCGCCTGGGCCGCGGCCGAGGCGGATGCGCTGTGGGGGGAGTCCGACACTGGCTGGCTGCAATTCTACGGCCTGCGGGCGGCGCAGATGATGGACATCTGGACCGAGGTGTTTGGCGACGCGGCCGATGACAGGCTGGTGCGGGTGGTCAGCACCCATACCGGCTGGCCCGAGCTGGAAGAGGCGATCCTGATTGCGCCCCTGGCCTTGCTGACCCTGGGCCGCCCACCGCAGGACAGTTTCGATGCCTACGCGGTGACCGGCTATTTCGGGTACGAGATGGGCAGCCCCGAAATGGCGGATCAGATGAACACCTGGCTGGATCAGGCCGAAGAGGTGGCGCGGCTGGCGGGTGAGGCGCAGGGCCTGCGCCGGGTCGCTTTGCGCGAGTTCATCCGCGAGGCGCGGTTCGAGGCGGCGATTGCCCCTGTCGCGATTGCCCTGCAAGAGGGGTCGCTGCGCGAGCTGACGCAAGAGGTGTTCCCCTATCACGCCGCTGTTGCCAGTCAGGCGGGTCTGCGGCTGATCATGTATGAAGGCGGCACCCATGCGGCGCCCAATGGCAGCCAGGTGAATGACGAACGCCTCGCCGAGTTCTTTACCGCGTTCAACTACACCCCCGAGATGGCGAAGCTCTATGAGATCCTGTTGGCGGGCTGGGTCGAGTCCGGTGGGACGCTGTTCAACGCCTTTGTCGATGTGGCGCGAGCGTCAAAATGGGGCAGCTGGGGCGCGCTGCGGCATCTGGATGACGACAACCCGCGCTGGGATATGCTGATGGCGTTCAACGCCTCGGGCCCGAATGCGTGGGAACGGCGGGAAGAGGCGGCTTTTGC
Organism: Paracoccaceae bacterium; assembly: GCA_030066175.1. Taxonomy (GTDB): domain Bacteria; phylum Pseudomonadota; class Alphaproteobacteria; order Rhodobacterales; family Rhodobacteraceae; genus JASJCC01. The sequence goes on along the minus strand of JASJCC010000005.1, from coordinate 8,824 downwards.
CAACGGCATCACGCGGGTGCGTGGGGCAGGCGGTCAGCGGCTGGAAGGCACACCGCATGAGGACATCATGCTGGGGGGTCCCGGCAATGACATTCTGGTCTCAAAGGGTGGGATGGATCATCTGCATGGCGGCAGCGGGAGCGACCGGGTGATCCTACCGGGGTCGCGCAGTGACTATGCCTTTGTGCAGAATGGTGTGCGGCTGGTGGCCGAGGGGCGGTTTGGCCGGATCACCATGGCGCAGGTCGAAAGCCTGGAGTTCGAGGCGGCGCCCGGTCATGTGGTGCCGGTCTCGGGGCTCTGATCCAGGGCTGTTTGGATCTCGGTGACCAGGGTTTCAGCGCCGAGGGACGAGCGGAAATGCGCCTCCACATGCGCGCGGCCGGCTGTGCTGAGGCGCAGGGCGGTGTCATGGTCAGCCGCCAGATCGCGGATCGCACGGGCGAGGTGCGAGGGGTTTTTCGGCTCGACCAGGACGCCGTTCACACCGTCCTCGATCAGCTCTCGCACGCCGCCCGCATCGGTGCCGATGGCCGGTACACCCATCGCCATCGCCTCCATATAGGCCACGCCCAGTGGTTCGTGCCAACTGGCAAGGACAAAGACATGCGCGTCTTGCAGCTTGGCGCGGACGGCGTCGGCGTCGATCGCGCCCAGCAGTTTGACGTGGTCGCGCAGGTGCAGTTTTTTCATTTGCTTTTCAAGCGTTTGGCGGTAGCCGGTGCCTCCGTCATCATCCTCCCCCGCAATCTCAAGCCTGACATCGACCCCCTGATCCAAGAGCTGCCGCATGGCGGTCATCAGGTCCTGATGGCCTTTGACGACGTTCAGCCGCCCGCAGGAGAAGAGCTGCACCGGGCGTCCGTTTTCGGGCGGCACATAGGGGGTGTCGCGGGTGAGCGTGTCGGTATCGACGCCCATGGGGCGGATGACCAGACGCTCGGGCAGGTGGCCGGCCAAGGTCTCTTGCACCTCGTCCCGCAGCTTAGTCGTGATCACGGTGGCAAAGCGGGCGCGGCGCCATTTGAAGCGTTGGCCGGGGCCGTAATCCGAGAGCGGCCCATGCAGCGTCAGGGAGTACCCTGGCCCGCCCATGCGCTGCGCCAAAGCGGCCACCAAAGCGGCGCGGCCGCAGGAATGCACATGCACGTGGTCAAGCCCCTCGGCGCGGGCATAGCTCAGCAGCTTGTGCGCCGCGGCCATCACCAGGGCGGCGTCTTTGGCAAACCCCACCCCTTCGCGCGCCATCCAGAGCAGCAGGCCGCGTGGCAAGAGCCGGGTCAAGGCGCCCAAGGCCGCCGCCACATCCGGATCACCCAGATAGCGGGTCCGCGCCATCGCGGTCTCAGACCAGCTATGCGCGATCAGCCCCTTGGGCGGTTTGCGGGTCGACAGCAGGTGCACCGCGTGGCCCATCGCCTCCAGCGCCTGCACCTCGCGCCAGAAAAACATGTGGGTCTGTCCCGGAAACTGCGGGACGAGATATCCGATCCGCAATGAGCGCGTCACGCGTATTGGCCCTGAGCTTGTGAGTGTCCCCGAAGCAGCAACGGGTGTCTTGGCAATACCTACGGGATTTCATGCTTTGGCCACAGTGACCGGGCATCTATTCTGGCAAAGAGGGTCGGAATTTTCCAATGTGTGACCCCATTGGTACGGCAGATGGCAGAGCAAGCACCGGAAACGGCCCCGTCCGTTTCCGTGATCCTTCCGGCGAGCAACGAGGCAGCGCTGATTGGCGGCTGCCTTCAGGCGCTGTGCGCGTCGGTCTGGGAGGGCGTGGCTGAGGTGATCGTTGTGGCCAATGGCTGTGTCGATGATACCGCTGATGTGGCGCGGGGATGGGCCGGCGCGTTTGCCGCGCGGGGATGGGACTTGCAGGTGATCGAGCGGGCGGAGGGCAACAAGCTGGCGGCGTTGAACGCGGGGGATGCGGCGGCTTCGGCCGGTATCCGGGTGTATCTGGATGCGGATGTGACGGTGTCGCCTGGGCTCTTGGGTCAATTGCATGAGGCGCTAGCGACCGAGACGCCGCGCTATGCCAGCGGGCAGGTGCAGATCGCGCCGCCGCAGAGCTGGGCCAGCCGCGCCTATGCCCGGATCTATGCCCAGGTGCCGTTTATGCGCCAAGGTGTTCCGGGTTGCGGGGTTTTTGCCGTCAACGCCGCCGGGCGGGCCCGGTGGGGGGCCTTTCCCGATATCATTTCCGACGACACGTTTGTGCGGCTCAGCTTTGCGCCCGAGGAACGGATCGGCGTGCCGTCGCCCTATGCCTGGCCGCTTGTCGAAGGCCTGGCGGCGCTGATCCGGGTGCGGCGGCGGCAGGATGCCGGGGTGCAGGAGGTGGCGCAGAAGTTCCCGCAGCTGACCCGCAATGACGACAAACCGCCCTTTCCTCTGGCCGCGAAACTGCGGCTCGCCCTGCGCGATCCTATCGGCTTTGCGGTCTATGCCGGCGTGGCGCTGGCGGTACGGCTCAGCCCCGCGCGCGCCCAAAGCTGGAGCCGGGGCCGATGATCGCGTCGCTGGTCCAACAGGTGCAGGGGTCGACCCTTGGCGCCCGCGTGATCCGGTCGTCGCTGCTGACGGTGGGCGGGTTTGCTTTCAGCCAGATGCTGCGGCTCGCGTCGAACCTGATCCTGACCCGCCTGCTGTTTCCCGAAGCGTTCGGGATGATGGCGCTTCTGATGGTTTTCATGATGGGTCTGTCGATGTTTTCCGATGTCGGCGTCACCCCTGCGATCCTGCAAAGCAAACGAGGCGACGACCCGGAATTCCTGAATACGGCCTGGACCATACAGGTCATCCGCGGGGTCTGCCTCTGGGCGGTAGCGTGCCTTTGCGCCTGGCCGATGGCCTGGTTCTATGACGAGCCGCAATTGCTGCAGCTGTTGCCCGTCGCGGCGCTGGCGCTGTTTATCACCGGGTTCAAACCGACGCGCATCGACACGGCGAACCGGCATCTGAGCCTTGGCCGCGTGACGGTGCTGGAGATGGTCACGCAGCTGTCGGGCCTGATCAGCGCGGTGATCCTGGCCTGGCTGACCGGATCGGTCTGGGCGCTGGTGATGAGCGGCATCATCAGCGTCACGGTCGAGGTGCTGATCAGCAACCGCTTTCTGCCCGGCCCGCGCAATCATCTGAGGTGGGAGCCGGCCGCCGCGCGTGAGCTGATCCATTTCGGCAAGTGGATTTTCCTGTCCACCGTTTGCGGGTTCCTCTTCACGCAGGGCGACAAGCTCTTGATCGGCAAATACCTCGATCTGGAGATCTTCGGGATCTACAATATCGGGTTCTTCCTCGCCTCCTTCCCGATGCTGCTGGGTGGGCTGGTGACCAGCAAGGTGCTGATCCCGATCTATCGCGAAACGCCCCCGGGTGAGAGCCGCGAGAACTTTCTGAAACTGCGCCGGATGCGCATGGTGGTGACGGCGGTGTTGCTACTGATGGTGGCGGGGTTTGGCGTGCTGGGGGTCTGGCTGGTCGATCTGCTATACGATCCGCGTTACCAGAAGGCCGGCGCGATTGTTGTGGTGATGGCGGTGATGCAGATGCCGCAGATCATTGTCGCCACCTATGATCAGGCGGCGCTGGCGGCGGGGGATTCCAAGCGGTTCTTTGCCCTGGCCTTTGCCCGGGCGGTGTTCATGATCGGGGCGCTGATCATCGGGCTTGAGATGTCGGGCCTGATGGGCGGGCTGATTGCGCAGGGGGTGGCGTTTCTGCTGGCCTATCCGGTGGTGGTCTGGCTGGCGCGGCGCATGGGCGCCTGGGACCCGCTGCATGACCTGTTGTTTGCGGTTCTTGGGGCCGGTCTGGCGCTGATTGCCGTCTCGCTCAACTGGGCGCCAATTGTGGCGCTGAGTGCGCATTAGCGCGGCTGCCTATTGTTGCCAAACTTGCAACAATGGCCGTCTGTCGTGCTAGTGTTTCCGTTGAGTGATAAATGCACAGGAAAACTCCCCCTGATTGCGGCGATTTCGGGCTCTATTCCTAAAAATCGCCGTATTTTGCGCCCATTTCCCACCTAGGGTGGGCGCGTCATATGTGGCGGGGTCGTGATCAAGATGACGAGTGACAACCTGAACGCAGCCGGCGATACCGATATCGCCGTCGTCGGCATGGCCGCACATCTGCCCGGCGCGGCGGATATTGCGGCCTACTGGCGCAACCTGCGCGATGGGGTGTCGTCGATCCGCAAACTGTCGGAAGAGGCTTTGCGCGAGGCGGGGGAAGACCCCGGCCTGATGCGCCACCGCGATTACGTGCCATACGCCGCGCCGCTGGACGGGTTTGAGCTGTTTGATGCGGAGTTCTTTGGTCTGTCGCCGAAAGAGGCGGCGATCATGGACCCGCAGCACCGCCGGTTCCTGGAAACCGCGTGGGAGGCGTTGGAAACCGCCGGCCATGTGCCCGAGAATTTCCCCGGCCAGGTGGGTGTTTTTGCGGGCTGCGGCATGGGCAGCTATTTCTACTTCAACGTCTGTTCGAACCCCGATCTGGTGGACAACACCGGCATGTTCCTGTTGCGCCATACCGGTAATGACAAGGATTTCCTGACGACGCGGCTTTCCCATGTGCTGGACCTGCACGGGCCGTCGATCAACTTGCAGACGGCGTGCTCTACCTCGCTGGTGGCGACGCATTACGCCTGTCAGGCTTTGCTGAACGGCGAGTGTGACATGGCCCTGGCTGGCGGTGTGACGATCGAGCTGCCGCAGGGGCGGGGGTATCTCTACAAGGAAAATGAGATCCTGTCGCCGGATGGCGCTTGCCACGCCTTTGACCACCGCGCGCAGGGCACGGTGTTTGGCTCGGGCGCAGGTGTGGTTGTGCTGCGCCGGTTGGCGGATGCTGTGGCGGATGGCGATCATATCTGGGCGGTGATCAAGGGATCGGCGGTCAACAATGATGGCGCGGCCAAGGCCGGCTATCTGGCGCCGTCGGTGGACGGCCAGGCGCAGGCGGTGGCCGAGGCGCAGGCGATTGCGGGGGTTACCGCCGATACGGTCGATTACGTCGAATGCCACGGCACCGGCACCTATCTGGGCGACCCGATCGAGGTGGCGGCGCTGACCCAGGCGTTTCGCGAAACCTCGGACGCGGTGGGCAGCACCCGCATCGGCAGCGTGAAAACCAATATCGGCCATCTCGATACGGCGGCCGGGGTGGCCAGCCTGATCAAGGCGTCTTTGGCGTTGCATCACAAGCAGATGCCGCCGTCTTTGGGCTACGAGGCGCCCAACCCGGCGATTGATTTCGAGAGCTCCCCCTTCAAGGTGAATGACCGCCTGACCGACTGGCCGGAAACGGCGCATCCGCGGCGCGCTGGTGTGAACTCCTTGGGCGTGGGGGGCACCAATGCGCATGTGGTGCTGGAAGAGGCCCCGGCGCGGGCCGCTTCCGACAACAGCGACTGGCCGTTCCAGATCCTGAGCCTGTCGGCACGCAGCAAGGCGGCGCTGGACGGCAACGCGCAGCGTTTGGCGCAGCATTTGCGGGATCACCCGGAGCAACCCTTGGCCGACGTCGCGTGGACCCTGCAAGAGGGGCGTCGTGCGATTGACAAACGCCGGGTTGTCGTCGCGGACTCGCATGAAGAGGCAGCGCGGTTGCTGACCGAAGGCTCGCCCCGGCGCGTCTTTGACCACACGGCGCTGGATCAGCCCGATGTGGCCTTCCTGTTTCCCGGCGGCGGGGCGCAATATGCCGGCATGGCCCGCGATCTTTACGAGACCGAGCCGGTTTTTGCCGAATGGATGGACCGCGGGCTGGCGCATCTGGCGACGCTGACCGACACCGATATCCGCGGTTTGTGGCTGCCTGCAGAGGCAGAGCGGGAGGCGGCCGATGCCGCGTTGACACAGCCCAGCCTACAGCTGCCGCTGATCATGATCGTCGAATACGCGCTGGCGCAGCTCTGGATTGGTTGGGGCATACAACCGGCGGCCTTGGCCGGGCATTCGATGGGTGAAAACACCGCTGCCTGCGTGGCGGGTGTGATGTCGTTCGAGGATTGCATCGGTCTGGTCCATCTGCGCGGACGGCTCTTTGACACCGTGCCTGCCGGCGGCATGCTGTCGGTCGCGGTACCGGCGGAACGGCTGGAGCCTCTGCTGGGCGACGCGCTGGACCTTGGCGCCGTGAACGGGCCCGAGCTGTCGGTTGCCTCCGGCCCGCAAGCAGCTTTGGATGCTTTGCAGGCTGAGTTGCGTAAGCAGGATATCGACTGCCAGCGCATCCCCATCGACATCGCCGCGCATTCGCGGATGCTTGTGCCGATCCTCGAGGATTTCCGCGCCTATCTGCATGGCATCACATTGCACCCACCGCAGATCCCGCTGACCTCGAACCGCACGGGCCAGATGATGACCGACGCGCAGGCCACCGACCCGGATTACTGGGTCGAGCATCTGCGCGGCACGGTGCTCTTTGCCGATTGCATTGGAGCTTTGGCGGCGCCTAACCGCGTGTTCCTCGAGGTCGGACCGGGCAAGGCGCTGACCGCGCTGTCGCGTCAGCACCCGGATGTCAGCGCCAATCAGGCGCTGTCGTCGCTGCGCCACCCGGATGACGTCATCGCCGATGACAAGCACATGTTCGAGGTGCTGGGCCGTCTCTGGGCGTTGGGTGTGCCGATCGATTGGGAGCAGATCTGGGGTGACGCCACCCGCCACCGCGTGCCTTTGCCCACCTATGCCTTCCAACAAGCGCCTTATTTCATCGCGCCGGGCAAGGCGCAGACCGAAAGCGGTCCGCAATACCTGATGCGCAATGACGAGATGTCCGACTGGGGTTGGGCTCCGGTCTGGCGACCGCGCGCGGCGCAGGTTGAGGTGGATGTGCGTGACGCCCTGGATAAGAGTGAACCGCAGACCTGGCTGATGTTCATGGACGATGCGGGCCTGGCCGAGGATTGTGCTTTGCGGCTGCGTGACGCGGGCCACACGGTGATCGAGGTGCGGGCCGGGGATACCTTCCAAAGGCTGGCCGACAACCGCTATGTTCTGGCGCCGGAACGCGGGCGCGAAGGCTATGATCTGCTGATCCAGGACATCCTGCGGCAGGGGCTGATGCCCAGCCGCGTCGCGCATTTCTGGATGGTGACTAGGGATGAATCCTTCCGCCCCGGCGGGAGCTTTTTCCACCGGATTCAGGAGCAGGGATTCTATGCGCTGATGTTCCTGGCGCAGGCGATTGCCGATGAAAACCTGCCCGGGCCGCTGCATATCTCGGTCATCACCAATGGCGCTGTGCGTCTGCGGGATGAGGCGTTGCCCTATCCCGGCAAGGCCACCATCGCCGGCCCGGCGCGGGTGATCCCGCGGGAATTGCCGGGGGTGACGGTTGGGACCCTGGATGTGGCTTTGCCCGCGAGGATGGACGCACCGTTCTGGCGGCGGGGGCAGGCTGAGGCGACGCAGGACGCGGCGATGCAGGCGCTGGGTAAGTCGGTGCTGGAAGAGCTCTGTTCCGAGCCGGCCAATGTGATTGCCGCGTTGCGCGCCGACCGGCGGTTTGAATGTGCGATGCGCCCCGTGGCGCTGACGGCCGAGCGCCCGGCGCCGAAACAGGATGGTGTTTACTTCATCACCGGCGGCTTTGGCGGGATTGGCCAGAGCCTGGCGCAAGATTTCGCGGCGCAGGGTGGCAAGCTGGTGCTGGTGGCCCGGCAAGCGCTGCCAGAGCGGGCGCTTTGGGCCGACTACCTCGCGCGCCACGCGCCGCAGGACGCCATCGCCCGCCGGATTCGCGCCGTGCAGGCGCTGGAGGAGGCCGGCGCCGAGGTGATGATCGCCGCCGCGGATGTCTGCAACCTGACGCAGATGCAGCGCGTGAAAGCCGAGGCCGAGAAGCGCTTTGGCCCGATCACCGGCGTGATCCACGGCGCCGGGGTGATCGCCGACGCGCCGCTGCTGACCAAGAGCCCGGCGGGGGTCGAGGACGTGTTTACGCCGAAGATCCACGGCACCGAGGTGCTGGATCAGCTCTTTCCCGATGGGTCGGTCGAGTGGATCGCTTTGTTCAGCTCTTCGTCGACCGTCACGGCCCCGGCGGGGCAGGTGGATTACGTCGCGGCCAACGAATTCCTCAACGCCTTTGCCCAGTCGCGGGCGGGCGGCAAGACGCCCGTCGTGGCGATCAATTGGGGCATCTGGAACGAGGTCGGCATGGCGGCCGAGGCGGTTGCGGCACGTGCAGGGGATCTGCCGAAAGCGGTGGAGACGCCGGTGGACCTGCCGATGCTGGAGACGGCCAGTTTCGACGCGCAGGGCAACCGGGTGTTCCACGCGAGCTATAGCGCCGCGGATTGGTTTATCGATGAACACCGGACCAAGGCAGGCGATGCGCTGCTGCCGGGATCGGGGTACCTGACGCTAGCGGCGCATGCGCTGCGGGCGCATCACGAGTCCGGCAGTTTCGAGATCCGCGATCTGAACTTCCTGCGGCCCCTGCGGGTGGCCGATGGCGCGGCGCGGGACGTGAGGGTGCGGCTGACGCGGAGCGGCGAAGGCTATGGCTTCGACGTGCTGGCCGATTGTACGTTGAACGGCCGTCACGGCCATTGCCTGACGGCGCAAGCGACTTTGGCGCTGGGCGCCATGGCGCGGCCGGAACCGCTGGACCTGGATGCGATTCGCGACCGCTGCGGACAGGCCGAAACGGGCGGCAAACTGACCAGTGCGCAAGAGGTGCACCTGGCCTTTGGACCGCGCTGGCAGGTGCTGGACAGCCGCGCCTTTGGCCAGGGGGAGGGCATCGCAGACCTGTCGCTACCTGCGGCGGCGCAGGGAGATGGCTGTGAGCTGCATCCCGCGCTTCT
>JASJCC010000178.1 GCA_030066175.1 Paracoccaceae bacterium | reverse complement strand
AGGTTTGCCGCGGTGAAGGTCTTACCGCAATCCTTCGACGGCGAGGTGATCGCCACCCGGCGCCAGCCATTATCTGACAGCGCCCGGAACGACCCTGCGCACACCGCCTTTGACGTGCTGCGTACGCGGCTCTTGCAGGCGCTGTCAGATAATGGCTGGCGCCGGGTGGCGATCACCTCGCCGTCGAAGGATTGCGGTAAGACCTTCACCGCGGCAAACCTCGCCATCAGCCTGTCACGGCAGGAAAACTGCCGGACGCTGCTGCTCGATTGCGACATGCGCCGCCCCAGCCTGCACAGGGTGATGGGTGTACCCGCGCCGGGCGCCATCGGTGACATGTTGCGCGGCCATGTCGACCCGCGCGAACACCTGTTGCGCATGGGCCAAAACAGCGTCCATGCCGGGCGCAACATTGCCTTTGGCTTTAACGCGATGATCGAACCCTACGCGTCAGAGCTGCTGCAGGATCCGCGTGCGGTGCAAATGCTGGACCGGATCGAGGATATGTATGAGCCCGACGTCATGCTCTTCGATCTGCCGCCGGCGCTGTTCTACGACGATGTCATCGCCTTCCGTCCGCAGTTTGACGGTGTGCTCTTGGTCATCGGCGGTGGGTTGACCACCGAAAAGGAAGTCCGCGAAGTGGAACGACGCCTAGGGGACCAGACGCCGCTGCTTGGCATGGTGCTCAACAAGGCCGAAGGCACCGAGCACAACAAATATCGCTACTAACCGCCTCAGCTGCGGGAAAAGCGTGGCAGGATACGGCCGATCAATTCGCCCCATTCAACCCGGTCGGCGGTCAGTCGGATCGCCGCCCAACCCATCGCCAGCGCTGCCAAGGCCATCGCCAGGATCGAAAGCCCCCGACGGGTGATATCGCGACGCCGCTGAATCTCGGGGATCGACACCACGGGCTGGATGCCCAACACCCGCTCCATCTGAGCCGCACTGCGAATGGCCGGGTTCAGCAGCTCGGCGACAAAGGCCAGCGCGATGCCCGCCACCACGCTGGCCACACCGCCCATGATCGCGGTTCTCTTGCGGCTGCGGGACACCGGGAATTCCGGTTCGAGCGCGGTTTCCAGCACCTCAAAGCGGTCCATCTGCTGGCGGTCTTCCAAAAGCTGTCCCATCTCGGCCTCGGCCTGGCGGCGCGTCACGACGGTGTATTGTTCCTGCAGTTGCGTCAGGCGCCGTTCCAGCGCGCTCAGCTCACGTTCAACCTCGGGGTTGGCGGCGATCTGCCCCTCGATCTGCGCCATGCGCTGGTTCAACAGGCGCTTTTGCTCGCGCAGGCGGGCAATCTCGCGGTCAAACACCTCTTGCCGCGTCCGCGTGGTCGAGCTTTCCAGCGTCACGATCTGCTGATCCAGCTGCAATTCCTCGTCCCGCATATTGCTGAGTTGCACCCGTAGATCGGCGATCCCCGCCGGCAGCTGCGCCGCGTTATCCCGTTTGAAATCGGCAATCACCTGTTCCTGCGCTTCGATCGCGGCGCCAACGCGAGCCTCTTCCGCGACAAAGAACTCAAGCGTATCCCGCGCCCGCCCCGCGCTGCGCGTCCGGGATTGTTCGATCACCGAATACATCAGGTCATTGGCCACGTCGGCGGCCTTGTGCGGGTCGGCCAGACGCACGCTGATCCGCAGGCCCGAAGGGGCGCTGCCGCCGGGGGCAAAGGCCTCGGACGGGTTCACGATCTCTTCGATCCGGGCCGCTTCGCGCATCAGCGACACGCGTTCATTGGTGGTGACCATGGGATCGCCGGTGAAAAGGTCATGCTTTTCCATAATCGTCAGCAGGTTGTCACGCGACATCAGGCGCTGTTCGATCAGGCGCACCCGGCGGCCATTGTCGCTGCTTTGCGCGGTGGCACCGGCGAGCGAATCCGGCACCCGGGCGTCTTCGATCTGCACGACCGAGGTGGCCTCATAGATCTTGGTCAGGCTCAGGGCATAGGTCAGCGACAGTAGACAACCGATACCGGTCACCAAAAGGATCATCCATGCGCGGCGGCGCAACGCAGCGAACACCTCGCCGATCGACTGGAACTGGTTCATTTCACTGCTCCCGCAAAGTGGCCCCCAATGCGTTCGGAAGGTAGACACCGCAAACCGCCCCGTGTCTGGTCAGAGCTTTGCCCGCAGCGCGCCACCTTCGGGACACAATTTAGCCAATTCGCCCCAATTCTGCCATGTTTTTCCCGGGCTGTAGTGGAAACAGAGCGTATCGAAATCCGGGATCACCGACACATTTTCGCCATATTCTCAGAGCTCTAAGCGGTGCGCGGCCGCTCAGGCGGGTTTGTGGCACAACGTCAGGATCATCCCGGCGACCTGCCATTGCGAAAACGGCCAGACCGTGTCGCGCAGGTCAGCCGCGATACCCGCTACATGCGGGTGATCGACAAAGCGTGCAAGGCCAGCGGCCAAATCAACCCGCACCGCGTCAAAGCCCAGAAACGCGCCAGTCAGCGGGTATTGCGCCTTGTAGATCGCCTCTTTGGCGGAAAACACCCGCTTGGCGTCGGTGCCATTCGCCGCTTCGCTCTGGTGGCAGATTTCCGAGATCAGATCGTCATCGAGCGGGGTGGCCGCCTCGAGATCGACCCCCAAAGCGGCGCAATCCCGGTGCGACGATACCAGCGCCATACAGGTCTGCCCGCAATGGGTGATGCTGCCACGGACACCCTCGGGCCAGACCGGGGCGCGGTCGGCGGCCATGGGGATCGGCTGGCTCGGATGCCCTAGCGCGGTCAGAGCGGCGCGTGCGGCCCGCCGGCCGCCGGTGAACTCGGCCTTGCGCGATGGCACAGCCCGGGCGATTGCCTGCTTTTCCGCGGGAAAGAGCGCGCGGTAGTCACTGTCGGGCTCGGTCACCGCCCAATGCAGGCCCAGCGGCAGCTCTGCCGCCTGCATCCAGTCGCGTATCGCCCCCGCCGTCATGGTCAGGCGCTCCGCCGGGCGCGCATCGCGCGGCGACGGGCCATCGCCTCGCTGCGGGCCTGTGCGCGGTCATTGGCCGGAGCAGGCAGCGGTTCGGTTGGCGCGGGTTTGGTCTCGACCAGGCTCGCCACCCGTGCAGCAAGGTCCGACAAGATCGGAAAGCGGAACACATCCGTGATCGACAGCCCCTTGGCGCCCAGCTCATCCCGCATCGCCCGATGCGCTTGCACCGCCAGCAGCGAGTGCCCACCAAGCTCAAAGAAATGATCCTGCCCGCTAATCGTCTCGACCCCCAGAACCCGAGTCCAGATCTGCGCAATCACAGGCTCCAGCGTCGGATCACCGGCAGCGGGCAGCGCGACCACTTCGGCCTCAGCAGGGCGCGGGGTGGGCGCAGTCTTGACCGCAGGCGCGGGCAAGGCCCCGCGATCCACCTTCTTATTCGGCGTCAGCGGGAAATCCGTCAGATGCACATAACGGCCAGGCACCATGATCGCGGGCAACTCCGCTGACAAGGCGGCTTTCAGCTTGGCCTCGTCCTGATCCGCGCCGGTGTAATAGCCCACCAACCGCACATCACCCGGCTGATCCTCCCGCGCCACCACCACGGCCTGAGTGATCTGCGGCAGCGCTTCCAAAGCGGCCTCGATCTCACCAAGCTCGATCCGGTGCCCGCGCAGCTTGACCTGGTGGTCGACCCGGCCGAGGAAGTCGATCCGGCCATCCGCCCGCCGCCGCACCAGATCCCCGGTGCGGTACATCCGGCCCGGGTGGAACGGGTTGTCGACAAAACGCTCGGCGGTCTGCTCCGCGCGGTGCCAATAGCCGCGCGTCACACCTTCCCCGCCGATCCACAGCTCCCCCTCAACGCCCAAAGGCACCGGCTGCTGCGCCGCGTCCAACACATAAAGCTGCTGGTTCGCCAAAGGCGCGCCGATATTGACCACGCTTTCCTCGGCACTGGCCACAGCGACCGACGACCAGATCGTCGTCTCGGTCGGCCCGTACATGTTGGTGACACTTGCGCCGGTGATCTCGGCAAACTCCCGCACCAAAGCCCCGGGCAAAGGTTCCCCGCCCAGGAACAGATGCTGCACCTTCGACAAAGCAAAGCGTGCCTCGTCATTCATCGCGATCATCCGCGCCATCGACGGGGTACATTGCAGATGGCTGACCTCATGTCGAACAATCTGCGCCGCGATCGAGAAGTCATCCTCGGCCAGCTCCGGCGCCACATTCGCCGCCTGCACCACGCGGGCCAGGGGCTTCAGCCCCTCCAGCACCTGATCGGCAGGGATGCCATAGTCGATCAGGCAGGCGATTTCGTTCACGCCGATCCGCTTCAATTCCTCGGTCCGGGCCAAGGCATCCTCAACCGTGCCAAAGAGCCCACTGTCGTTGAAATACCGCTCAAACGCGAAGTCGAGGATGCCTTCCATGTCCTCGTCCGACAGATCGGTCAGCTGCAGATCAAAGGCGTTCTTCACCCCCTCGGGGCGTTTGAAGGCCGGGAACACCCAGGCGTATTGCTTGATCAGCCCGGCGGCCGAGCGGAGGTAGTCTTTCATCGGTTCGCGCGCAATCTCACGCGCGGCCTCGCGGCTGTCGGCCAGACAGGTGTGCAGCATCAGCGTCACGGTCCGCGTCGCCGGATCATAGCCCGCCGCGCGCAGCGCATCGTGGTAGAGCTTGATCTTTCCCGCCACCTCATCAATCGACTGGCCCAGAAGGTGCGTGAGCACGTTACAGCCCAGCTCCCCCGCCTCTTTCCAGGTGGCGGGATTGCCCGCGGTTGTGACCCAAATCGGCAGCTCTTTCGACACTGGGCGCGGCTGGGTGATCACCTCATGCGGGGTGCCATCCTTGCACGGGAAGGCCACGGGCTCGCCCTTCCACAGCTTGCGCAGCTGATGGATGTTTTCGGTCATCATGGGCTTGTTGTCGGGCGGCGTGTTCTCCGGCCGCAGCACAAAGTCATCCGGCTGCCAGCCGCTGGCGATCGCCATGCCGGCGCGGCCATTGGTGAGGTTGTCGATCACCGCCCATTCCTCGGCGATGCGGGCGGGATGGTGCAGCGGTGACACAACCGACCCGGCGCGCACGCCAATGTTGCGGGTCACAGCCGCCACCGCAGCGCCGGTCACTGATGGGTTCGGGTAGGGCCCGCCAAAGGCGTGGAAATGCCGCTCGGGCGTCCAGACGGCGACAAAGCCGTTTTCATCGGCAAACTTCGCCCCTTCCAGCAGCAGGCGATACTTGTCCCGGCCGACGCCGTCATCATTGCCCCAGTAATAAACCGAAAACTCCATGCCCTTGTCGGACATCGCCATCGGCCCGTTCGAGATCAGGCCGCGATCCTCGTCACTGGTCAGCACCACCTTGAAGCCGCGCGCGGTGGTGTAGAAAAGCTCCAGCACCGAGATGTCGAACGACAGCGAGGTAACAGCCAGCCAGGTGCCCGGCGGGTCCCGCGGCACATGCGCGTCCATCCCGGTGTAGAAATTCATCACATTGCGATGTTCGATCATCACCCCCTTGGGCGTGCCGGTGCTGCCCGAGGTGTAGATCAGATAGGCCAGGTCTTCGGGCCCACTGGTGTCGGGCAGGTTGCCGTCCGGGGCGGTGCTTAGCCGTGGATCAGCGTCCAGCACCAGGGTCTGCACCGATGGATCGGGCAGCGCGGCTTTCAGCGCGGATTGCGTGACAACAACCGAGGCCTGACTGTCGGACAGGTAGTGCCGCAAGCGGTCCGCCGGATAGGCCGGGTCGAGCGGCAGATAAGCGCCGCCGGCCTTCAGGATTGCCAAGGCTCCGACCATCAGGTCCACCGACCGGTGACAGAAGAGCCCGACCACCCGGTCCGGCCCGACCCCCATCTCGCGTAGCACATGCGCAGCGCGGTTGGCGCGGGCGTTGAGCTCGGCATAGCTAAGGCTGTGGCCCTCAAAGACCAACGCGGCGGCATCGGGGGTCCGCGCCACCTGCGCCTCAAACGCGCGGTGCATGGTCAGGGTGCGGTCGTGGTCCGTTGCGGTGGCGTTCCAAGTGTTGAGCACCAGCTCCCGCTCGGCCTCGGGCAGGCGGGGCAGGCCGGCGATCCGGGTCTCATTCCCCGCGGCGGCCAGCATCTCCAAACGCGCAGCAAAGAGCGTCGCCTGCATGTCATTCATCGCGCCATCATCATAGTCGAGCGTCACGCCCTCCTCACCAAAACGCACCATGACAGGCGCGATGGTGGCCGACTGCTGACCAAGGACAATCGCAACCGACGGCGTTGCGGGCCAGTCCAGCTCGGGCACGCGGGCCGGCAGGTCAGACGAAAAGCCGACACGCACCGCGATCTCGGCCATCCCGTCGCGCAACTGTTCGGCAAGGTCCGACAGGCTGCCTGACGTATCCACCGCCAGCGGTAGCCAGGGAAAGACCGCGCTGGTTTCGGCCAGCGCGTGCAGCGCGTCGTCGCTATAGGCAAGGTCAAACCCCTCCTGCCTAGCCAGTTGCGCCACCGCGGCGGCGACAAGCGCCATGCCCTCGGGCCCGGCCGGGATGGCAACCGGGCGCGATTGCCGTGCGCCCGTTGCCTCGGCCACACCCGGCAGGTCGACCATGCGCACCCCAGCCAGGCGTTTACGCCAGAACCCCACATGCGGTTCGACCAGACGCTGCATATGCTCCAGATCAGCGACCATCTCGGGCGTAAGCGACAGGTCCGTCCCGGTGGGCGCGATGTCTTCGGCGGCGACCTCTGTGCCCGACATGCTCTGCAGACCGGACAGCACAATCGCGTCCTGCCCGCAGGCCACGGTCAGGTGATCCGGCGTGGCCTCGATCACCGTGCCGGGGGTGGCGTGGCTGGGGGTCACCCGCGCCGCGCCAACCAGCCACAAAGCGCCGTTTGCAAGGAACCGCGCCGCACAAAGCGGATTGAAATAGTCACCATGATCCAGCGCGCGGACCAGCCGCTCCAACTCGGCCGCCGGTCGGGCAAAATCCAGCACCCCAAAGGCATGCGGCCGGTGATCCCAGGCATGATAGCTGCGCGCCGCCAGATCCTGCGCGGACCGCCGCAGATCACCGCTTTCCAGCTGCGCCATCAACTCGGGAAAGCTGTCCATCGCCGCCTCGAACGCCTTGGTGTTCAGCGTCAAAGCCGTGTCCTGCGCGGTGATGTCGAACATCCGCATCACCAGGATGTCCCCCTCATCGACCCGGCCCTCGATCATATGCCAGGTGATGCCGTGCTGGGTTTCGCCCGCGATCATCGCCCAGACCGGCGCGTTTAGCCCGGCATGGCGCGGCAGCGGCCCATCGTGGAAATTCACCGCGCCTTTGCTTGGCATCGCCAGCACCGCCTCGGGGATGATGTCGAGATTGGCAATGCTCAGCAGCCAGTCGAACGTCACCCCCGCCAGATGCTCGGCCAGACCCCGGCCCGGCCGCACGACGCGCAAGCCCCGGCCCTCGGCCCAGGCCATGATGGTGGCATCACGGGTGACCACCGCCGCGATCTTGTGACCGCGCTCTAACAGCCGTTCGCTGCAATGCACCAGCAGCGCTTCGTTTCCGATCACCACACATGTCATGGGGGTCATGAGGTCACTCCGTCTGAGCCTTCGCCGCGACCCGGACCGCTTTGGTCGGGGCCGCGCGGCGCTTTCCCGGCAACGGCCGGACCAGCGCCTTGAGGTCGTGAATGAAAAGGTCGCGCAGAAAGCGCAGCGGGTCCGCCCGGTCCTTGCGCTGCAGCACCCGGCGCAGACGCCAGAGCAGGCCGCCGGTCAGATGCAGCAGCGTCGCCAAAGCCGCATAGCCGCGCCCGTGGGTCTTGGTGAAATAATGCCAGCGACTGTCGAGCCAGAAGCCCGGGACCCGGTCCCACGTCTTCATGCCGGTGGATTCCGAGCCGATATGGGCCACGTGGCTTTCCCGGACATAATGGGTTTCATAGCCCGCCTGCGCAGCGCGGTGGCACAGGTCGGTTTCCTCGAAATATAGAAAGAAGGTTTCGTCAAAGAGCCCAATCTCATCCAGCACCTCGCGCCGCATCAGCATCGAGGCCCCCGCCAGCCAATCCACCTTTTGCGTCGCCTCTGGGATGCCCATGGGCACAACGTGGCGCCGCAACAGCCGGGTCACCGGGCCAAAGCGCATGGCCCCTTCCAGCTCCGACCAAAGCGACGGAAAGCGGAAGGCGGTGACATGCGGATCACCCTCCAGCCCGTGGATGTAACTACCGGAAAACCCCGCCTCGGGATGGGTCTCCAGATGATCAACCAAAAGCCGCAAAGCATCCGGCGCGGGAAAGGCGTCGGAGTTCAGGATATAGCAATAATCCGGCGCGCCACCGTCCGTCATGGCCATGCGCAGACCGACATTGTTACCCGCACCGAACCCGCCATTATGCCCCGACTGCACCAGCCGGATCGGCGCGCCCTGCGCCCAATCTTCGGTCTGCAGCGCGGTCTGCATCACTTCGAAAGACCCGTCACCCGAGTCGTTGTCGACCACAACAATCTCGGCCCGCAGTCCCTCCATCGCCCGCAAGGCCGCGCGGACCGACCGCAGGGTCATCTCTGGCGTGCGATAGTTCAGGCTAATAATCAGGATGCGCGGGGCCATGACACTACTCCGCCGCGTGATGGCCGGGGAAATCGACCACCTCGCCATTGCCGTCCGACAGCGCCTCGGCGCCTTCGATCGCCTCGCGCATCCTGATTATTAGCCTGAACTATCGCACGCCAGA
>JASJCC010000179.1 GCA_030066175.1 Paracoccaceae bacterium | reverse complement strand
CCGCGGACCGCCTCGCCGAGGTTGGCGGCAATATGGCGCTTGGGGTTGGCTTGGTCATCGCTGTGTTGCTTTTCACACTGGGGCTGCGCGCCGCCATCATCGTTGCGATCATCTTGCCGGTGGTGAGCCTTGCCAGTCTTGCCACGATGAACGCCATCGATCTGCCGATCCACCAGATGAGCGTGACCGGTATGATCGTGGCCCTCGGCCTTCTCGTCGATGCTGGCATCGTCATGACCGACGAAATCGCCAGGCGGCTGCGCGGCGGTGCACCACGAAGCCAAGCGGTGGCCCGATCGGTGGGTCGCTTGACGATGCCGCTCTTTGCCTCCACCGCGACCACGGCGCTGAGTTTCCTGCCGATGATCTTGTTGCCTGGTCCGGCGGGCGATTTCGTGGGGTCCATCGCGTTGGCCGTGGTGATCATGCTTGGCTGGTCCTTTGTCGTGGCGGTCACGATCACACCCGCAATTGCCGGTTGGATCCTGCCCGACAGGTCGGGCGGAAAGCTCGCGAATGGCATACCCGCCGGAGTGCTCGGGCGGATCTTTGCGGCGTCTTTACGCCTCTCGGTACGAAACCCTATTCGCTCCATGGCTTTTGCTCTTGTGCTGCCTGTCCTCGGCTTTGCCAGTCTGCCGCTTTTGTCGGCCCAGTTCTTTCCAGGCGTCGACCGCGACCAGTTCACGATCGAAGTCGATCTTCCGCCCGGTACGGCGCTGCGGCAGACAGAAACAGTGGTCAGACGGCTTGACGACGCGCTCTCTGATTTGCCCGAGATTGAGAACGTGACCTGGGTCATCGGACGCTCTGCCCCCGCGTTCTATTACAACATCGTCACCGGTCGGGACGGCGCGCCGGGCTTTGCGCATGCGCTAATCCGGACCACGTCTGCTGAGGCAACCGAGGCGGTCCTGCCCAGGTTACAGCGTGACCTGCCGACACTTGCGCCCGAAGCGCAGGTGTTGGTGCGCGGTCTGGTGCAAGGGCCGCCGGTCAACGCACCGGTCGAACTGCGCATCGTCGGCCCAGACATTGCAGTCTTGCGCGACGCAGGTACACAGCTCAGGCGGTTGGTCTCCGAACAGGACGCTGTCACGCTCGCCCGCGCATCAATCACAGAAGGCGCACCAAAACTGGCCATCGACGTAGACGAGGCCGAGGCCCGGCGGCTGGGGCTCAGCCTCGCCGATGTGGCGGGCCAGCTCGAGGCCGCGCTGGTCGGTACTACCGGCGGGTCGCTGATCGAAGGCACCGAAGAGCTGCCCGTCCGTGTCCGGCTGGGAGATGCTTTGCGCGCCAATCCGGCCGCAATCCGCGATATGGGGCTCTTGCCCGGCGATGCGACCGCACGCAGTGCAACCGGCGCCTATCCAGCTGTACCGCTGTCGGCGATTGCCGATGTCACCCTTGCACCCGGCGAAGGCACGATCACGCGCCGAAATGGCGAAAGGGCGAACACGGTCCAGGCGTTTCTGCTCCGCGGCGTGCTGCCCGAAGGAGCTCTGTCGGCGGTGCAAGCCCAATTGGAAGCGCAAGGTTTTGCGCTGCCGCCAGGGTACCGGCTGGAAATCGGCGGCGACAGCGATGCCCGGTCCTCGACGCTCAACAACCTGTTGGCACCGCTTGGGTTGATCGTAACGCTCTCGATCGCGGTTGTAGTGATGACTTTCCGCTCCTTCCGGCTTGCAGCGGTCGCACTGGTGGTCAGCGGCCTCTCTGCAGGGCTGTCGATGTTGGCCCTTGCGATCTTCAACTATCCGTTTGGGATCAACGCGATCATCGGCCTGATCGGTTCGATCGGGGTGTCGATCAACGCGGCCCTGATCATCATGACCGCACTACAAGAGAACCCCGATGCAGCGGCGGGCGAGACCGACGCCATGGCCGAAGTGGTGATGAACAGCTCACGCCACATCGTGTCGACGACCATAACAACGGTGGGTGGCTTTCTGCCGTTGATCCTGGCTGGTGGCGGGTTTTGGCCCCCCTTCGCCATGGCCGTGGCTGGTGGGGTCCTGCTTTCGACTGTTGTCAGCTTTTACTTCACGCCGGCCGCTTTCCGATTGGTCTATGCGCGCCAAAGAGCGCCGTCGAAGATGGCTGAGGTCGCGCCTGTGCCGATGATACAGGCTGCAGAGTAAGGTGCGCGTATGTCGAAGCAGACTTGGGATCGCAGCGCAGCCTTCTTGCGCGCCAAGAAGCATAGGTCGCCGCTGTTGGGCACCGCAAAGCCCCCAGAAAAGCCGCGCCAGAAAACACAATGCTAAGCACAGACACGGCCGTGACCGTGTTTTTACTTGAAACAGCTGCGGTCTTACATCCCGGTTTTGTTTGAAAGCTGAAGCGCAAGTGGATCAATTTGGCAGTCGGTAATACGCGTAGGACAACCCTGGCCCCACGAAACTGAAATACTGCAGCGCGCGGCTCCAATGCGGCAATGACAAGCGGCCGTTCCTGACCCACAAAAACAACGCTATTCCGACATAGATCGTCGGCGCAACACCCTGGCGTAGCGGAAACCCGTTGGCAAATCGGTCCTCCCCCATGATCGGCCAAGTATAAAACTCGTCCCTGCCTTGCGCGCCGAGAATGGAAAACGGGGCGGTTCCGAAGCTGTCAAAGAACTCTTCAACCGGCGGAAAATCGGCGCCATCCGGGCATTGCCGCGCAACCGAGTCGCCGAGGAAAAAGGCCCAGTTCGTGGCCTGGACCTCGTCGATATCGATCCTTTGCTCGACACTCCAATATGCGGCACCATCAAACGCCGCCTTTGGCAGAGTGTATTTGAAGATACCCGCCGCACCGTAGGCGGCATTGCCTTCGATCTCTCCTCCAAATCGAAACCTCGCCGTCTCAAGCCGAACCTCAAAATACTCGAAATCGAGCCGCGCATCGTCATCGGTCAGCGGCGTATGGACATACGTTCGACAGGCTTCGGGCTGGATCACACCAGAACTCGACAGGAATGGATGGTTAAACCCTGACCAAGGCGGCGGTTCCAACGTGTCGAACGTGCCGGGCAGCGTAGCTGGGTGCCAGCTCTGCGTCGGGCTTCCCCCACCGAACGGAATTGCGCGAACCGGCGACAACGGCGGCACAGCGTTGGCCTTGCCCGCATTTTCGAAACGCTTTTCTTCAATCTCCTGCATCGCGCGCCGGGTTTGCCGCATCTCGGCAATCAGCCGTTGAATGTTCTGGGTGCCCGCCAAAACGTCGGCATCGGTGAGCTGCGTGAGGGCCACGGAACATCTTTAGCCCGGCGCGATAGTTGGCCTTGAGTTCGCGTGTGCGCAGGATGAGTTTACGACGGTCGGCGTCAAAGGCATCGTCTGTCATCGGCTCTGGCGCTGTCATAAGGTGACCTCCGTAGACTGTGGGCTGCACAACCATTGGCTGCATCAGCTGCAAGCGAGGGTATCGAGCCGGGCGCCAAGCGGTCAAGAAAAGCTGCACTTTGGCTCTGCGCGGAGCATGGGAAACCAAGGGGAGCGAGCGGCGTTTTGCGAACAAGACGGGTGTTCATCCCGACAACCAGTGGTTAGCGTTTTGGCGCGTGGAAACCGGTGAAGCGAGGATGCCGAAATGCAAGGTTTTGATCTGGCGTCGAAGGATGGTCAGATGATGGCAGTGGTGACCACGGGCAATGGCGGGCTCGAGATGCTCGACTATCGCTCGGTGCCGATCCCGGTTCCGGACGCGGGCGAGGTTTTGCTGCGCGTTCTCGCCGCCGGCGTCAACAACACCGAGATCAACACGCGGCTAGGGTGGTATTCGTCGTCTGTCACCACCGACACCGGGGCCACGGCGGACTATCAGGCGACTCATGGCGAGCAGAAGGCTGATGGCGGCTGGAACGAGGCGACGCCGTTTCCCTTCATCCAGGGCACCGATTGCTGCGGTCGGGTGGTCGAGACGGGCCAAGGTGTCGACAAAGGGCTCATGGGCAAGCGCGTTCTGGTGCGCGCCTGCATGCGCCCGAACGGTTATGACGTGATGGACAATGCCTGGATGGGGTCCGACTTTGACGGTGCCTTTGCGGAGTATGTGAAGGTGCCGGCGAGCGAGGTTTTTCCGGTCGACTGCACCTGGTCCGATGCGGAACTGGCGACGATCCCCTGCGCCTACGGCACGGCAGAAAACATGCTGCACCGCACGCAGGTGGGCGCGGGGGACGTGGTTTTGGTGGCCGGTGCCTCGGGCGGTGTCGGCTCGGCCGCAGTGCAGCTGGCCAAGCGCCGCAGCGCGCGGGTGGTGGCGATCACCAGCGAAAGCAAGGCGGCACAGGTCCGTGCGCTGGGTGCGGACATCATTGTTCAGCGGGGCGAGGATCTGGTGCAGGCGTTGGGGGAAAACAGCGTCGATGTGGTCGTCGATAACGTGGCCGGCGATGGCTTTCCGCAGATGCTCATGGTGCTGCGGCGCGGCGGGCGGTTTGTGTCATCCGGCGCCATCGCCGGGCCGATTGTCACCTTGGACATGCGCGATATGTATCTGAAAGATATCACGCTTTTCGGCTGCACCGCCTGGGACGCGCCGGTGTTTCCGAACCTGGTCGGGTATATCGAGCGGGGTGAGATTCGCCCTCTGGTCGCCAAGGTTTTTCCGCTTGAACAGATCGGGCAGGCGCAGCAGGAATTCATGGGAAAGACCCATGTGGGCAATTACGTCCTTGTCCCGCCCGGGGCGTAAGCTTGGCGCCCTGTCACGACATGCCGATGTCGGGATTGCGAGAGACGAAGCCTGGTTACTGCCCTCAGACTGAGGCATATAATTCAGCGGGGACCGGCTTATGGACTATCGCGACCTGATCAATCTCGCCACTTACCCGATCGACCACCCGGGGCCGACGCTGGACGCAGCGATCGCCGCGGCGCGCAAGGATCTGCAGCGCGATGGCTGTGCCGTGCTGCCCGGTTTTCTGACGCAAAAGGGCGTCGACGCGCTGGTCGCAGAGGCCGATCGCAACGCGCAACACGCGCACCGCACCTTCAACCGCACCAACCCCTATTTCACCGAAGACGACCCCGACCTGCCGGCAGACCATCCGAAAAGACGCTTCTGCGACCGCTCCAACGCCTTTGTCCCTGCGGATCATTTCGCCAAATCGGGCGCCCTGCGCAGGGTGCATGATGCGCCCGGCTTCGATGGTTTTGTGCAAGCCTGCCTGCAAGAAAAGGCGTTCTATCGCTACGCCGATCCGCTGGCCGACGCCATCGTCAACCTGGCCGAGGAAGGCCCGGGCTTTCCCTGGCATTTCGACACCAATAACTTCACGGTCACGCTGGCGGTTCAGAATGCCGAAAGCGGTGGCGCGTTTGAATACGCGCCGGCCATTCGCGACGCTGAGGGAAACGAGAATTTCGACGACGTCGCCCGGGTGCTGGACGGTTCGTCAGACAAGGTGCGCCGGCTGGATCTGCAGCCCGGCGATCTACAGCTTTTCCGCGGGCGCTACAGCCTGCACCGCGTCGCCCCCCTGGTCGGTGCCCGTCCGCGTTATGTGGCAATCCTGTCTTACGTCGAAGAGCCGGGCATGGTGGCAACGCCGGAGCGGGCCAAGCAGCTCTATGGCCGGGTGCTGCCGATCCATCTTGAAAAGGCCGGCCAACGCGCGGATACGCTGATCGACTAGAGTTAAAACCCGACCGCCTGCCCGTCCTTGCGCGGATCAGACCCGGCGGCGTAGTGGCCATTCTCCAACCGAGCGATCAGCTGCGCGCCGCCAAAGCCAAAGGCGTTATCCGGCGCCTCCAGCGTCAGGTGATGCCCCATATCCTCCAGCCGTTGCAGGGTCTCGGCCGGCAACGTCGTCTCACAGGCGACACCCAACCCATCGGTGACCCGCCAGCGCGGCGCATCCACCGCCATCTGCGGATCCTGCCCCCAGAGCTGGGTGCGCAATGTCATCTGCACATGCCCCTGCGCCTGCATCGGCCCGCCCATGACGCCAAAGCTCATCACCGGCGCGTCCGCGCCCATCAGGAAGCCGGGGATGATGGTGTGGAAGGGCCGCTTGCCCGGGGCGACGACATTCTGGCTGTCTGGGTCGAGCGAGAAACCCGCGCCGCGGTTCTGCAGGTGTATGCCCGTGCCCGGCACGGTCACACCCGAGCCGAACCCGGCATAGTTCGACTGGATGAACGACACCATCATGCCCGAGGCATCGGCGGCCGTCAGATAAACCGTGCCGCCCCGCTTGGGCGCGCCGGATCCGAAATTGGTGGCCTTGCTTGGATCGATCAGTTTGGCGCGCTCCGCCAGATAACCGGGGTCGAGCATGTCGTCGGGTGTGACCCGGGTCATGTGATCAAGGTCGGCCACAAAGGTCTCGGTGTCGCGCAGGGCGAGCTTCATCGCCTCGATCTGCAGATGGAAGGCCTGCGGGTCATCGGCATCAAGATCGCGCAGGTTAGTGTGTTCGAGGATCCCCAAGGCCGCCAGTGCCGCGATCCCCTGGCCGTTGGGCGGGATTTCGTGCAGCGCCACGTCGCCATAGCTCTGGCTGATCGTGCCGCACCAGTCTGCCTTGTGCGTGGCAAGGTCAGACACCCGCAAGGCCGCGTCATGCTCCTTTGCAAAACCCTCCATCGCCTCGGCCAATTCGCCCTCGTAAAACGCCTTGCCCTTGGTCTCGGCAATCAGGCGCAGGGTGCGCGCCATCGCAGGGTTGCGGTAAAGCTCGCCCGCTTTGGGTGCCCGTCCTTCGGGGAGGAAGTTCTGCGCAAATCCGGGCTGGTCAGCCAGTTGCTCAGCCGCGCGCGCCCAGAGTGTGGCGATGATCGGCGACACCGGAAAGCCGTGTTCGGCATAGCCAATCGCAGGCTCGAACAGTGCCTCAAACGGCAGTTTGCCAAAACGCTCGGACAGCGCCACCCAGCCCGACACGGCCCCCGGCACGGTCACGCTTTCCCACCCACGAAACGGGACAGCGTCGAGACCGGCGAACCGCTCTGGCGTCCACCCGGCGGGCGATCGACCCGAGGCGTTCAGCCCGTGCAGCTGCGTGCCATCCCAGAGGATCGCAAAGGCGTCCGAACCAAGGCCATTGCCCGTCGGCTCCACCAAAGTCAACGTGATGGCGGTTGCAATCGCCGCATCCACCGCGTTGCCGCCGCGCGCCAGCATGGACAGCCCGGCCTGCGCGGCCAAAGGCTGGCTGGTCGAGACCATGTTGGCGGCCACGACAGACGACCGGCGAGAAGGGTAGTGATGATTGGCGCGCAGATGCATTTTGAGTCCTTACGTTCAGGTCAGCGGCGTTGCAAGCGATTGGGAAACAATGCCTTTTTCCGCCCGCTCTTCTTCGTTGGCGGCTATCGCCGCGTCCAGCGGTGTGCGGTCGACCATGCCGGAAAAGTTCTCGACCGTCGGCATGGCGGTGCGGAACACCAAGTAGCGCTCTTCGGCCACCGCCATAAGGCGCCGCAGTTCGGCCAGGGGGTCATTGTGGTCATCGACCCGCAGATCAAGTGACGGGTAAGGCTGGCCGGAGTGGATCAGCAGACCGGCGGCCTGCTTGCCGCGCTTATCGCCGCCGGCGCGTTCACCCGCCTCCATCGCGGTCAGGAACCGTTCGGCGAACGGCAAATCGGGATGCTCAAGCCAGGTGGCCAAAGTATCCTCGACCACCGCAGGCCCGGCCAGCATGTTGCCCGCCACCGACACGTTGTCCGCCTGGGCATGGCCCGCCCAGGGCACGCAATCGGCGCCGGTGTGCTGGGCGATGGCGCCACCCGGTGAAATCATATGCGCCTGGCGCGAGGCCTGCCCGGCATCCCGCGCGACGAGATCCGAAAGCACGACATCCGGCGCCTCCCCCTGCCCCAATCGCGCCAAACCCTCGACTCCCCAAAGCGGGTTCACAAAGGCCTGACTGGCAAACGCCGCCGACGCGCTGACATTGGGAACCAGCGACCCGCATGCGAAAAACCGGCTGGCAACGGCGATGCCAAACTCCCCGGTCTCGGGGTCTCGGGCCACAATCGAGTAGGTCATATCGTTCCTTTCCCAGGCCGTTTCCCGGCGCTCATTCCGTGTCGCACGGGCGGCAAGACACGCCCGCGCCGCCAAACCCGGACCCGCGTTTATCTGTTGCGAATGTCGCTCTGAGCAAGGGGGCTGCCACAAAGCCGGCCTTGCCAAACACAGACCCCCCTCTATGTCGCGAAAAAACCCAAGGCCCAGGCATGCCACTGCTTGAAATAGAAAATCTGTCGATAAGCGTCTCGCAGGACGGAGTTGAAACCCCGCTTGTACGCGACGTGTCCTACCCCATCGAGCCCGGCGAAACGCTGGCGCTTGTGGGTGAAAGCGGGTCGGGCAAATCGGTGTCTTCGCTCGCGGTTATGGGGCTCTTGGCCAAGGCGCTGCGCGTCACATCGGGCCGGATTGCCTTTGAGGGCCAAGACCTTCTGGCGCTGGATGGCGAGGCGATGCGCGCGGTGCGTGGGCGCGACATCTCCATGGTGTTCCAAGAGCCGATGACCTCGCTAAACCCGGTGCGCAGCATCGGCGCGCAGATCATCGGCTCTTGGAACACCATGGAGATGTCGCGCCCACGCACCGCGCGCATCGCCTCGCCATCCAGCGCCAGAAGGTCTTGGCCCTCAAAGGCAATCCGGCCC
>JASJCC010000042.1 GCA_030066175.1 Paracoccaceae bacterium | reverse complement strand
GCCACCGTCAAGACCACCGGCCAGACCGGCGTCGAGATGGAAGCCCTCACCGCCGCCGCCACCGCCGCCCTCACGGTCTATGACATGGCTAAAGCCGTCGACCGCGCAATGGAGATCGGCGGACTGCGGGTCAAGCTGAAAGACGGCGGAAAGTCAGGGCGTTACGAGGCACCATGATTACAGTAACCGAGGCGCTTGACCGGCTCTTTGCGCTCGCGGCACCGTTGGGGACCGAGACGGTGCCGTTGCTGCAAGCCGCGGGGCGTGTGTTGGCGGCGGACCAAGTGGCGCTGCGCGATCAGCCGCCCTTTGCGGCCTCGGCGATGGATGGCTATGCGGTGATCGAGGCGGCATCGGGAGATGTGCTGCAGGTGATCGGTGAAAGCGCTGCCGGCCACCGGTTTGACGGCGCGGTCGGCTCGGGACAGGCGGTGCGCATCTTCACCGGCGCGCCGGTGCCCAGCGGGGCTGAGCGCGTGGTGATCCAGGAAGAAGTGCAGCGCGACGGCGATGTGATCACAATCGGCGACGGGCTCGATAGCGGCACGCATATCCGGCCCGCCGGCAATGATTTTCCGGCCGGGCATCGCGTCAGCGCCGGTCAGGTGCTCGGCCCAAACGACATTGCGTTGCTCGCTTCGATGAACAAGGCCGACATCCTGGTTGCGCGCCAGCCAAAAGTGGCCCTGATCTCGACCGGGGATGAGCTGGTCATGCCCGGCGAAACCCCGGGGCCAGACCAGATCATCGCGTCGAATACCATGGGGCTGCACGCGCTTCTGACCGAGCTGGGCGCCCTGCCCCGGCTGCTGCCCATCGCCCGCGACACCACCGCTTCGCTGACCACAGTTCTGGACCTGGTCGAGGATGCCGATCTTGTGATCACAATTGGCGGCGCGTCGGTCGGAGACCACGATCTGGTGGCCCAGGTCGCCGGCGAGCTTGGCATGGAGCAGGCGTTTCACAAGGTGGCGATGCGTCCCGGCAAGCCGTTGATGTCGGGGCGGCTGCGCGAGGCGATGATGATCGGCCTGCCGGGCAATCCGGTCTCGGCCATGGTCTGCGGACATGTCTTTGTTGCCCCTGTGATCCGGGCGATGCTGGGATTGGGCGCCTTTCCGGCGCCCCGCAAGTCCGCG
Organism: Paracoccaceae bacterium; assembly: GCA_030066175.1. Taxonomy (GTDB): domain Bacteria; phylum Pseudomonadota; class Alphaproteobacteria; order Rhodobacterales; family Rhodobacteraceae; genus JASJCC01. The sequence goes on along the minus strand of JASJCC010000042.1, from coordinate 21,618 downwards.
CCGCTCTGCCATGACATCGACGTCAACGGGCCGCGCGAGCATTACATGCGCGCAAGACTTGATAACAACGGGCTGACCGTCTTCAACCGACAGGACTCGAGCCTGCTCAGTGTCCTCGGGGCCGCCAACGCGCTTGCTGTGCGCCCGGCGTACGACCCCGCCCGCCAAATAGGCGACGTGTTGGAATACCTTCCAATCTGACGCCACAAACGCAGAAAATCCTTACAAGGATTTTGACAAATTTCTTGCAAGAAATTTCGCCGCCAAGTGGCCGCCGGCCTGCTTTATCCACAGCCAAGTTGACACAAAACGGGAACATGGATAGAACAAAAACTGACGGTTGAGGAGTGAGCACATGCTAACAAAAAAGCAGCACGACCTGCTGAATTTCATCAACAAACGTATGGCACGTGACGGCGTGCCGCCCAGTTTCGACGAAATGAAAGAGGCGTTGGACCTGCGGTCGAAGTCCGGCATCCACCGGCTGATCACCGCATTGGAAGAGCGCGGATTTATCCGCCGCCTGCCACATCGGGCCCGCGCTTTGGAGATCATCAAGCTGCCCGACAGCCTGAGCGGCAAACCGGCCGGCTTCACCCCGCAAGTGATCGATGGCAACCGGCCGGATACCCAGCCGGCACTGGCCCAGCCGCTTGCCGTCGGCGACGTGGCACAACTGCCGCTGCTTGGCCGGATTGCTGCCGGGGAGCCGATCGAGGCGATCAATGACGCACCTCCCGGCGTGGCGGTGCCGGGGCAGATGCTGCAGGCAGGTGGCAACCACTATGCACTTGAAGTCAAAGGCGACTCCATGATCGATGCGGGGATCAACCACGGCGATGTGGTGGTCATTCGCGAAACATCACACGCGGATAATGGCGATATCGTTGTTGCGCAGGTCGATGGCTATGAGGCGACGTTGAAACGCTTCCGCCGGAGCGGCGACACGGTTGTGCTTGAGGCCGCCAATCCGGCATATGAGCCGCGCGTGCTGCCAACGGGGTCGGTCAACGTTCAGGGCCGGCTCGTCGGCTTGATCCGCACTTACTGAGCCGCCAGTCGGAAGGCTTGTGGCGCGGCGCCGTGCCACAGACGACGGCCGGAACGATCAGCGTCGGTGACAACGCGGTGTCCTTCGGGAGAGAGCCAAATCGCAATCGCACCGGTCTGGCGCAAGCGGTCTGGATCGAAGACGTCACACTCGACGCGCCCGGGCAACTCGGTGCTCGCCACCACGATCTGACCGGGTGTGCAGCCGTCAAACGCCTCCGCCGCGCGCTTGCCCTGAACGTGGACAACATCGGTACCGTCCAAAGCCGCCTGCGCAAGCCGACCCGCATTGGGCCCGGGCCAGAGCGCGGCCGCGCCCTCCTGATCCTTGCCGGACCCGTCATTTTCCAACCAGACCTCGGCCACAAACCCCGCACCGCGGGATTTCGACAAGGCGCGGCCCTCGGGCGTCATCACCCCCACCAGTGCGCCATTTCGAGAAATCAGCACGTCCGGACGTTCGACCTGCACCCAGAGCAGCAACGCCACTACCATCGGCAGTACCCCAAACACACGTCCGCGCCCCTGCCACAGGGCAACAAACAATGCCCCCAGGGCCATGAGTGGCAAAACGGCGGGACCAGGTGCTGTGATATGGCGCACCGCACCCGGCCAATCGGCGACGGTGTGTGCAACCCCCAATATCCAGTCGAGCCCCAATGCCATCACCGCATAGGCCATCCAATCCAGCCCAAACGGCATCAGCAAAGCTGCCACCACCGCCATCGGCACCACAATCACGCCCATCGCCGAAACGGAAATCAGGTTGGCGATCAAGCCGTAGCTGGCGCTCTGGTTGAAATGCGCCATACCCACCGGTGCCGTAGCGGCCCCGGCCACGGCAGAGGAGACCAGCAATGAGATCACCGGCGCGGTCCAGCGCGGCCAGTCGCGCAGCTGTTGAATACGGGTCATCTGCTCGAAGACGGCCACCAAAGCTGTGGTTGCGGCAAAGGACATCTGGAACCCGGGGCTCAACAGCGCCTCGGGCCTCAAGGACAGGATGATCAGCGCCGCCATCGCCACTGACCGCAACGACAACGCCCGGCGATTGAGCATGACCGCCACCAGCGCCACGGCGACCATGACAAAGGCGCGCTCGGTCGCGACATTGCCGCCCGACAAGGCCAGATACCCGGCGGCCGCTAAAAGGGCGCCGAAGGCCGCGAGTTTCTTGACCGGCCAGCGCAGGTTGAAATGTGGGATAAACAAGAGCCCCAGGCGCAGTCCGGAAAAAACGAACCCGGCCAGAAGCCCCATATGCAGGCCCGAGATGGCAATCAGATGCGCCAGGTTGGTGTCGCGCAGATCCTGCAGCATCTCTTGCAGCATGCCGCTGCGGTCACCGGTCATGACGGCGGCGGCAAAGGCGCCGGTCTCCCCCGGCAAGGCCGCCTGCACCCGCGCCGAGATCCACATTCGCACCTTGAAGATATGCTGGCCCGCACCGGGGGGATCAAGCAACAGCACCGGAGTGCGGGTATAGCCGACAGCCCCAAGCCGCAGGAACCAGGCATGGCGGCGGAAGTCGAATCCGCCGGGCTCCACCGCGCCATTCGGGGCCGAGAGATGCCCGGTCAGGATCACCGTCATTCCCGGTGTTGGCGTGATGAACCCTTGATCGCCATGCAGCGACACGCGCACGCGATTGGGAATGTCGGCCGGATCCATTCGTTCCAGCACCACCCGGTCCAGCGTCAGGCGCATGGCGTCGGAGGCGGAGCGATCGATGCCGACAATCCGGCCCTCGATCGCGCCGTAATAGCGGAAGTCCAAAAGCGGCCCGGCCACTTGGTGGGCCCGCAACCCCGCCAGGCCGAAGCCAAAAGCGGCAAAGCTGAGCGCCAGGATCAGCGGTCCGCTCACAGCCCCAAGCCGCATCGCCGCCAACATTCCGCAAACGGCAAAACCCAAGGCCCCCCAGAGCAGCAGTTCTGCCGGCTCGAACCGCAAGGCAAAATAGCCCCCGATCCCCAGGGCCATGCAAACCGGAGCCCAAGGGAACAGATGGCCGCGCTGGCCTAGAAGCGTGGATTCAAGCACCGCGGTCACGGGCCGCATGGTTGCCCCTTTGCGGCAGGCTGGTTAAGGAACGCTGAAAAATATGCCCTTCACGGTTAGCAAGAGGTTAATGCCCATGTCCGGCCACGTCGTGACCCGTTTTGCCCCCTCGCCCACTGGCTTTCTGCATATCGGTGGCGCGCGCACGGCGCTGTTCAATTGGCTTTATGCGCGGGGGCGCGGCGGCAAGTTCCTCCTGCGGATCGAAGACACCGATCGCGCGCGCTCAACCCCCGAGGCGACCGAGGCGATCCTCAAGGGTATGGCCTGGCTGGGGCTCGACCATGATGGTGAGGTGATCAGCCAGTTTGCCCGCGCCGACCGGCACGCCGAGGTGGCGCAGCAACTGCTGGCCGAGGGCAAGGCGTATAAGTGTTTCTCGACCCAGGACGAGATCGAAGCCTTTCGCGAAGCCGCCCGGGCCGAGGGCCGCTCGACGCTCTTTCAAAGCCCCTGGCGCGATGCCGATCCGGCCACTCATCCCGACGCGCCTTACGTGATCCGCCTGAAGACGCCGCAAGACGGCAGCACGGTGATACAGGACCAGGTGCAGGGTGACGTGACCATCCGCAATGATCAGCTGGATGACATGGTGCTGTTACGCTCGGATGGCACACCGGTCTACATGTTGGCGGTGGTGGTGGACGATCACGATATGGGGGTGACGCACGTCATTCGGGGCGACGATCACCTGAACAATGCCGCGCGCCAGACCGGCATTTACACCGCCATGGGCTGGGACGTGCCGGTCTGGGCGCATATCCCGCTGATCCACGGGCCGGACGGCAAGAAACTGTCAAAACGCCACGGCGCGCTGGGGGTCGAGGAATACCAGGCCATGGGATACCCGGCGGCGGGCATGCGCAACTACCTGGCGCGGCTGGGCTGGAGCCACGGCGACGCCGAATTCTTTACCGATGCGCAGGCGAAAGAGTGGTTCGATCTCAAGGGGATCGGCAAATCCCCGGCCCGGTTTGATTTCAAAAAGCTGGAAAACCTCTGCGGCCAACATATCGCAATTGCCGAAGATGCTGCTTTGCGGCATGAAATCAGCGAATATCTGGCCGCCGCAGGCTTGCCCGCGCTGAGTGACGCGCAGACGGACGGGTTGGAACGTGCGATGTATTGCCTCAAGGACCGTGCGCGCACGTTCCCGGAACTACTTGAAAAGGCGCAGTTTATCCTGTCGGAAACGCCTATTGAACCGGATGAGAAGGCGGCAAAGCAGCTCGATACGGTATCCCGTGGTATACTGTCTCAATTGACGCCGCAGTTGCAAAATGTTAGCTGGACCCGAGACGATCTGGAGGCTGTCATGGCAGCCTTTGCAGAGGCGCAAGGCACCAAATTCGGCAAGCTCGCCGGCCCGTTGCGGGCCGCGCTTGCCGGGCGCAGCGTGACCCCAAGCGTCTATGACATGATGCTCGTCCTGGGCCGCGAGGAAACGCTCGCACGGTTGGCCCGGGCCGCGGCCCCTCACGCAGGCTGAGCGCGATGCGCCAGCAGCGCAAGGCGGCCATGGACAACAACCCGCCGGGCGGCGCTCTCTGCCCGGCACCGCTGAGACGAAGGGACACGAAACATGGCAGACTCGACGAAATCCGCGACGCTGAGCATTGATGGGCAAACCTATGATCTGCCCATGTTTTCACCGACAGCCGGGCCGGATGTGATCGACATCCGCAAGCTTTATGCCGAGGCGGGTGTGTTCACCTACGATCCCGGATTCACCTCGACCGCCTCCTGCGACAGCACCATCACCTTCATCGATGGCGGCAAGGGCGAGCTCTTGCATCGCGGCTATCCAATCGACCAGCTCGCCGGTAAGTCGCACTACCTTGAGGTGTGCTACCTGCTGCTTTACGGCGCGCTGCCCACGGCGGCCGAGCTGGAAGAGTTCGAATCGACCATCACCCGCCACACGATGATCCACGAACAGATGCACAACTTCTTCCGCGGGTTCCGGCGGGATGCGCATCCGATGGCGATCATGGTGGGCGCGGTGGGCGCCATGGCGGCGTTCTACCATGACAGCACCGATATCAGCGATCCGCGCCAGCGCGAGATCGCTAGCCACCGCCTGATTGCCAAGGTTCCGACCATCGCGGCGATGGCCTACAAGTATTCCATCGGTCAGCCATTCGTGTATCCGCGCAATGATCTCGACTACGCGGCGAACTTCCTGCATATGTGCTTTGCCGTCCCGGCCGAGGAATACGTCGTCGACCCGATCATCGCCCGCGCGATGGACCGCATTCTGACCCTGCATGCCGATCACGAACAGAACGCCTCGACCTCGACGGTGCGTCTGGCCTCATCCTCGGGCGCCAATCCCTTTGCCTGCATCGCCGCCGGCATTGCCTGTCTCTGGGGCCCTGCACATGGCGGCGCCAACCAGGCCTGTCTGGAGATGCTGAAGGAAATCGGCTCGCCTGATCGCATACCGGAATACATCGCCCGCGCCAAGGACAAGGACGATCCGTTCCGCCTGATGGGCTTTGGCCACCGCGTCTACAAGAACTTCGACCCGCGCGCGACGGTGATGAAGCAATCCGCCGACGAGGTGCTGGACCTTCTGGGCGTGGAAAACAACCCGATCCTAGCCACAGCGAAAGAGCTGGAACAAGCCGCCCTCGCCGATCCGTACTTTGCCGAGAAAAAGCTCTTCCCCAACGTGGATTTCTACTCCGGCATTATCCTCGAGGCGATGGGCTTCCCGACCTCGATGTTCACGCCGATCTTCGCCTTGTCGCGCACCGTCGGCTGGGTCAGCCAGTGGAAAGAAATGATCGCCGATCCCCAAAACAAAATCGGCCGCCCGCGCCAGCTCTACCTCGGTGACACCGCGCGCGACTACGTGGACATCGAAAACCGCTAACGCCTTGGCGTAGAATGCGCCGGCTCTCTTCCAGCGCAACTTGTACGTCACCCACGACTAGAAATATCGGCTTCCGAAACAGTTTTCGGGAGCCGTTATTGTTAAAACGATCACGCAGCCAAACAACCGGTGCGCGGGCTTTGCTGCCGTTCGGTTTTCAAACAGTGCAACGCGCCCGAACCGAGGGGTGGGCGAGAAGCGCCCGCCCCGTGGGGGCGGTTCGGGCGCTGCCCGTGCAAGGCACGGGCATTTTGGCTCGGATGTTGGGTAAACACTTTGGGCTCATGCCGGACAAATACCCAAGTAGGTTTCCGCATCGGTTCCCAAAAAGCGACTAGGTTCATGCATCGGCGATTTTCCGCACCAGCGCCTGCCTCAGCGGCCCTCGTATTGTGCCGGGCGTTTTTCGAGGAAGGCAACGACGCCTTCTTTGAAGTCGCGAGTTTTGCCGCATTGGCCTTGTAGTTTGGCTTCGATCGCCAGTTGCTCTTCCAGGTTGTTGTCGAAGGACCCGCGCAAAGCCTGTTTGACGCGCTGATAGGCGGCGGTGGGGCCTTGGGCGAGGTGTTCGGCGCGGGCTTTCCAGGTCGCCTCAAAGGCGTCATCTGCGACCGCTTCCCAGATCATGCCCCAGTCATCGGCCTGCTTTGCGCTGATCTTTTCGGCAAAAAGCGCCGCCCCCATCGCCTTGGCGAGCCCCATCTGGCGCGGCAGGTACCAGGTGCCGCCCGCGTCTGGGATCAGGCCGATCCGAGTGAAGGCCTGCAGGAAAAACGCGCTTTCGGCGGCGATCACAACGTCAGCCGCAAGGGCCAGGTTGGCCCCTGCCCCGGCCGCCGCGCCATTGACGGCAGAGATCGTCGGCACCGGGCAGTCAAAGATGGCGCGCAGCATCGGCACGTATTCGTCGCGCAGCGTGCGTTCGAGATCGAGATTGGCCGCATTGGCGCGATCGCCCAGATCCTGGCCCGAGCAAAACGACCGCCCTGCACCGGTCAGCACAACCACCCGCGCCTCGCTGCCGCCTTGGCCCATGGCGTCGGTGATCTCGGCGCGCATCTGGGTGTTCAGCGCGTTCATCACGTCGGGACGGTTGAGGGTGATCGTGGCTATATCATTGGCCAGCGCGTAGCTGATCGTTTCGTAGTGCATCCGGGCGCTCCATCGGTCTGATTGCGCGCATCAAACACCGATGCGGCGGGATTGGCAAAGGCAAACGCGGCGTCACGTCGGTCAGACGCGTGTCGCCCGCCCCTTCCCGAAACGACCATTGCCCTGCATAGTGATGAAATGAGCTACAAACCCGACGGCTACACCGATCTCGCGCCGTATCTCTTGGTGCCTGACCCCGAGGCGGTATTGGCCTTTTGCGAAACCGTGTTTGGTGCCGAGCGTCTACGGGTCTTTCACGACGGCGACCGGATCAATCACGCGGAATGCCGGATCGGCGACACGGTGCTGATGATGGGCGGAGCCGAGGGGCCAGGCGCCCTGCTGCATATCTATGTGCCCGATCCCGATGCGGTGTTTGCGCGGGCCCTCACCGCGGGTGCGGAGGAGATCCAGCCGATGACCGAATCCGGCGATGGCGACCGGCGCGGCGGGTTCCGCACGTCTTGCGGGACACAATGGTACGTGTCGCGTCAGGTGTAACGACGTGGGCCTAGTTCTTGAGGATGTCTTCGAGGCGCTTGCGCTCTTCGTCGGTCAGGCCGGCCTCGGTCTCCGGGATCGCGGTTGAGCGTCCGCGGATATAGCTGGCGCCCATGCCAAGCGCCAAGAGGAAGAGCGCCGGACCGGCGGCCCAAAGCACCCAGTTCCAGCCGCCGGTGGTGGGTTTGAGCAGGACAAATTCACCGTAACGCTCAACGATATAGGCGATGACCTCTTCGTCGCTGTCCCCAGCCACCAGCCTTTCGCGCACCAAGAGCCGCAGATCGCGGGCGAGCGAGGCGTTGCTTTCGTCGATGCTTTCGTTCTGGCAGACAAGGCAGCGCAGCCCCTCGGACAACATGCGCGCGCGCTGTTCCAGCGCAGGGTCGTCGAGCACTTCGTCGGGCTGCACGGCGCCGCCAGCCACCGGCGTCAACGCCAGCAGCACCAGGGCAAGGACACCCGCCAGCGCAGAGAAGCGAACCGTGGTCATTCCGCCGGCACCCCACCTACCGGCGCGGCCCGTCGGGCGCCCGCGGCGACGCGGTAGCGCCGGTCGCTGAGCGACACGAGACCACCCAGAGCCATCAGGATCGACCCGGCCCAGATCCAGTTTGCAAGCGGCTTGATATAGGTGCGGATCACCCAGCCGCCTTCGGCCTGCGGATCGCCGATCACCACATAAACGTCGCGCAACACGCGGTAGTCGATCGCCGCCTCGGTGGTGGGCATCTGCGCCACCGGGTAGTTGCGCTTCTCCGGGAACAGGCGGACGATTTCTTCGCCATTCTGGCGCACGATCACCTCACCCATCACCGACAGGTAGTTCGGCCCCTGCACGTTGTTGACATCGGCCAGCTCCAGCTCGAACCCGCCGACATCATAGGGCTGCCCGATCTGGGCGACACGGATATCCTCCACCTCCCACGCGAGCAGGCCGGCAATGCCCAGCATGGTGATGCCGAGCCCGCTATGGGCCACCGCTTTGCCCCAATCGGCGCGCGGCAGGCGCATCAGGCGGGAGAGGTCGCGCGCCTTGCCGGTCTTGGACAGCAGGTCCACCACCGCGCCCGCGACCAGCCAGGTGCCGAGGAACACGCCGATGGGCCCCATCAGGCTGCGCCCGGTCTGCATCACCCAGACAAGGCCCATCAAGAGCACCGCCAGCGCAAAGGCAGGCATCAGATCACGCGCGATGCGGCCGACCTTGGCCCGCTTCCAGCTCAGCATCGAGCCCAGCGGCAGCAAGAGGCCCAGGATCACCATGAAGGGTGTGAAGGCCATGTTGAAGAAGGGCGGCCCGACCGACAGTTTGCGATCAAAGAACATCTCGGCCACCAGCGGCCACATGGTGCCGACAAAGACCACGAAGCAGCTGACCGCCAGAAGGATATTGTTGGCCACCAAAGCGCTTTCGCGGCTGACCACGCCGAAGACACCCTTGGCCTGCATCACCGGCGCGCGGGCCGCGAACAACGTCAAAGCCCCGCCGGTGAAGAACACCAGGATCATCAGGATGAACACCCCGCGCTCGGGGTCGTTGGCAAAGGCGTGGACGCTGGTCAAGAGGCCCGAGCGGACGATGAATGTGCCGATCAGCGAAAAGCCGAAGGCGAGGATCGCCAGAAGGATGGTCCAGCTTTTCAGGCTTTCGCGCTTTTCCACCACGATGGCGGAATGCAGCAAGGCGGCGGCCAACAGCCAGGGCATGAAGGACGCGTTTTCCACCGGGTCCCAGAACCAGAAGCCCCCCCAGCCAAGCTCGTAATAGGCCCACCAGGATCCCAGTGCGATGCCGATCGTCAGGAACATCCAGGCGGCCAGTGTCCAGGGCCGCACCCAGCGGCCCCAGGCGGCATCGACGCGGCCTTCGATCAGGGCGGCGACGGCAAAGCTAAAGCAGATGCTGAGGCCCACATAGCCGAGGTAGAGAAACGGCGGGTGGAAGGCGAGGCCCGGGTCCTGCAGCAGCGGGTTCAGATCCTGCCCGTCAAAGGGCGGCACCGCCAGGCGCAGAAACGGGTTCGAGGTGAAGAGGATAAAGGCGAAAAACGCCACGGCGACCGCCGATTGCACCGCCAAAACCCGTGCGCGCAACGTCGGCGGCAGGTTGCCACCGAACCAGGCCGCCATGGCACCAAAAAGCGCCAGGATCAGCACCCAGAGCAGCATGGAGCCTTCGTGATTGCCCCAAACGCCGCTGATCTTGTAGATCATCGGTTTCGCCGAATGGCTGTTGAGGTACACCAGCCGCAGCGAGAAATCCGAGGTCACAAACGCATAGGTCAGCGCCGCAAAAGACAGCCCCACCAACAGGAATTGCGCCGTTGCCGCGGGTTCGGCCACGGCCATCCAGCCCGGCCAGCGTTTATGCGCACCAATCAGAGGCACCACCATCTGAAAGATGGCGACAAGGAAAGCGAGGATAAGGGCGAAGTGGCCGAGTTCTGTAACCATGCGGCAGACTATAGGGCCACGAAAAAGGCGAGCCAACGCTTTTCGGGCCCGCCTCGTGATCACATTGTCGCGGGTGTCAGCGCGTGGCTTTCCACTCCGCAACCGCCGGGTTTTCGGCGGGATTGGTGGCGTCGTCCGCCGGGGTGACATCACGCAGCTCTTCGATACCGCGCACCGTTTGCACCACCTGCGGTACGGCGGCCATGGTCATCGCCAGCTCACGCTGGAAGTCCTGGCCTTTGGCCTGATGCCGCGCACCGAAGTAAAAGCTGACAATCGCCGCCAAGAGCCACCAGAGCGGCTCAGGCACCAGCGCGATGCCGGCCATCCGTGCGGCGAACCAAACCGGGTCGACCATCGCCGTCACAAAGAGCCCCAACGTGCCGAGCGCCATCGCCGGACGCGGTACGCGGTTCAGCGCATCCATCAACCGGTCAAAGAGCCCACGGCGCACCACACGAAACTCGCCGCCGAACTGGCCCAGTGCCGCCGCCTGAAGCCCATGCTCACGCGCGGCCTCCGCCTCGGCATTGACCCGGAAAACCTCGGCCGTTTCGGCAACGACATTGCGTCCGCTGCCAAAGACCAGCCCCAACACCCGTTCGATTACCCCCATGACGCCACCCGCTTTTGAAACTGCGCAGTGGTCATGTGATAGCGGGGCGAGATGAACTCTTCGGCGCGCTTGATCCAGCCACCTTTGCCGCCCGCGCGGGTGCGGGCGTATTTGCGGCTGGCCGGGCGGCGGTCGGCGATGGCGAAGTAGTAATTCCGCCGCGCGATCCCGTAGGCATCAGCCAGATGCGTCGGTGCCTTGGCGTAGACCCGCTCTGCCGCACCAATCGTTTGCGGGCCGATGGCCCCGTCGACGCCGATCTTTTCACCCATCTGGTTCAACAGGCGCTGCAGGATCTTCACCGCATTGCCGCCGGCGTTGACATACATGTCAAACACCGTTTCGTGCAGCACCACGGGCAGATCGGCAATCCGCGGACGCAGGAAGTAGTGGGTCAGAAAGATATCGACCGCCTGATCGCGGCTGAGTTTCTTGACATCGGCGGGGGTGACGCGGCCATCGCCGGTCAGGTCCAGCCCCAAACGGCGCATGGTGTGGATCGTCACGCCATAGTTGGTGGCGCCACCGGGATCATCCGGGTCGTTGACATAGCCGCCCTCACGGACGACGATCTCATCGGCCATGTGCCGGATCTTTTGTGAAAATGTGCTCATGCTCGGCCTCTTTTCTGATTGAGGGTTAGGCCGACAAAATTCAGGGCCAAGCGTTAACCCTCTCTCAGAGCAGCGTACGCCGATGGACATGACCGCCGACCAGATCATTGCCTTGCTAGGGCTGCAACCGCATCCCGAGGGCGGGCACTACCGCCAGACATGGCAAGCCGACGGGCCCGGGCGCGCAGCGGGCACCTGCATTTACTTCCTGCTGAAAGGCGAAGAGCGCAGCCATTGGCACAAGGTGGATGCCGCCGAGATTTGGCATTTCTACGCCGGCAGCCCACTGATTCTGTCGCTCGCGGCCGATGATGCCGGTCCGCGTGAGGATCACGTGCTCGGGCCCGATCTGGGTGCCGGCGCGCGACCGCAGATCATTGTTCCGGAAGGTCACTGGCAGGCGGCACAAAGCACGGGCGATTGGACGCTGGTGGGCTGCACGGTCAGCCCGGGGTTTGAGTTCGACGGCTTCACCCTGGCGCCGCCGGGTTTTGACATCCCGCTTGGCTGACGCCACAAAGCCGCCCATGACCGTGCCGTTTCTTACCCCGCTGACCCCGGACCAACAACGCAGCCTGGGGCTACCCGACCCTTGGCCGCTGGCCACGGCCGACCGTGTCCGATTTGGCGAACTGGACCGCTTGGCCCACGTCAACAACGCTGTCTATATGGGCTGGCTGGAAACCATCCGCATCCGTTATTTCCAGGACTGGGACATCTCGCAGTACCGCCCGGACGACCCCAAGATCGTCATTCGGCAAGCACAGATCGACTATCTGGCCGAGATTGTCATGGACGAGGTATATGTCACCACCGCCCGCTGCACCCGGTTCCGCAACACCAGCTTTACCATCGCGCACGAGATTTGGGCCGGCGGTACGCTGCGTACCACGATGTCTTGCGTGATCGTGCTGCTGACGCCGGACGGATCCGCCCGCTTTGCACTGCCCGAGGGTCTGCGCACCCGGTTCCGTGAGGTTGATGGCGCGGTGCCCGAGGCTTAGCCTGCGTAGCGGCGGACAAACTCCACCAGCTGGACGGTTGAGCCGTCCTTGCCCTCGGCGCTCTCTTCCCCGGTCACAATCGGGCCTAAAGCTGTGGCGAGTTCCTTGCCCAGCTCCACACCCCATTGGTCATAGGAGTTGATGCCAAGGATCACGCCCTCGACAAACACCCGGTGTTCGTAAAGCGCGATGATCTTGCCCAGCGTTTCGGGATCGAGCTTGGGGTAGATCAGCGTGGTCGAAGGCCGGTTGCCCGGGAACACCCGATGGCGCGCCTGGCGTTCCAGCTCATCCCCTGCGAATTGCCCTGCCACCTTCGCGCGCGCCTCGTCCAGCGACCGGCCGCGCATAAGGGCCTCGGATTGCGCCAGGCAATTGGCGACCAGCAACTCGTGATGGTGGCGGAGCTCGGGCTCATGGCCTTCGGCGGCGACCAGGAATTCACACGGGATCACCCGCGTGCCCTGATGGATCAGCTGGTAAAACGCGTGTTGCCCGTTGGTGCCGGGTTCGCCCCAGACAACCGGGCCGGAATGCAGCGCCAGATCGGCGCCGTCCATCGACACACCTTTGCCGTTGCTCTCCATCTCCAGCTGCTGAAGGTAGGCGGGCAAACGCGCAAGGCGGTTGTCATAGGGCAGCACCGCGCGGGTGGCGTGGCCCAGCACCTGGTTGTGCCAGATCCCCACCAAAGCCAGCAAAACCGGCATGTTTTCATGCGGGTCAGCGGCGCGGAAGTGCCTATCCATCGCCTGCCCGCCGCGTAGAAAGGCGCGAAACGCCTGCGGCCCGATGGCGATCATTAGCGACAGACCAATCGGCCCCCAGACCGAATAGCGCCCACCCACCCAATCCTCAAAGCCAAACACCCGCTCGGCCGGGATACCAAACGCCGCGGCCTTTTCCAGGTTCGACGATAACGCAATGAACCGGCCCTCAGTGCTTACCCCGTTGTCGGCCAACCAGGCCTTGGCGGTGCGGGCATTGGTCATCGTCTCGATGGTGGTGAAGGTCTTGGAGGCAACGATAAACAGCGTCGTTGCCGGATCACACAGGCGCAGCGTATCGGCGATATCGGCGCCGTCGACATTCGACACGAAATGACAGCGCGGACCGTCGTGATAGGGGGCAAGCGCACGCACCGCCATGGCAGGGCCCAGATCGGACCCGCCAATGCCGATATTGACCACGTCGGTGATGTTTGAGCCACGCAGCTCCTCCGCCAGCGCCTCCATCCGCCGCAAGGTCTCCAGCACCGGCGGCATCACGTCGGCGCCGTCCACCAACACCTCGCCGCCATCGAGATTGCGCAACGCCGTATGCAGCACAGCCCGGCCTTCTGTCTCGTTGATCTTTTCGCCAGAAAACATCGCCTCGCGCCGCGCCGCGACCCCAGCCGTCTCGGCCAAAGCAATCAACGCCGCGCGGATCGGGGCATCGAGCTGCGTTTTCGAATAGTCAAACAGCTGCCCATCAACCTCGAGGCTGAACTCCCGCGCCCGGTCCGCATCGGTAAAGAGGTCCTCAATCCGACGCGCCGCCACCGTTTGCGCCAGCGTTTTCAGGTCATCCCACATGCCTGCCTACTCCGCCCAATGCACCTTGGCTGCGGTCAGCACCGCGTTGATCGGCGCCTCAAGCGGCGACATGCCCCGGGCGCTTTCCAGCGCTTCACGCTTCTCCGCACCATAGATCAGCACGTGTTTGCGAATGGCGCCTTCGAGCACCGGCGCCGTCAGGGTGATCCGCGGCTCGGGCGCGCCGGGTGCGCGCATTGGCAACAGCACCGGCGCGCGGGACGACAACGCCTCCTCCAGCCGGTCCGCCCCGGGAAAGAGCGAGGCCGTGTGCCGATCCGCCCCCATGCCCAGCAGCGCCACCGCCAGCGGCAGATGCGGGGTGATCCGCTCGGCCAGGCTGGCAACCGCGTCATCACAGGCCACACCGTCGGTATAGAGCGGCAAGAGATGCGCCGCCGCCGCCCGCCCGGTCAGCAAGCGTTCCCGCAACAGCCGCGTGTTGGAGCGCGCGTGATCCTCGGGCACCCAGCGTTCATCGGTCAGCACCACATCCACTCGCGACCAATCCAGATCGGCGGCGCACAGATCGTCAAACACCGGCCCAGGCGACGTCCCGCCCGGTACGGCCAACAAGACGCGGTCCTCATGCTGCAGCGCATTGCGCAGATCGCCCGCCATCTGGTTGGCCAAATCGATCGCCAGCATGTCGCGGTCAGGATATTCCAGAAATTCATAGCTCATGGCCGTATCTCCCGCCATTTGCGCCCATCCCGATGCATCAGCATCAGCGCGTCATCCGGCCCGGAGCTGCCCGGGTCATAGGGTTTGGGCACGTCACTGCGCGCTTCCCACCCGGCGATCACCGGATCGGTCCAGGCCCAGGCGGCCTCCACCTCATCGCCGCGCATAAAGAGCGTCTGATTGCCCCGGATCACATCCATGATCAGCCGTTCATAAGCATCGGGCACCTCTTCGGCTTCGGGGCCAAACTCCTCGGCAAAGCTCATGTCCAGCGGCACATCCATCAGCCGCATGCCTCCCGGCCCCGGCTCCTTGATGGTGACGCCCAGCTCCATCCCCTCATTGGGTTGCAGCCGGATCGTCAGGATGTTGCGATGCCGCCCAGCCTCCGAGCCAAAGATCGAATGCGGCGCATCCTTGAACACCACGGCAATCTCGCTCGCCCGGTCGCGCAGCTTCTTGCCCGTGCGCAGGTAAAACGGCGTCCCCGCCCAGCGCCAGTTCGACAAATGGCATTTCAGCGCGATGAAGCTTTCGGTCTTTGAGCGCGCATCATCCACATCGTCGCGATAGCTCGGCTCGCCTATGCCCGCATCATACTGCCCGCGCACAATCTGATGTGGCGTCATCGGGTCGAGCGCGCGGATCACTTTGAGCTTTTCGTCCCGCACCGCGTCCGGCTCAAACCGCGCGGGCGGTTCCATCGCTATCAAGCACAAAAGCTGCATCAGGTGGTTCTGCACCATATCCCGCATCGCACCCGATTTGTCGTAATAGCCCCCGCGCCCGCCAACCCCCACAGTCTCGGCCACGGTGATCTGGATGTGATCGACGTACTGCGCGTTCCAGAGCGGCTCAAACAGCATATTGCCGAACCGCACCGCCATCAGGTTCTGCACGGTTTCCTTGCCTAGGTAGTGATCGATCCGATAGATTTGCGTTTCGTCAAAATGCTGCGCCAGCGTCGCGTTCAGCGCGCGGGCCGAGCCCAGGTCATGACCAAAGGGTTTTTCGACCACGATCCGGCTGTCTTCATGCGCCAGCCCGAAATGCCGCAACCGCTCGGCAATGTCGCCAAAAAGTCCGGGCGCGACCGAGAAGTAAAACGCATGTACGTGGTCATCCTTTAGACGGGCGCAGAGCTCGCGCCAACCGCCCTCCCCCTTGGCATCGACCTTCTCATAGCCGATGCAGGTCAGGAATTCGTCCAGCGTGCCATCCTCACAAGCGCGACCGCCGGCAAATTCCCGCACCGCCTCGGCCACCAGCGCACGGTACTCTGCATCCGTCATATCTGACCGCGCCGCGCCGATGATCTGCGCGTCCTTGCGCACCTGCCCGGCACAAAAGCGCCGAAAGAGCCCGGGCAGGATCTTGCGCCGGGCCAGATCGCCGGTGCCGCCGAAAATCACCAAATCGAAGGGATCGACCGGAATAACGCGTGAGGGCATGTGACACTTACCTATTCTTCCGCCGCGCAGGCGTTTGTTAGCGCTAACGAATGCACTGTTAGAACACAACGCCGCAAAAGTCTAACACTCACATCGCCCTTCACAATGGTGTCAGGCAAAAATGTCTGGACTGGTCAGATACCAGACCGCGGCGTAGACAAAACCAAAGCAGCCGCGAGGACCACTATGAAAGACGCCGCGCCCGCCAATCTGGGCAAATTCGAACATCCCGACGTCACTGCCGATGGCAGTACCCGCGCAAAGGTCTCGCTGGAAAACCCGCAAACGCTCTGGTTCAACACCGGGACGCTCTGCAACATCGAATGCGCCAATTGCTATATTGAAAGCTCGCCCAGCAACGATCGCCTAGTCTATATCACCGCGGCTGAGGTCGAGGCCTATCTCGACCAGCTCGCGGCGCGCAACTGGCCGGTGCGCGAGATCGGTTTTACCGGCGGTGAGCCCTTCATGAACCCGCAGATGATCGACATGGCGCGCGCGTGCCTGGCCCGCGGATACGAAGTGCTGATCCTCACCAACGCGATGCGCCCGATGATGCGCAAGACGATGCGCACTGGGCTGGAAGCGCTGCAGCGCGAGTATGGCGACAAGCTCACCTTGCGCATTTCGGTCGATCACCACACAGCGACACATCACGACACCGAACGCGGCACCGGCACCTTTGAAAAAACGCTTGAAGGCATGCGCTGGCTGCGTGACGCGGGCATCCGCATGGCGGTGGCCGGGCGCACCGTCTGGGGCGAAACCGACGCTCAGGCGCGCGCGGGTTACGCGGCGCTCTACGCGCGCGAAGGCTTTGACATCGACGCGAGCGATCCGGGTATGACCGTGCTCTTTCCCGAGATGGACGAAAACGTCGAAGTGCCTGAAATCACGACAGATTGCTGGGGCATCCTCAACAAATCGCCGGCCGAAGTGATGTGCGCTTCCTCGCGCATGGTCGTCAAACGCAAGGGCGCGACACAGCCCACCGTGCTGGCCTGCACCCTGCTGCCTTATGATGCGCAATTCGACATGGGGCCGACCCTGCAAGACGCCGAACGGGACGTGTCCCTCAACCATCCCCATTGCGCCAAGTTCTGCGTCCTCGGCGGCGCCAGCTGCTCGGCCTGATCCCAAGCGCCACGCCAAATGGGACGGCGGGCGGGGCGACGTTCCGGCGTCAGCCGGGACAAGCGCCGAACCGCCGGACACACGCTTCCCGCTTGAACACCCGCCGCCTGCATGCCACCACATCCCGGCGCGACAAGGACAGCCCCTATGCCCCCACGTAAGATCATCATCGACACCGACCCGGGCCAGGACGATGCGGTGGCGATCCTACTCGCTCTCGCCTCGCCAGAGGAGCTCGAGGTGCTCGGCATCACCGCCGTCGCCGGCAACGTGCCGCTACCCCTCACCCAACGCAACGCCCGCATGGTCTGCGAACTCGCCAACCGCCGCGACATCCCGGTCTTTGCCGGCTGCGACACCCCGCTCGAACGCACACTCGTCACAGCCGAACACGTGCATGGCAAAACCGGCCTCGACGGGCCCGACCTGCCCGACCCAACCATGCCGCTGCAAGACCAGCACGCCGTCGATTTCATCATCGACACCCTGCGCGCCGCAGATCCCGGCACCGTCACCCTCTGTCCGCTTGGCCCGCTGACCAACATCGCCACCGCCTTCACCCGCGCGCCCGATATCGTGTCCCGCGTGCAGGAAATCGTGCTCATGGGCGGGGCCTATTTCGAGGTCGGCAACATCACACCCACCGCCGAATTCAACATTTATGTCGACCCACAAGCCGCTGATATCGTGTTTAAATCCGGTGCGCAGCTCACCGTCATGCCGCTTGACGTCACACACCAAGCGCTGGTCACCACCCCCCGCAACGACGCCTTCCGCGCGCTCGGCACCCCCGTCGGCATCGCCGTGGCGCAGATGACCGATTTCTTCGAACGTTTCGACAAGGAAAAATACGGCTCCGAAGGCGCCCCCCTGCACGACCCCTGCGTCACCGCCTACCTGATCCGCCCCGACCTCTTCAAAGGCCGCCACGTGAATGTCGAGATCGAAACCACCTCCCCCCTCACCCTCGGCATGACAGTGGCCGACTGGTGGGGCGTCACAAACCGCGCGCCCAACGCCACTTTCATGGGCAGTCTCGACGCCGACGGCTATTTCGCCCTGCTCACCGAACGGCTGGCCCGGCTATGAAATCGCTGCACCTGGCCACCGAAGACGACGCGCCCAAACTTTTGCCTCTGGTGGCCGCGTTTCACGCCGAGGCGGGGTTTGACACCGATGCCAAGGCGCAAGCCGCAGCGATTGCCCCGCTGCTCGCAGGCTCGCCACATGGCGCTGTCTGGATCATTGGGCCGCGAATGTCGCCAGTGGGCTATATCGTGATCAGCTTTGGCTGGTCGGTCGAATTCGGCGGGCTCGACGCCATGGTGGATGAGCTTTTCATCCGCCCCGCCGTACGTCGCCGCGGCATGGGGTTCGAGGCGCTCAACGGCATCGCCAAGGCGCTCAAATCCGGCGGCGTTAGGGCCCTACACCTCGAGGTCGACCAAACCGACGAAGACGCCCAACGCTTTTACCGCCGCGCAAGGTTCCAGCCCCGCGACAGCTATATGCTGATGACCCGCGCGCTGTGACCAGATCACGGCAGCGCTGGCACAAGCCCAAACGCACGCCTATATCCGCTGCATGACCCTGCATATCCCCTTCGACAACACCTATGCCCGCCTGCCTGATGGCTTTTACACCAAGCTTGGGCCGACCCCCGTCCGCGCGCCTGAGCTCATTGCCTTCAATCACGATCTCGCCGAGGCGCTGGGGATCGAAGGCACCGCCGATCCGCGTCTGGCGAAGGTCTTTGCCGGCAACGCCATCCCTGACGGCGCCGAGCCGTTGGCGCAGCTTTATGCCGGGCATCAGTTTGGCCAATTCAATCCGCAGCTTGGGGATGGGCGCGCGCTGCTGCTGGGTGAGGTGGTCGGCACAGACGGCATCCGTCGCGACATCCAGCTCAAGGGTTCGGGCCGCACGCCTTACAGCCGCTCGGGTGACGGGCGCGCGTGGCTCGGTCCGGTGCTGCGCGAATACGTGGTGTCCGAAGCGATGCATGCCCTTGACGTGCCCACCACCCGCGCCCTGGCCGCCGTCCGCACTGGTGAAGAGGTGATCCGCGAACGCCCCATGCCCGGCGCCGTGCTGACCCGCGTTGCCGCCAGCCACATTCGCGTTGGCACCTTTCAGATCTTTGCCGCCCGGCGCGACGGCGCCGCGCTGCAGGCGCTTTATGACTACACCGTCGCGCGGCACTACCCGGATGCAAAAGACCCCGCGGATCTCTTGCAACAGGTGATCAACCGGCAGGCCGCGCTGGTGGCGCAATGGATGAGCTTTGGCTTTATCCACGGCGTGATGAACACCGACAATTGCACGCTATCCGGCGAGACCATCGATTACGGCCCCTGCGCCTTTATGGACAGCTATGATCCGGAGACCGTCTATTCCTCGATCGATCGCTTTGGGCGCTACGGCTATGCCGCGCAGGCCGATATCATCGTGTGGAACATGGCGCAGCTGGCGACTGCTTTGATCCCGCTGATGCCCGACCCTGAGGCCGCGGTTGAGGCGTTTACCGCGCAGGTCCACGCCATGCCCGACCTGATCCGCGCCGAATGGGAACGCCGCTTTGCCGCCAAGATCGGCATCACCACGCCGCGCCCCGAGGATAAGACCCTGATTGCCGAGCTTCTGACCCGCATGCAGCAGGGTCAGGCGGATTTCACCAATACCTTCAGGGCGTTGGCGGACGGCACCGCGCGGGATCAGTTCTTGGACCCTGCCGCCTTCGACAGCTGGGCCGAAGGCTGGCAGGCGCGCATTGCGGATGAGCCTGACCCGCAGGCGCTGATGCGCCAGGTCAACCCCTGCGTCATCCCGCGCAACCACCGGATCGAACAGATGATTGAGGCCGCGGTGGCGGGTGACGATCAGACCTTTCACCGCCTGATGGACGTTCTGGCGCGGCCCTTTGACGATCTACCCGACGCGCAGGATCTGCGCCGCCCACCCGAACCGGCAGAGGTGGTTCAGGCCACGTTCTGCGGCACCTGAGCCTCAGCCCGGTTTGCGTCGGCGCATGTTGATCAGCGTGATCCCCACGGCGACAAGCACTAGGGCGCCGATCAGGCCGGGCCCGACCGGCTCGGACAGGATCGCCCAGCCCATCGCCACCGACAGCACCGGCGACAGAAAGCTGAATGCGGCAATGTCGGAGGCCGGGTAGATCGCCATCAGGTGCAGCCAAAAGAGAAACCCAAGGCTCGCCACAAACACCGCCTGAAAGCCGAGCCCGGCGAAATGCATCCAGTTCGGATCCCGCAAGAGCGGCCCGAAAAGCGGCGCCACGGCGCAAAGCACCACCGCCGAGACTGCCAATTGCCAGAAGAGCTGGGTTTCCGGCGACACCTCCGACACCCGCGTCAGGCGCACGTTCAAGGCAATCCCCATCCAGGCAAACGCCGCCCCCAGCGCCAGCACATCCCCGAGCAGCGTCCCCTCACCCCGGCTGCCGGGATCAAACAGCGCCCAGACCACCCCCGCCATCGCCAGCACCAGCCCCAACAGGCGCCGCGCCGACAGCGTCTCTCCCGGCAAGGTAAAATGCGCCACCAGAGCGAGCCAGACCGGCATCGAGTAAAACAGGATCGCCGTGCGCGAGACCGAGGAATAATCAAGCGCCAGGAACAGGAACACAAATTCCAGGCTAAAGATCAGGCCCAGCGACAGCCCGCCCCAAAAACTGTGCCGCAGCCCGGCAATCCGCTTGCCACGCAGCCACACCCACAGCCCCAGCACGCCCACCGCCAGAACCGACCGCAATCCGGCGCCAAAGATCGGGCCGATCCCGGTATTCGTCAGCTTGATCACCACCTGGTTGAACGCCAGAAGCGAGGCAAACACCGTCAGCCCCGCCGCCCCCGCCATATCCATTCTGTCGCGTCGATCCATGCCACCCATGGACACGGCCACGCGCCTCAGGTCAATCCCTGACGCATTTTCGCGCAGGCAGGACGGTTTTTGCTTTCGTCTTGCAGGCATTCTGGCACTCTGGCGCGCGACGATTGCGATCAGAGAAGGATTGGGCACATGGGTCTTATGGGAACACTTGTGAAAGTGGCGATCGGCTATGCCGCCGCGCGCGGTGTCGACAAGCTGGCCGCCGGGCAGGCGATGGGCGGCGGCGCCCAGATCAAGGGGGAAAGCCCAACCTCGGAAATGCAGGCGCAGATGGCCCAGATGATGGGTGGCCAGATGCCCGAAGGCGGCAATCCGATGCAGGCCATGATGGACAAGATGAAAGACAGTGGTATGGATCTGTCGTCCCTGATGGGCGGTATGGCCGGCGGCGCAGGCGGCAACCCCATGGCCGCGATGATGGAGCAGATGAGCAAGGCGGGCTTTGACATGTCGGCGCTAATGGGCGGCGCCAAGCCCGAGGCCGGGGACCAGGGCGGCCTGTTGTCCTCGGCCTCCGGCGGCGGAGCGGG
>JASJCC010000041.1 GCA_030066175.1 Paracoccaceae bacterium | reverse complement strand
GAGGTAGGCTCATTAACGTGCCGAATGGAAGGTGCGTCAGGTAGCAAATGACCGACCAAGGTCCCGACGCCACCCCAGGGAGGAAGACAACGATGTGTGCAGCGCCCGCTAACGAGCCGACATTCCGCGAATCTGTCGATCTGATGTTCAACCGCGCGGTGGCCCTGATGGATCTGCCGCCGGGGCTCGAGGAAAAGATCCGGGTCTGCAACGCAACCTATACGGTGCGCTTTGGCGTGCGCCTGCGCGGACGGATGCAAACCTTTGTCGGTTACCGGTCGGTGCATTCCGAACATATGGAGCCTGTGAAGGGCGGCATTCGTTTTGCGCCTTCGGTCAACCAGGACGAGGTCGAGGCGCTGGCCGCGCTGATGACCTATAAATGCGCGCTGGTCGAGGCGCCGTTTGGCGGCTCAAAAGGGGGGCTCTGCATCGATCCGCGCGAATATGATGAACACGAGATGGAACAGATCACCCGCCGCTTTGCCTATGAACTGGCGAAACGCGACCTGATTCACCCGTCGCAAAACGTGCCGGCGCCGGATATGGGCACCGGGGAGCGTGAGATGGCCTGGATCGCCGATCAATACGCGCGGATGAACACCACAGATATCAATGCGCGTGCCTGCGTGACGGGCAAACCGCTGAACGCCGGCGGCATCTCGGGCCGGGTCGAGGCGACGGGGCGTGGGGTGCAATACGCTTTGCGCGAGTTTTTCCGTCACCAAGAAGACAAAGATGCTGCCGGTTTGACCGGCACGCTTGAAGGCAAGCGGGTGATCGTCCAGGGGCTGGGCAATGTGGGCTACCACGCGGCGCGGTTCCTGCGCGAAGAAGATGGCGCGCTGATCACCGGGATCATCGAACGAGACGGCGCGCTCTATAATGAGGAAGGCATCAATGTCGACGCTGTGCGCGACTGGATCGTCAAACATGGCGGTGTGACCGGCTTTCCAGATGCCGGCCACACGGCTGAGGGAGCGGCGGTGCTGGAAGAGGAGTGTGACATCCTGATACCCGCCGCCCTCGAAGGGGTGATCAACCTGTCAAACGCCGCCCGCATCAAGGCCGCGCTGATCATCGAGGCGGCCAATGGGCCGATCACCGCCGGCGCCGATGATGTCCTACGCCAGAAGGGTACGGTGATCATCCCCGACATGTATGCCAATGCGGGCGGTGTGACCGTGTCGTATTTCGAATGGGTCAAGAACCTCAGCCATATCCGCTTTGGCCGGATGCAGCGCCGCCAGGAAGAGGCGCGCCACCAGCTGGTCATCGACGAGCTGGAGCGTCTCGATCAATACCTCGGCGATGCCTGGTCGCTGAACCCGCAATTCAAGGAAAAGTACCTGCGCGGCGCGGATGAGCTTGAGCTGGTGCGCTCGGGCCTCGATGACACGATGCGGATCGCCTACCAGTCCATGCGCGAGGTCTGGCACGGCCGCGATGACATCACCGACCTGCGCACCGCGGCCTATCTGGTCGCAATCGACAAGGTCGCGGCGAGCTACCGCGCCAAGGGTCTCTGACTATATTTATATAGTGTGCGAGCGGGTGTTCGCGCGAAAAGGCGGGCGGAAACGCATGCCACCTTTCTGACGTATTTCCGACCAACTCCGGATCAAAAGCCTTTTTCGCGCCCATATGCGGCCCGAATCCTCTCTTAAAGATGAACATTGCCGCGGTCTGCCAACGTGGCTTTGGAAGGAGAGAGGCAATGAATACGCTCAAAGCTCGGATGCAGGAGTTTCGCGCAGATGAAGGTGGCAACATCACCATCTTCTCGGCGCTTATGCTCATTCTGATCCTGACGATCACGGGGGCTGCTGTGGATATCGTCCGGTTCGAGGCCGTGCGCGGAAAGATGCAAAGCACGATGGACCGTGCGGTGCTGGCCGCTGCTGACCTGGACCAGGAACAGGACCCAATCGCCGTTGTGAACGACTATATGGCCAAGGCCGGACTCGCGAGTGTCCTGTCTGACGTGCATGTCGAGCAAGGGCTCAACTATCGGACCGTGACAGCGACCGGGCAGGGGACGCTGGACACGATCTTTTTGCACATGTCGGGTTTTGACACGCTGACCGCACCTTCGCACAGCGTCGCCGAGGAAAAGGTGTCGAATGTCGAGATTTCGATGGTTCTGGACATCTCCGGCTCGATGGGCGGTGACCGCATTGTCAACATGCGCGACGCGGCCAAGGAATTCATCGATACCGTCATTCAACCTGCGGACGCGCCCGGTCTGACCACCGTGTCCCTGGTGCCGTACAACGCGACGGTGAACCTGGGCAGCACGTTTGGCAGCTACTGGACGCTGGACGAACTGCACGACTATTCGCGCTGCGTGATCTTTGACGATGCTGAGTTCAACGATACAAGCATCACGCCCACCGAAACGCTGACCCGCCTTGGTCACTTTGACCGCTATTCGCAGGATACCTCGTCGACGGCGATCCCGTCGCCCTGGTGCCGCACCAGCGACGAAGGCGCGGTGGTTGCGCACAGCGAAAACGCCACCGCCCTCAAGGCGCATATCGACAGCCTGAATGCCGGCGGTAACACCGCGATCGACCTTGGCATGAAGTGGGGTGTTGCCCTGCTGGACAAGGCCGCACGCCCGGCGATGGCCGCCATGGCCACCGATGACGTCATCAGCGATGCGGCAGGCGCGCGCCCGGCTGATTTCGACGACAACGAGGTGATCAAGTTCGTGGTTGTGATGACCGACGGTGAAAACACCTCGCAGTATGACCTCGAGCCGCAGCACAAGTACGGCATGTCCGACGTGTGGATCGACGATCGCGGCAACTCCAACCCCAGCGACGACCGCTTCTCGGTTCTGGTGGATGACAATTCCGGGTCGAACAACGACGTCTATTTCTGGGAGCGTTACGAGGACCACAACTGGAACACCCGCAACCGCAGCACACCCGATGGTGGCGCCGATGCCCGTCGCATGACCAATGCCGAGCTCTTTGCCCGGTTTGGCACCAAGGCCGCGGCCATCAAGTTCCTGACGCGCCCCTACTTCGATGGCTTTGTCAGCCAAAGCGAATACTGGGACATGTACTACGCCACGGAAACCATCGTGGACGGGAACAGCGCAGACAGCCGTCTGTCGGATATCTGCCAGGCCGCCAAGGACGAAGGTGTGGTTGTCTTTGCCATCGGGTTCGAAGCCCCGCAGGCAGGACAGGATGCCATGCTCGACTGTGCGTCCTCCGCGTCTCACTACTTTGATGTGGATGGTGTCGACCTGACCGACACGTTCCATGCCATTGCCCGTCAAATCAACAACCTGAGGCTGATCCAATGACCCGTATGTCACGTTTCCTTGCCCGGTTCCGGAAGGACGAAGAGGGCTCTGCCACAGTCGAATTCGCCGTCTACTTCACGGTACTGTTCATCATCCTGGCCGCCACGGTCGAGATCGCATACATGAACCTTCGGCACGCAATGCTGGAACGCAGCCTGGACATCGCCGTCCGCGACATCCGCCTGGCGACGGGGCACATCCCCAGCTACCAAGAGGTGAAGGCGCAGGTCTGTGAAAACGCGGTTGTGATCGACCAGTGCGAAAGCAATGTGCGCCTGGAAATGGTGCAGGCCGATCCGCGCAACTTCTCTGCAGATGCGCCGAACACGGCCGACTGCATCAACGCGGCGAACGATCCGCGCCCGGTGCGCAACTTCGAACACGGCATGGACAACCAGCTGATGCTGATCCGCGCCTGCCTGAAGTTCAAGCCGATGATCCCGTTCACGTCTTTGGGGGCTGAGCTAAACGTCGACGCAGAAGGATATGCGCAGCTGGTTGCGACATCCGCCTTCGTCCAGGAACCGAGGTAATGACTATGTTCCGCACCCTGATGAACCGCCTGCGCCGCTTTGGCCGCGACACCGACGCCAACGTATCCATCGAAATGGTCCTGTTCGCGCCCCTGATGACGGCCATCCTTGCCGCCACCTTCTCGCTGCACGACGCGTTTCGCTACAAGAACCTGAACACCAAGGCGGCGTACACGATCTCGGACGCGCTGTCGCGGGAAACGGATCCGATCGACAACGCCTATCTGGATGGCATGGTCGAGCTGCTGGAGTACCTCACCCGCTCCGAAGGCCCCTACTCGATGCGCGTCACGCTTGTGCGCTACAACGCCAAGAAGGACAAATATGTACGCCGCTGGTCGCAGACCCGGGGTGACATGGAGGCGCTGCGCAACCGTGATCTGGCCAATATCCGCGATCAGCTGCCGACGCTTTTGCACAATGAGCACGTGATCGTGGTGGAAACGGCGACAGACTACCAGCCGCCCTTCTCGATCCCCGGGCTTCCGGCGCAGGAGTTCTACAACTTTGGCTTCACCCGCCCGCGCTTTGCGCCCAAGATTGTCTGGAGCGACACCTAACCCTGTCGCAGGCAGACCGGAGTTTGTCGAAAACAAAGCGGGCTGACAAAGCAGCGCATTGATACTGCTAAACAGGGCTGGTTCACTGGCCCTGTTTTTGCATGGAGCGACGCGATGCGGTTTTCCGGGCTGCGGATCCTGAAAGAGGGCCTGACCGGCAACAAGGGCTGGCAACCGCATTGGCGTGATCCGGCGCCCAAGGATGAGTACGACATCGTCATTATCGGCGGCGGCGGGCATGGGCTGTCCACCGCCTATTACCTGGCCAAGGAACACGGGCTGACCAATGTCGCGGTGCTGGAGAAAGGCTATATCGGCGGCGGCAATGTCGGGCGGAACACAACGATTGTGCGCGCCAACTATTTCCTGCCGGGCAATTCCGAGTTCTACAGCCATTCGCTGAAGCTGTGGGAAAGCCTGGAACAGGACCTGAACTACAACGTGATGCATTCGCAGCGCGGACTGATCAATCTCTTTCACTCCGACGGGCAGCGCGACGCGTTCGCGCGGCGCGGCAATGCGATGATCAACCAGGGCGATGACGCGATCCTGCTGGACCGCGACGGGGTGCGCAAACACCTGCCTTACCTGGATTTCGACAACGTGCGTTTCCCGATCTATGGCGGGCTTTTGCACCCGCGCGGCGGCACCGCGCGGCACGATGCGGTGGCTTGGGGTTATGCCCGTGGCGCCGATATGCGCGGCGTTGACCTGATCCAGAATTGCGAGGTCACCGGCATCGATATCGAAGGCGGCGTGGTCAAAGGTGTGCAAACCACCCGCGGCGCCATCCGCGCCAAGAAGGTCGGCATCGTCGTCGCGGGCCGCTCTGGCCAAGTGGCGGCGATGGCCGGCATGCGGCTGCCGGTCGAATCCCACATCCTGCAGGCCTTTGTCACCGAGGGGCTAAAACCCTGCATCGACCACGTCGTCAGCTTTGGCATGGGGCATTTCTATATCAGCCAGTCCGACAAGGGCGGGTTGGTCTTTGGCGGCGATCTGGATTTCTACGCGTCATATGCCAGCCGGGGCAATCTGCCGATGAAGGAACACGTGATGGACGCGGCGATGACGCTGATGCCGATGATCGGCAAAGCCCGCGTGCTGCGCAGCTGGGGTGGCATCATGGACATGACCCCCGATGGCAGCCCGATCATCGACAAGACCGGGATCGAGGGCATCTATATCGATTGCGGCTGGTGTTACGGCGGCTTCAAGGCGGTGCCGGGATCGGGCTTCAGCTTTGCGCATCTGATTGCGCAGGACAGGCATCACGCCCCCGCGGCGCGTTTCCGGCTGGACCGGTTCCGCACCGGCCGCGGGTTGATGGACGAAGAAGGAACGGGCGCGCAACACAACCTCCACTGAGGGAAGGAGAGCATCATGGCTGTGCGGAGATTTGGGGTAATCAAAGGGGCTTTGGCCCTTGTTCTTGGCGTGGGTCTGGCGACCCCTGCAGCGGCGTTCGACATCCGACCGGGCTGTTATGAGCGGGTTTATTCCGGTGCGCATCTGCGCTCGCACCCCGATCAGGTGGTGGCGGCCCTGAGGCTTTGGGTGGGCCAGTGGTTCACCGAAGTGTCACGCCTGTCGATGATCGAGGTGGTGCCCGCCAATCAGGGCCATGCACGCGGCTCGGGCCTGGGTGGTCGGGCCTTGTCGACGGTGCTTTATTGCGGCACGGAAAGCCGGGGCGACACCTGCGTTGCCGAATGTGACGGCGGGTCCTTGCAGGTCACCCGGCAGAACAGCGGCGGCATGCTGTTTCGCACCCGGTACCTGATGGTCGGTAACGGCGCGTGCAGTGGCCTGATGGACATGGCGGAAATCCCCAACACCTGGGTTAGTTACAAGCTGAACAAGGTGCCGGATTCGGTCTGCAGAGGGATGTACTGACCCCATGCGCATTCCCTGTCCCATCTGCGGCGAACGCGACCGGCGTGAGTTCTACTATCAGGGCGCGGCGGTCATGCTCGACCGGC
Source organism: Paracoccaceae bacterium (assembly GCA_030066175.1). Classification (GTDB taxonomy): domain Bacteria; phylum Pseudomonadota; class Alphaproteobacteria; order Rhodobacterales; family Rhodobacteraceae; genus JASJCC01. Next base: position 16,382 of record JASJCC010000041.1, on the reverse strand, counting down.
CCGCGCCCGACGCCGGCGAGGCCGCGTGGGACAGCTATTTGCACCTGCGCGACAACCCGGCCGGCCCAACGCAAGACCTGTGGTTTCACGAGGCTGGCTGCGGCGCCTGGCTGGTGGTCGAGCGCGACACCGTCACCCATGAGGTGATCAGCGCCCGCTTGGTGGAGGCGCGCGATGCGGATTGAGGGCAAGGGGCGCATCGACCGGGGCACGCGGCTGTCATTCCGGTTTGATGGCACGACGCACAAGGGTTTTGCGGGCGACACACTGGCCTCGGCCCTGATGGGGGGCGGGGTGCGTATGGTGGCGCGGTCGTTCAAGTATCACCGTCCGCGAGGTGTGCTGACCGCCGGGTCGGAAGAGCCGAACGCCTTGGTCACGATTGGGACTGGCGCGCAAAGTGATCCCAACATCCGCGCCACAACGCAGGAGCTCTTTGACGGGCTGCAGGCGCGCAGTCAGAACAACTGGCCATCGCTCGACTTTGACCTGCTGAGTGTCAACGATCTGGCTGCGCCATTCCTGGGCGCGGGGTTTTATTACAAGACCTTCATGTGGCCCAAAGCGTTCTGGGAACGTGTCTATGAGCCGTTCATCCGCCGCGCCGCCGGGCTGGGGGCGTTGAGCGGCGAGAGCAACACGGACACCTACGAAAAAGCCTTTGCCTTCTGCGATGTGCTGATCATCGGCGGTGGGCCCGCGGGGTTGATGGCAGCTTTGGCCGCGGCGCAGGCCGGGGCGGATGTAATCCTCTGTGACGAAGACACCGCGCTGGGCGGGCGTTTGTTGTCCGAAGAGGAAGAGATCGACGGCCGGCCCGCCGCGGAGTGGGCGGCCGAGATGGCCGCCAAAGCGACCGCAATGGACAACGTTCGCGTGATGACGCGCACGACGGTCACCGGGGCCTATGACCAGGGCACCTATGGCGCGCTCGAGAGGGTCAGCCACCATATCCCGACACAAGACGGCCTGCCGCGCGAATGCTTCTGGCGGATCGTCGCCGGGCGCGCGGTGCTCTGCGCCGGCGCTCTGGAACGGCACATCGCGTTCCGCGACAATGACCGGCCTGGCGTGATGATGGCGAGCGCCCTGCGCGCCTATGCCAACCGCTGGGGTGTCGCGCCCGGGCGGTCGGTGGCGGTCTTTGGCAACAACGACAACGCGCACCGAACGGCGCGCGATCTGGCGCAGGCCGGGCTGCACGTGGCGGCGCTGATTGACAGCCGCCATGACGCGCAGAACCTGGCCGGCGACGTGCCGTTTTACGCGGGCCACCAGGTCACCCGCGCTTTTGGCCGTAAGGGGCTGGAGGCGATCACCTTGCGCGCGCCGGACGGGTCCGAGTCGCGCTTGCAGGTCGAAGGATTGGGCCTGTCCGGCGGCTGGAACCCTTCGGTGCACCTGACCTGCCACATGAACGGCCGCCCGCAATGGCAGGACGACATCGCCGCCTTTGTGCCCACGCCCGGCGCGATCCCGGGCATGTCCGTGGCTGGCGCAGCGAATGGCGTGTTCTCCACTGCTGCCTGCCTGCAAAGCGGGGCCGAGGCGGGGCTGGAGGCCGCAAAGGCATTGGGCAAACGTGGCGATCTGCCGGCGATCCCCGAGGCCGAGAACGCGCCGTACCGCCTGCGCCGCCTCTGGGCCGTGCCGGGCAAAGGGCGGGCCTGGCTTGATTTTCAGAACGATGTGTCGGTCAAGGATATCAAACAGGCCGCGACCGAGAATTTCCGCTCGGTCGAGCATATGAAGCGCTATACGACGCAGGGCATGGCCACCGACCAGGGCAAGAATTCGAACGTCGCAGCTTTGGCGATCCTGGCCGATGCCACCGGGCGCGACATTCCCGAAACCGGCACCACCACTTTCCGCCCGCCCTACAGCCCGGTCGCAATTGCAGCGATGGGTGCGGGGTCGCAGGGCAAGGGCTTTGCGCCGGAACGGCTGACCACTTCGCATGCCGCCAGCGTCGAAATGGGTGCGCCGATGATCGAGGCTGGGCTTTGGTACCGACCAAGTTACTTCCCGCGGCCCGGTGAAAAGACATGGCGCCAGGCCTGCGACCGCGAGGTGACGATGGTGCGCGAGGCGGTCGGGGTTTGCGATGTCTCGACCCTCGGCAAGATCGATCTGCAGGGCCCGGATGTCGGCGCGTTTCTGGATTTTGTCTATTCCAACACCTTCAGCACGCTGAAGCCCGGGCGCGTGCGCTATGGCCTGATGCTGCGCGAAGACGGCACCGTGATGGATGATGGCACCACCGCGCGGCTGAGCGACGCGCAATGGGTGATGACGACAACCACGGCCGCGGCGGGCAATGTGATGCGGCACCTGGAATGGGTGCATCAGGCGCTCTGTCCGAAGATGGACCTGCGGTTCATCTCGGTCACGGAACAATGGGCGCAGTTTGCCGTGGCGGGGCCAAAGGCGCGTGAGTTGCTGAACGGCTTGCTGGATCAGCCGATCGAAGATGAAATCTTTCCCTTCATGCAATGTGGGCCGGTGTCGGTGATGGGGGTTGCGGCGCGGCTCTTTCGGATTTCGTTTTCCGGCGAGCATGCCTATGAGATCGCGGTGCCGAGCCGTTATGGCGACAGCCTTTTTCGGACTTTGGTGGCGCGGGCCGAAGCGCTGGGGGGCGGCGCCTATGGGATGGAGGCGCTGAACGTGCTGCGGATCGAAAAGGGGCATATCACACACGCAGAGATCCATGGCCGCACCAATGCGTTCGATATCGGGTTTGCGCGCATGGTGTCGGCTAAGAAGGACTGCATTGGCAAGACCATGGCTGCCCGGCCGGGACTGACGGAGGATCGTGAGCAGCTGGTGGGGCTGCGGCCGGTGGGGGCTGTGAAACAGTTGACCGCCGGGGCGCATCTGTTCAACCCAACCGAGGCGGCGGTGCGGGAGAATGATCAGGGTTACGTCACCTCGGTCGGGTATTCGCCGACGCTGGGTGAGATGCGCGCCTTGGCGTTCCTGCGGGATGGACGCGACCGGCATGGCGAGAAGGTGAAGCTGGTGGATCATTTGCGCGGGATCAAAGCTTTGTGTGAGGTGACGGACCCGGTGGCGTTTGACTCGGACGGGGGGCGGTTGCGTGGCTGAGCTGCTGGTGAAAACGCCCTGCGAGGGGCTGCTACCTGTGGAGATCGGGACAGTGCGGATGAGTGAGATTGCGCCGGGGCAGATCACTTCTTTGGCGCCGTTTCGCGGGCAGGGCGAAGCTTTGTCCGAGACGCTGAAGACAGCGCATGGTATGGCCTGGCCCGCGCCGGGGCGCAGCACCGGGCGCGAAGGTGCGCGCTGTGTCTGGTTTGGGCGCGAGCAGGCGATGCTGCTGGGGCCGGCGCCTGATGTAGGGCTGGCGCGATATGCGGCACTGACCGATCAGTCGGATGCGTGGGCGGTGGTGCGGATCGAGGGGCCTTTGGTGGAGGCTGTGTTGGCTCGGTTGGTGCCGATTGATCTGCGGAGCGTTGCCTTCAAACGGGGCCATACGGCACGGACGCTTTTGCAGCATATGAGCGTGTCGATCACCCGGATCAGCGAGAACGCGTTCCAGATCATGGCGTTCCGGTCGATGGCGGGGACGCTGGTGCATGATCTGTCAGCAGCCATGACTGCGGTTGCCGCCCGGGGTGACATCGCGGGCGCGAGCACGTAAAGCGGGCGCTGGCGACAGGGAGTGTGCGAGATGCGTATTTGGGTTTTGGGCTTTGTGGCCTTGATCTGGGCGGCCGGTGCGCTTGCGCAGCAGGCGTCTGGTGGCCCGCTCGACTGCGATGCGCAGGCAGCCCTGGTGAAGCAGGCCGTTACGGATCGTGACGCGGGTGTGAGCCTTGAGGACACCAAAACCGGCCTGCACGCGGCGCTGGGGGAAGAGGCGGGGGCTATGCTTGCAGAATGGATCTACAGCCTTCCGGAGGGCACGTCGGCGGGGGATGTCGCCGCGGCGTGGAAAACCCAATGCGCGGCGCTTTGATACTGTGGTGATCCAGCGGTGTGCAGGGCAAGGCCCTGCACGCAGGGTATGTCTGGTCCCGACCCTCCCCGCGCGTGGCAGCGTGACGCTTTGATGTACGCAGGGTGCGTTTGGCCTTTGTCGCGCCTTGCCAAGTGGCGCCGGGGGACCGATATTCATAGCTATGAGTCTGCCCCCCGGTTTCCTTGATGAGCTGCGCACCCGCACGAGCCTTTCACAGGTTGTGGGACGCAAGGTTATGTGGGACATGCGCAAATCCAACCAGGGCAAGGGCGACATGTGGGCGCCGTGCCCCTTCCACCAGGAAAAAACCGCGTCATTTCATGTGGATGACCGTAAGGGCTTTTACCATTGCTTTGGCTGTCAGGCCAGCGGGGACGCCATCAGCTTTGTCCGCGAAAGCGAGAATGTGGGGTTCATGGAGGCGGTGGAGATCCTGGCGCAAGAGGCTGGGATGCAGATACCGCAGCGCGATCCGCGGGCGCAGGAAAAGGCCGACCGACGCACCCAGCTGACCGAGGTCATGGAGCAGGCGGTTCAGTTTTATCGCCTGCAATTGAAGACCGCCGCGGCGGGCGAGGCGCGGTCCTATTTGGAGCGGCGGGGGCTGGCGCAGGCAACGCAGGATAGATTTGAGATGGGGTTTGCGCCGGCGGGCTGGCAGACCCTCTGTGATCATTTGCGTGGTAAAGGTGTGGCCGAAGAGCTGATCCTGGGTGCGGGGCTGGCCAAACCGTCGAACAAGGGCGGCAAACCCTATGACGTCTTTCGCAACCGCATCCTGTTCCCGATCCGCGATGGGCGGGGGCGGGCGATCGCCTTTGGCGGGCGGGCGATGGATCCGTCCGACAACGCCAAATACCTGAACTCACCCGAGACCGACCTCTTTGACAAGGGCCGCAACCTTTACAATCTCGCGCCTGCGCGGGAGGCCGCTGGCAAAGGCCAGCCGCTGATTGTGGCCGAAGGCTATATGGATGTGATCGCTTTGGTAGAGGCCGGCTTTGGGGCGGCGGTGGCGCCTTTGGGCACCGCGGTGACCGAACCGCAATTGCAGCTGATGTGGCGGATTGCCGATGAGCCGATCATCGCGCTGGATGGCGATGGCGCGGGCTTGCGCGCGGCGTTTCGGGTGATTGATCTGGCCTTGCCGTTGCTGGAGGCGGGTAAGAGCCTGCGCTTTGCCCTGATGCCCGAGGGCAAGGACCCGGATGATCTGATCCGTGCCGAGGGGCCGGCGGCGCTGCAGGCGGCACTTGATGCGGCCTTGCCGATGGTGCAGCTGCTCTGGCGGCGCGAAACCGAGGGCCGCAGCTTTGACAGCCCGGAACGTAAAGCGGCGCTCGACAAGGCGCTGCGCGAGCGGATTATGACGATCAAGGACCCGTCGGTGCGCAACCATTATGGGCAGGCGATCAAGGATTTGCGTTGGGAGCTCTTCCGTCCGACCCCCAAGGCACGTGCGCGTGGGGGTGCGTGGCGGCAGGACACCGCGCAACCGCTGGCGTCGACGAAGTCTTCGCCTCTGGCGCAGGGTGGGGACGCGGTTCAGGCCGAGATGCGTGAGCTTGTCATCCTGGCCGCCCTTCTGTCGGCGCCAGAAATCATCGGCGGATTTGACCGCCAGTTGGAAGAAATGCCCTGCGCCAATCCGCACCACGCGCGGCTGCGCGACGTGCTCTTGCGTTGCGAGGACGCCACAGCCGAGGAAACGCGCCAACAGGCCGAAGCGGCAATCGGCGCCGAGACCCTTGAAACACTGCTCTCTGCGGGCCATCTCCGGGTGGTGCCCTGCCTGCGCAAGGACGCTGATGCCGCACTTGTGCGGATGTCAGTGGCCGAAGAGCTGGCAAAACTGGACGCCGAACGCGGCCTGGCGATGGAAATTGCCGAAGCCGAACAAGACCTGGCCGATGTGCCGAGCGAGTCGCTGACTTGGCGTGTCGCACAGGCGGCCAAAGCGCGCAATCGCGCGATGAAGCCCGAGGCGGGCGAGGACGCGGAGTTTGATGTGGGGCCGAACGGGGCCCATATCGACAGGGAAGAACGTGACGCGTTTACCGCGCTCACTGACGGGATTCGATTCGAAAAGCCCGGGCGCACCTAGCCCTTCGGGTAAGGAAAGCGTAAAGAAACAAAGGTAGATGGGTGGGCGAATCACTAAAAGTCGTGAATGATTCGTTTTGAGCGAATCACCCCGCCCTTAGTCAGGAGCATTGCATGGCCGCTAAAGATACCGACGACGCCAAAGCCCCGGAACAGGAAGAAGAGGTTGGCCTGGACATGAGCCAGGCCGCGGTCAAGAAGATGATCGCCGAGGCGCGGGAACGCGGCTACATCACCTACGATCAGCTCAACCAGGTGCTTCCGCCCGATCAGGTCAGTTCGGACCAAATCGAGGACGTGATGTCGATGCTGTCGGAAATGGGCATCCAGGTCACCGAAGAGGAAGAGAGCGAAGAGGTCGAGGAAAACAAGGGCACCACCGACCTGGTGCAGACCCAGAAACCCGGCGAAGTCGCGGTCTCGACCGGCACTACCGAAAAGCTCGACCGTACCGACGACCCGGTGCGCATGTATCTGCGCGAGATGGGCAATGTCGAACTGCTCAGCCGCGAGGGTGAGATCGCGATTGCCAAGCGGATCGAGGCCGGGCGCAACACGATGATCGCGGGGCTGTGCGAAAGCCCGCTGACCTTCCAGGCGATCACCATCTGGCGTGAGGAACTGCTGTCCGAGGACATCCTGCTGCGCGACGTGATCGATCTGGAAACCACCTTTTCTGGCCAGATGGGTGAGGATGGCGAGATTGATGAGCCGGTGGTCGACACCGGCAACGTGGTCAGCGCTACCGCCGAAAAGGACAAAGCCGAGGGTGAGCCCGAGCTGGACGCCGACGGCAATCCCATCGTGCGCGACGATGATGACGACGATGACGAGCAGGCCAACATGTCGCTTGCCGCGATGGAGGCCGCGCTTAAGCCGCGGGTGCTGGAGACGCTCGACCGGATTGCGCGCGATTACGAAGAGCTGGCTGAAATGCAGGACAGCCGCATCTCCGCCACGCTGAACGAGGATGGCTCGTTCACGACCAAGGACGAAGAGCGTTACCAAAAGCTACGCGCCGAGATTGTCGAGCTGGTGAATGAACTGCACTTGCACAACAACCGGATCGAAGCGCTGATCGACCAGCTTTACGGCATCAACAAGCGCATCATGTCGATCGACAGCGCGATGGTGAAGCTGGCCGACCAAGCGCGGATCAACCGGCGCGAATTCATCGAGGAATATCGCGGGCACGAGCTGGATCCGAACTGGCTTGAAAGGATGGGCGAAAAGTCCGGCCGCGGCTGGCAGATGTTCATCGAACGCTCGACCGACAAGGTCGAAGAGCTGCGCGCTGACATGGCGCAAGTCGGCCAGTATGTCGGCCTCGATATTAGCGAATTCCGCCGCATCGTGCAGCAGGTCCAGAAGGGCGAAAAAGAGGCGCGCCAGGCCAAGAAAGAAATGGTCGAGGCGAACCTGCGCCTGGTGATCTCGATTGCCAAAAAATACACCAACCGCGGGCTGCAATTCCTTGATCTTATTCAGGAAGGCAACATTGGCCTGATGAAGGCGGTGGACAAATTCGAATACCGCCGCGGCTACAAGTTTTCGACCTACGCAACCTGGTGGATCCGCCAGGCGATCACCCGCTCGATCGCTGACCAGGCCCGCACGATCCGTATCCCGGTGCACATGATCGAGACGATCAACAAGCTGGTGCGCACCGGCCGCCAGATGCTGCATGAGATCGGCCGCGAACCGACGCCGGAAGAGCTGGCCGAAAAGCTGCAGATGCCGCTGGAAAAGGTCCGCAAGGTGATGAAGATCGCCAAGGAGCCGATTTCGCTGGAAACCCCGATTGGTGACGAGGAAGACAGCCAGCTTGGCGATTTCATCGAGGACAAGAACGCCGTTCTGCCCTTGGACGCCGCCATTCAAGACAACCTCAAGGAAACCACGACGCGGGTGCTGTCGTCGCTGACACCGCGCGAGGAACGCGTGCTGCGCATGCGCTTTGGTATCGGCATGAACACAGACCACACGCTGGAAGAGGTGGGTCAGCAGTTCAGCGTCACCCGCGAACGCATCCGCCAGATCGAAGCAAAGGCGCTGCGCAAGCTGAAACACCCGTCGCGGTCGCGCAAGCTGCGGTCGTTCCTCGACCAGTAAGGCGCGCGGGATGTCTTGGTTTTCACGCTTGTTCGGGGGTGGCGATAGCGCGGCAAGCGCGCCCTCCGCCGAGCCGGTCGAATACGAAGGGTTCCGCATCTACCCCGAACCGATGGCCGAGGATGGCCAGTTTCGCCTCGCCGCGCGGATCGAAAAAGAGGTGGATGGCGAGACCAAAGAGCACCACCTGATCCGCGCAGACGTCCTGCGCGACCGCGAAAGCGCGGAAGAGGCCGCGATCCAAAAGGCGCAGCAGATGATCGACCAGATGGGTGATCGGCTCTTCGGGTAGGGGGATGGCCAGGCTGCGTGTCGTTCTTGCCGGTATCCCGATTTGGCTGCTGCTGGTGCTGTGCCTAACGCTTGGCCTGGCGCCCTTCACACCCGAGCCGCATCTGTGGGAAAAGCTCAAGATGCTGTTCGCCGGCACCCTGAGCCGACCCATCGACATCTTCGACATGCTGCTCCATGCCGCACCTTGGGTGCTGCTGGGCCTCAAACTGACCCTGCGGCCCAAGGCATAAGGCCAAGGGGCTTGCCCACGGTCAACACCTCTGCTCTGACAAGAGCAGGGAGGCGCCGATGCAGACCACGTTCACGATCCAGACGGCCGGTCCGGGGCTTTACGAGTTCACGGGTAACGTGGCGCGTTGGGTACAAGGGGATGGGCTGTTGACCCTGATGATCCGCCACACCTCGGCGAGCCTCTTGATCCAGGAAAACGCCGATCCCGAGGTGCAGACCGATCTGGCGGCGTTTTTCGAGCGGCTGGTACCGCCCTCTGATCATCCTTCGATGCACTATCTGCGGCACACCTATGAAGGGCCGGACGACATGCCGGCGCATATCAAAGCGGCGCTTTTGCCGGTGACGCTGCAAATCCCAGTGCAGGACGGCCGGATGCGTCTGGGCACCTGGCAGGGGATCTACCTCTTTGAGCACCGCACCGCCCCGCATCGGCGCGAGGTGGTCGCGCATCTGGGTCGTTGACAGCGCGCATCCGCCGAGACCACGCTGACCCATGACCCTGAAAGACGCCACCCAAACCGCTGACGCCCTGATTGTCACACGCGCGTCCGAGCTTTCGTACTGGACGTCGCTGATCTTTGACTATGCCGAACCGGCCTGGCGCGAATACCGCTCCGCCCGCTGGTACGTGGACCGCTTGCGCGCAGAGGGCTTCACCGTCGAAGAAAGTTCAGGCGGCATGCCCACCGCCTTTTGCGCCGAATGGTCAAACGGGCCGGGGCCGGCGATCGGCATGTACGCGGAATACGACGCCGTGCCGGGCAATTGCCAGGCGGCGGCACCGCATGAGGCGCCACGCGACGGCTTAGGTGTCATGGCCGCCGGCCATACCGACCCACACTCGGCACTGGGGATCGGCAGTCTGGGCGGGCTCTTGGCGACCAAGGCGGCGATGGAGCGTCTTGGCATCCCCGGCGGTCTTCGCTTTACCGGCGAGCCGGCGGAAAAGCTGCGTGGCTCCAAGCCGATCCACGCGGCGCAGGGCTATTACGACGGGCTGGCGGCGATGCTGTCGTTCCACCCATTCTACATGCTGCCGCTCTGCAATACCGTGCGTTGGGACACGCATTGTGGCGCCGCCTACGCCATGGTCTATCGGTTTCACTGTGATGCGCCGCAAGACTGGGGCGCGCAAGATGGCGCCCCGATCCCGCAGGCGCATAGCGATATCCGCGCGCCGGGGGCCAATGACGCGCTGATGCTGATGTACCAGACCGCCCGCAGCCTTCGCGATTCCATGCTGCCGCATCGTGGCGGCTGGTCGGTGTCTGAGGCGATCCTCGCCACTGGTCAGGCCAGCGCCGACAATCTGCCGGCGCGGCGCGCCGATCTGCAATACATGATCCGGACGCCGGACCTGCAGATGGCCGAGCAGATCACCGCCCATCTGGACCGCGTGGCTGAGTATGCCGCAGCCCTGACCGGGTGTCGCGTCGAGCGCCACTGGGTCAGCAAATCGCGCCCGGGTCTGGCCAATCACGCGCTGGCCGCGCTTACCTGGCAGGCTTTGCAGGAGGTCGGTGCGCCGGTGTGGCCTGAGGACGCGTTGCAGATCGCCCGGCAGGTGCAGGAAGCCTGCACCGGCACCGCTGATACGCAGCCCCTGATCCCCGAATGCACGTCCCTGATCGCCCCTGAGGCCGCCGAAGCGATCCTGCGTCGCGACTTGCCGCCCGCCCAGGCCAACAGCACTTCGGACGACTATACCGAAATGTCATGGCATGCCCCCACTGCGCGGCTCTACATCGCGCGCCCAGCGTTGCGCGGCGGGCCGTACCCGCCTTGGGCGATGAACGCTCTGGGCGGTATCCCGGCGACGATTGACCCAACCGTGATCTGCGCGGCGCGGGTGCTGTCCCACACAGCGCTCCGGCTGCTCATGGACAACGATGCGCGCCAAGCCGCCTGGCAGGAGTTCGAACAGCGCAAGGACGCCGCCGGCAATATCCCACCGCTCTGCGATTATCCCGCGCCGATTGATCTGCCCTGGCCGGAATACGTCGAAACCGTGCGCGGGCGTCATTGGCACATCCCCGGCTGACCGCTGTGGCGCGGTCACAGCACCCGCATGTTGCGTCACGAAATCCCCTCTACCCAAAGTGTGGCGGCTCACCTATAGTGGCTGTGGATAAGTGGGGGCCAACCCCATCTATGAGGCAGAAAAAGAAGAGGGACGTCCATGCGCTGCCCGTTTTGCGGAAATATCGACACACAGGTAAAGGATTCGCGGCCCGCCGAGGATCACGTTTCGATCCGGCGCCGCCGCTTCTGCCCCGCCTGCGGCGGGCGGTTTACAACCTATGAACGGGTGCAGTTGCGCGATCTGGTGGTGATTAAAAGCAACGGCCGGCGCGAAGATTTTGACCGCGACAAGCTGGAACGCTCGATCCGCATCGCCTTGCAGAAGCGCCCGGTCGAGCCGGAACGGATGGATCAGATGATTTCGGGCATCGTGCGGCGGCTGGAATCGATGGGGGAAACCGACATCGACTCCAAGACGATCGGTGAGATTGTGATGGAGGCGTTGGCCCGGATCGATACCGTCGCCTATGTGCGTTTTGCCAGCGTTTACAAGAACTTCCAGGCAGCTGATGACTTTGACAAGTTTGTCAGCGAACTCCGGCCCGAGCCCAAAGAAGACAAGTGAGCCCTTCAGACGACCGGCATATGGCCCACGCCTTGCGGCTGGGCCGCCGGGCCATGGGGCGCAGCTGGCCAAACCCGGCCGTGGGCTGCGTGATCGTTCAGGCCGGCCGCGTGGTGGGGCGTGGCTGGACCCAGGCGGGCGGGCGCCCACACGCGGAAACCGAGGCGCTGGCAGCGGCAGGAGACGCGGCGCGCGGCGCCACCGCCTATGTCTCGCTAGAACCGTGCGCGCATCACGGCGCGACGCCGCCCTGCGCAGAGGCCTTGGTCGCCGCCGGCATTGCGCGGGTTGTGGCGCCGCTGTCTGACAGCGATCCGCGGGTTTCCGGGCGCGGCTTCGATATTTTGCGCAATGTGGGTGTAGAGGTTGTCACCGGGGTGCGTGCTGAAGAGGCTGCGCGTGATCATGCCGGCTTTTTCCTGCGTGTGACCGAGGGCCGCCCGCATGTGACTTTGAAGCTTGCCCTCAGCCTCGATGGACGGATCGCCACGGCCACCGGTGAAAGCCAGTGGATCACCGGGCCTGAGGCGCGGCGGGCGGTGCATGGCCTCCGTGCCCGGGCAGACGCCGTTCTTGTTGGGGCCGGGACGGCGCGGGCCGATGATCCGTCGTTGACGGTGCGGGGCTTTGGCGACGTCGCGCAGCCGGTGCGGGTTGTCGTGTCGCGGTTGCTCGACGTGCCTTTGATGGGGCAGCTGGCGAGGAGTGCCGGGGACGTGCCGGTCTGGCTGTGCCACGGCCCCGATGCCGTGCCGGAACGGCGCGAGGCCTGGCGGCGTTTGCAGGCGCATCTGATCGATTGCCCGGTTATCGCCGGTCGGATTGATCCTCATGCGATGCTGAAAAACCTAGGATCAGAGGGGCTTACGCGGGTTTTCTGTGAAGGTGGCGGCCAATTGGCCGCCTCGCTTCTGGCAGCGGATCTGGTCGACGAATTGCACGTGTTCAGCGCGGGCATTGCCCTCGGCGCCGAGGGCCAGCCGGGTTTGGGGGCGCTTGGGGTCGTCCGCTTGGCACAAGCGCCACGATTTGAACTGGCCGAGGTTGCTGTGCATGGCGGTGATATCCAACATGTTTGGCGGCGTGTGTCTGCGGCCAATTAACCTGCGTTTGTAGGGTCTTGCGCGTGTTGCAGCACGCTGTGGGCCTGTGGATAACCCGGTGCACAGCTCGGATTCACATCCATTAACAAATAGTAAACGGGCGAAGCGACGGTAGCAATCAACGCCGCCAGAGATGCGCCTGACTGGCAAACAGGCCCTGAAGTTTCGCCAGCGTCCGGTTAATCGGCCCAGGTTTTGGCACTTGGCCGGTTGCCAGACGATCCACCACCACTTCGACGGGGCAGGGTAGGTTGGTCACAGGGTCAAAATAGCGTGGATAATCAATCATTGTGGCGTGCACGAGCTCTTCGAGAGAGGGCCGCGGGCCACCCATGCGCCGCGCCGGCACCGGCCCAAGATCGCGCGTTAGGCCCCAACCGGCATAGAACGGGGCGCCCAGCACTGTGACGCGACAGCCGCGCAACAACGCCTCGAATCCGGTCAGTGAGGTCAGTGTCCAGACCTCGTCAACGTTCAGCAAAAGCGCCCCGATGTCACCTTGCTCGATCACCAAATCCGCATACCTTTCAGCGTCTTGTACGACACCCTTGCGCAAGCCTGCGCGTACGTCCGGGTGCGGTTTGTAAAGGATGACTGAGCTTGGGTTTTCTTCACGTGCGCGACGCAAAAGCGCTTCGTTTGACTGGATGTCAGGGCTGCCCTTGAGGATCGAGGCATCATCTTCCACTTGGCCAGGCACGAGGATCCGGTGGCCGGATGGGATTGGGGGTAACTTTTCGGAAAGATTGTATTTTGACAGTTTATTTGCTCTTATTGCGCGCATCAGCGCCTCAGATCGTTCGGTTTGATCAAGCCGTAAGGCGCCTGATATCTCGCGAATCCGGCTCTCAAGGTCGCAATTTTGCGTTGGATCGTAGTAAACCCCAGACTTATCCACAACGAGGGACAGCGGCGGGATCAACTCTGCGCCGAGACCGCGTGAACGGAGAAATCCGTCTTCGATCCGACACGCTGTATCCTGAGGAATTGCTTTGCCAGCCCAAACCATCTCGCGCCGGTCCAAGGACGCGGCCAAAGTACGGGACTTCTCCACATCATCCTCAAAGCGTAACCGCCTCTGCGCACCGAAAAACTTCTGCAGCGGTGCTCTTTTCCACAGCCGCATGCCTCGGGCAACCCAACCCTGACGATCTTCGCGCCACGCGCGGCTTTGGGCTTCGAGACAGGCCAAAACGTCTTCGATTTCGCACAAACGATCTCGATACGGATCATACCATTTTGGAAACAAAATCATCGCCGCCGCAAAGAGTTGCGCGCGTGACAGGCGGCGTCGGCGGCGATTTACGGGTGTTTCGTCCTCTGTCAGGCCCCATCCGGCGTAAAACGGCGTGCCAAACACGCGCGGACGATGCCCGGCGAGGATCGCCTCGAACCCCATTTGTGATGACAGCGTGTAGACCGCGACGGCGCCTTCCAGCAGCATCCAGGGCGAAATCGGCCTGTCGTCCATCGTCACAAGATCGGTCAGATCGCTGTCGCGGTAGTGGCCGGGCCGGTGCCCGGCCTGCGTTTCGGGGTGCGACTTAATGATGATCCGCGTGTTTGGATAATCCTGCCGGGCGCAGGTCAGCATCTCGAGAAACCGTGCGCGGTCGCCGCGACTGGCGCGGACTGAGGCATCGCCGCGGGTTTGATCGATCACCAAGACATAGCCTGGTTCAGGCGGGTCGAGATCGGTCTGCACGGCGCTGTATTTCGTCAGATGCGCCTCGCGGATACGCGCGATGGCACCGCGGGCGCGGGCCATCAGGGCGGAGTCGTCGAGCGGATGGGTGGCCAGCAAGGTTTCCAGATCGGACGGCGTCTGCGCGTCGAAATGCATACCGCTGTGATCGATCAAGAGGCCAAGGGGCGGCTCGCCCGACCGTCCCGGCTGCAGGGACCGTAGAAACGCGTCCTCGATCCGCACAACCGCCGCGCCGCGCCTCTCTGCCACGGCCAAACCCCGGTGCGCGGTGGGGGAGGCGCCCCAGATGCCGACCAGATCGTCCGACTGCGGCAGTCCCAAAGAAATGCGATAGCCGGCAAGCGCCAACATGCGCCGCAGCCGCCTTTGCGTGAAAAACCCGCCATTGTAGACAAAAAGGCGCCGGGGAGATGTGTCCCCGGCGCGACCCTGTCCCTCGTTTTGGGTCACAATTGTCAGCCTCCCCCGCCGAGCGTATCGGCCGCCGAGGTCAGCGTGGTCACGGCACCCAGCGTGCCGGTCAAGGCGGCAATGGTCTTGTTCCACTGGGTGAACGGTGCTTCGGTCACATAGAGCGTGTCGCTGTCGCGGATCACGAAGTCGCGGGCCATGAACATGCCGTTTGGTTCCGTCAAATCAAGCACATAGACCATACGCTGCGCGCCGATCAGATCGCTGCGGCCCAGCACCTGGTTGGAGATCTCGGCCGGTTCGTTGCGGAAGACAAAGACACCGGTGGGATCGGCCGAGGTGGCGAGCAAGCCGCCGACCTGGGCAATCGCCTCGACCGCCGACAGCGTCTGGGATTCAAACGGCACGCGGGCCTGCGTGCCGGTGGCGCCCAAGGCTGTAAAGGCGCGGGTGTCTTCCTCGACCAGGATGCGGTCGCCGCCACGCAAGGCGATGTCGAATTGCGGGTTGTTGTAGAGGTCCTGAAACCAGATCTTGCCCTTTTCTTCGCCCCGCAACACGGTGATCTGCGCGATCTCGGGTTCGATGGTCACACCACCCGCGCGCGCCAGCATTGCCGACAAGGTGCGGGTCGGGCGCTCGATGGCGTAGACGCCCTGGCCACCGATCGATCCCACGAGACTGACGGTCGAGCCGTCCCCGGCCAGGCGACGCACCTGCACCTGCGGATCCGGTGTTTGGTCTTCGAGCTTGGCGGTGATGATCCGGCGGACCGCTTCGGGCGTGTTGCCCGAGGCTTTGATCCGGCCGGCATAGGGCACAAAGATGAACCCAGAGCCGTCAACCTGCACCTCTTCCAGCACTGTGGAGTTTGCCGCCTCGCTCGCCAGAAGCCCGTCATCGACGTTTTCCCAGATCGTCAGACCCAGTGTATCTCCGGGCTGAATGGTGTCTGACCCCAGCTGGGCGGCGTTCTTGAACTGCTCGGAAAAGCCAAGCGCGGGGACCACGGCGGTGGCTTGGGTCACGCGGTCATTGACCGACACGATAAAGGCGTCGCCTTGGCGCTGCACCGATCCTGCAAAGATTTCGCGTTTGTTGGGGCCAACGCGGGGAAGGCCGCAAGATGCCACAACGGACACCGCGACCAGAAGGGCGACAGAACGCGCCCACCGGGAGGGGAGGTTTTTCACTGCTCGGTCTCCTCGACCTGTATTTCTGCCTCAAGTTTTTTTTGTAAGGTACCGGAATCCGGTGTGAAACGCCAGTGCTTGGGTCTCAGAGGCTCAGTGCACCAACCGCAACTGTTGCCGTGGGGCCGCGGTGCCGCGGCGCAAGGCGTCATAGGGATCGTCGGGTGACAGCATCATATCGACCACCTGACGGAGCAGTTGCCGGCGGCCGCGGGCGGAGTAAAACCCACCGGGAAGTTGCGAAGTTTCCAGCAAATACCGGCGGTAATCCTTGTAGGCGCGGTTGTCGGGGCGGGCCGGAGTGGAAAAGAATTCCGCCAGCGATTGCGAAGACACAAACTCGGGTTTCGAGTACACCGCGTCGCCAAACACCTTGAGCGGAATTCCGCGCCACAGCACTTGTTGCCCGGCAGTAGAATTCACTGTGACGGCGGTGCGCGCGTCGTTCAAAAGCTGAGCAAGCTTGCCGCCGCGGACAAAATGAACGCGGTCGGACACGCCGAATTCGCGGGCATAGGCCTTGATGCTCCGGCGCACGGGGGTGCGGCCATCCTCCAAAGGGTGGGCCTTGAACACCAGGTGATGGTGT
>JASJCC010000180.1 GCA_030066175.1 Paracoccaceae bacterium | reverse complement strand
TCGCGCAGGCCCTGATTGGCGGCCAGGATCGCCTGTTGCAGGCGGTCGCGGACCTCGCCGTGGCCTTGGGTCTCGGAACGGTCCGACAGGCAGATCGACGCGAAGACTTCCGACACGATGACGGCGATCTGGCATCGCGCATCATCGTGTCGGAAGTCTTCGCGTCGATCTGCCTGTCGGACCGTTCCGAGACCCAAGGCCACGGCGAGGTCCGCGACCGCCTGCAACAGGCGATCCTGGCCGCCAATCAGGGCCTGCGCGACCAGATCACCGCCGGTCTGGGGCAAGAAGGTATGGGCGGAACCGTCATCACAACCGTCCTGCAAAACGGCGCCCTGAGCTGGATTTCTATAGGCGATTCAGCGCTTTACCTCTTTCGGGACAATCAGTTGTTCCGGCTCAACGAAATTCACTCCCTGGCGCCGCAGATTGACCTGATGGTGCGTCAGGGCGAACTCAGCGAAGAAGACGGGCGGCTTCATCCGCAGCGCAATTGCCTGACATCGGCCTTGGTCGGGGCTGACATCAACAAGATCGACTGCCCGACCGAACCGATCGACCTGCTGCCAGGGGACATCGTTCTCATGGCAAGTGACGGCCTGGAGGCGCTGGAAACAGATCTGACCTGCGCGATCCTGCAACGGTATTGTGAGTCCCCCAGCCAGCAGATCAGCCACGCCCTGTTGCATGCCGTGGCGCATCAAAACGCGCCTGACCAAGACAATGTCTCGATCATCGTGATCAAACCGCGGTTTGCCGAAGCGGACCACCCCGACCTAGCCGCCGAACACACCTCACACCCGTGGCGCATCTCTGCGCTACGCCGCGGATTCGCGCATCTGCGCCAAAGCGCGGCGGCGCTTCTCATCGGGCGCTCCGCGCTATGACCGACGCGGCTGCCACCATATTGCGCCTTCAGGCCACGCTGGATCAGCCCGGCCTGTCACCCCGCGCCGCCGCGCGGTGCCAGCGCATGATCGAACGCCTGCAAACGCCGGTCTGTGTGGCGGTCTTTGGCTTGCCGCGGGCCGGCAAGGCGGCGGTGATCAATGCACTTGCCGAAGAGGCAGTCTTGCGCCCCGGCGCGCAAATCGCCCCCGTTCTGATCCGCTATGCCCCCCAGGCCAGCCTCACTTTGACCGACAACAATGGCGACACAAGCGCGGCCCACGCCGACCTGCCTTTTGCGCCTTCTCCGACTGTGGCCATGGCTGAGCTCGGCTTGCCGCTGGCCACGCTGACCGAGACCAGCCTGATGGACGTGGTCGCCGATCCATCGCCGCAGGATATGGCCGCCGCCCTCGCTTGGGCCGCACCACGTTGCGACATCGCGATTTGGTGCACACAGCATTGGACGGCCGAGGAACAGGCCATGTGGCGCGACGGGCCGGAAACGTTGAAGAACCACGCCTTGATGATTGCGTCCTCAATTGAGGGCACATCGGTGCCGTCGAACGCCCCGGCTCCCGCGCTTGAACCGAACTGGTGTACCGTGACGCTCGATCAGACTGGCCTGGCACCGGCCTCAGCAGCGTTGCTGCGGCAGCGGCTGGCGCGGATGATCGATGAAGCCCGCGCGGCGGACCTCGACATCGCCAGCTTTTTCATCGAACAACACGCCCCCGAACCCTCTGCAACAGCTGCCCCGCAAAGCAACACCGCCACCGTTGTCACCGTCAAACCAGGCGCCGAAACGCCACCCCCCGAAGCGCGCGCTGTGCTGTCGCGCCTGATCCTGCATCTGCGCCAGACCGCGCGGGAGGCCTCAGCCGCGCTCACAAAAAACGATACCGACAGCTTGATCCCCCGGTTTCAGGACGCGCTTCAACAGATGCTCGAACTCGCCGAGGCCGAGCACGCCTTTGGCGCCACCTGGCCCGCCCTGCAGGACACGCTGCGCGAGGCTGACGATCTGATCCTGCTGCTTGGACTGGAAGGCAGCGACACCCAAACCACCGAGGCCGCTCTGCTCTTGGCGCAAGTGCGCCAGGACATGGAGTTTGCGCTGGCCGCCTAGCGCCAGCGCCCGGCGCGACCAAGGGCAAAAGACCCGCAGGAGCAACACAATGAAGACCCCCAACGCGATCCCAATGCCGCTGCTGGAAAAGAGCTTTGCCGGGTTCCGCCCTCTGGCAGACAAACTGGCTGCGTTTGACACCCGCCTGCAAGAGGCCTGCCAGTCGTCGAACGCCTCAATTGCCGAACGCGCCCGACACTTGCGCAGCAAGCTGCGCGCGTTTGAGCCCAGCGTCACGATGATCGGCCAGGTCAAGGCGGGCAAGACTACGCTGGTCAACGCCATGACCGGCTGGAACGACCTGTTGCCCGCCGATGTGAATCCCTGGACCTCGGTTGTCACCTCCCTGCACCTCAGGCCTGCCGTACGACGCGAAAGCCAGAACGCCTCATTCAAATTCTTCACCGAAGACGAATGGACCCATCTTGTGCAGCGTGGCGGCCGCATGGGCGAGCTGGCCAATCGCGCCGGGGCGGATGACGAACTGGAAAAGGTGCGCGCCCAGCTGGAACAGATGCGGGAAAAGTCGCGCGAACGGCTCGGCCGGCGCTTTGAGCTCTTGCTGGGTCAATCGCATGACTATGACAATTTCGATGCCGGCCTCATCGAACGCTATGTCTGTATCGGCGATGACTTCTGGGAAGAGGCCAGCAGCGACCGCGAGAAAGGGCGCTTTGCCGACATCACGCGCAGCGCCGATCTTTGGTTGACGCAGCCGGAATTGCCCATCGGGCTCTGCGTGCGCGACACCCCCGGCGTCAACGATACCTTCATGATCCGCGAACAGATCACCATCAATGCCCTGCGCGGCAGCCGGCTCTGCGTCATGGTGCTGTCGGCCACGCAGGCGCTCACCTCGGTTGACCTGGCCTTGATCCGGATGATTTCGAACGTCGCCTCGCGCGATGTGGTGATCTTCGTCAACCGGATCGACGAGTTGGCCAACCCGGCGCGCGAAGTACCGGAGATCCGCGCCAGCATTCTTGAAACCCTGGGCAAACATGGCGGGCCGAAAGACGTCGAGGTGATCTTTGGTTGTGGCGTCTGGGCCAGTCACGCCATGGCCGGCACGGTCGATGCCCTGCCGCGGGACAGCGCCGAGGCGCTGCTGAGCTGGGCCGAAGAAAACCACGTGGCCGACAACCCGTTCGATACGCTCGAAGACCTGGTCTGGCATCTGTCGGGCATGGAGGCGCTGGGCCAGACCATCGCCGCCCGGATCGATGCGGGTGCCGGCGCCAAGATGCTGGACGAGCTTGAAATCAAGATCGGCAACCTCGAACAAAGCCTGTCCGCAGCCAGCGCGATCCAGGCGCAGGCCACACAGCCGGACGGGGGCTGCCGGCTAAGCCTTGATGAGCTGGAAAAAGCGCTGGACGAGGTGGAATTCAACGCCCGGTCCCGGCTGATGACCGGATTGGCGCCGCTGCAGCACGGGCTGGTCGAGCGGATCGAGAAATCCCGCCAGGTCTTTGTCCAGCGGGCCACCGCGGAGGTTATCAAACATCTGGAAACCTATGGTGAGCTTGAGGCCTGGACTTACGATCCCTGCGGTCTTCGCGTCCTGCTGCGCTCGGGGTTCCAGCGCCACGTGCAGGCGGCGTCGCGCCACGGCAGCGAAAGCCTGGCCGCGGCAGCGGCCGATCTCAGCGCGCTTTACCAGAAGGCCTTCGATCTTGGCTCCGAGACCCCGACCATCGACCCGCCACCCCTGCCGCAACCCGATCCCCCGGTGGTGCTGGGCCAGACCATCGCGCTGGACCTGCAAGGTAGCTGGTGGTCCCGCTTCTGGCGGCGGCGAAAAGGCTATCAGGCCTGCGCAGACGATTTTGCCAACCTGATCCAGCAAGAAACGCAGCCCATGCTGCAAACACTGCTGTCGGACAATGTCGAACGCTTTGAGGAAGCCATTGTTGCGACCCTGGCCGAGTTCCTGGCCGCCAACCGCAAGATCATCCTCGGCATGGCAGATCCCGAGACCGGACAGCAGCCGCCGGTCTCGCAGGCCAAGTCCGCCGATGTGGCGGCCCAGACCGGACGTGACCCATGGCACAATCTGGAGGCAACCCAATGATCGAAGACCACCTGTCACCGCTCGACAGCCCCGAACCCGCCGCCCGCAAGCCCAGGATCGCGTTGATGGGCGAATTCAGCGCCGGCAAAAGCACGCTGGCCAATCTGCTGCTCGGGCATGACGTGTCACCGGTCAAGGTCACGGCGACGCAGCTGCCACCGGTGTGGTACAGCTACGGCGCACCATCGCTGCACCGGATCGACAATACCGGTGCCGAGGTCCCGATCTCCTCCCAAGACCTCGGCACCGTCTCGCACAAAGAAACCCAGGCGGTCCGAATTCTTCTGGAAACCGACGTGCTTGAGTTCTGCGACTTGATCGACATGCCGGGCACCTCTGATCCCAACATGCCGCAAGACGTGTGGGAAAGGGTGTTGACCCGCGCCGATGGCGTCATCTGGTGCACCCCGGCAACCCAAGCCTGGCGGCAATCCGAGGCCGCCCTGTGGGAACGGCTGCCCGAGCGTCTGCGCGCCAGCAGCCTGCTGCTAGTCACCCGCATGGACAAGCTGCAGACCCAGACGGATCGAGACCGCGTCATCGCCCGCGTACAGCGCGAGGCCGACGGGCTCTTTAAGAAGGTTTTACCGATTTCGCTGACGTCCGCCCTGTCAAACCCCGACGATCCCGATGCGTTGGAGAGCTCTGGCGCAGACCTGTTTGTCGAAAGCCTGATCGAGATTGTCGAAACGCCCGGCACGCTCAGCGCCGATCCGTCGCCGGCTGTATTTGGCGCCATCCAAGCAGCCGCCCCAAAACCCGCGCCGATGCCCGCACCTCAGGTCGCCCCCGCGGATGTCGTCGTACCCCGCCGCGTCGCCCTGAAACGGGCACGCCCGCGCACCCGTCCGATCAAAAAGGCCGAGGTCTGCCCCATCCTAACGCCGCGTTAAAACCCGCCATGCCATAGATCAGTCTGGCAACGCAGTGACGCTTATGACCATCGGACCGCTCGAGGCATTCAGGAAAGACTTCGCAGGGTGCGAAATGGTCGTCTTTGCGGATATCGCGGCAAAGACGGTTCTGGCTTGGGACGGCGCGCTGAAATGGCCGCAAGAGCATCTGGACGATCTCTGCGCCCTCGCCGCGCAAGTTCTGGCAATCGGCGTGGGTGTCGACCCTGCGGCAGAGCCTCAAACCGCCATCCTCGCCCGCGCAACAGGCTGTTTCGTGTTCGTCAGGGCGGCCCCCGGCGCCAACGAGGCCCTGTGCTGCGTCTTCGCCCCCTATTGTGACATCGACAACACCTTTGCCGCCGGCAAGGCGCTTTGCAGCGACCTTCTGGGCGGAGACCAGCGGATGAAGGCCTGACATGCAAGACGCCCCGCACAACAAAGCACTCCGAGCCGCGCTCGACCAAACCGCCGCCTATGGCATCCAGCCGACGCGCTCCTGTCACCTGCGGTCACCAGAGGACGGCGCCCGCTTTGTGCAAAGGCAGATCGCAGGAACCCTTCTGGCGCGCCGCCTGGTCTTTCACATCGACGGCTCAAAGCGATTGGAATGCGACGCCGCGGGCGGACGGCTCTTGCGGTTTTGCACGTACGATCCGCAGGGCAAAGTCGTATTCTCCGGCGACTTTGAAGACTTGAGCGCAGCGCAAGGCGCGGACGCTCCGCTTCGGGTCTTCTCCGACAGCCTACCGCGCTCCTTCTTGGATGCCAAAACGGTCTCGCTACACACCCTGCCCATGCATGACGCCCCAAGAACCGGAGGGATCTCTGCACATCACCTGGCCAAAGCACTCGGGCTTGCCACACCCCCCGTGACCCCGCCGCAATGGTTCAGAACGTTTATCGAAGACGCCAAAGGCGCAATCCTCGCCGCCGCCTATCTCGAAGACGATCTGCTCTACCCCCTCGCCGGCACAGATCAAGACATCGACCAGCTCGCCGAAAACGTCGCCCACCTGGTCCCCGACATCGAAACCCTCACCAGCCGCGCCACCATCCCCGAAGACGCCCTGATCGTCTTGGGCACAAACAACAACGCGACCCCCAACATCCTCTTTGCCGCCCACAACACATCAACCCTCATCGCCCTCATCTCCCCGAACACCCACACGGCCTTGACCCGCAAATGGTACGCCCTCCGCCGCGCAGACTGACCACATGCGACAAGTTTGGTTGATTGAGCGATGGGCCTGTCCTGAATCAGGACGGAATCCCCCGATCGCTCGCGGTATCAGGTAGAAAGAAACTCGCTCCAATCCCTAAGGGAACGACCGGCGAATTGAGCAGCAAGCGGCCGGTTCGAATAGAAGAGATTCGCGTTAAATGCATTGGTGGCGAAAAGAAAACCTGTATGCCCAAACGCGAGCTAAGTAGCAGTGTACAGGGACAAACAGGCAGTTCTTGCTGCTTTTGAGTTTGAACGACTTGGTTCGCAAAACTATCAAAAACGCCCCAGGCTGATGCGCTCTCGCACGAACGGTTCCTTTCACGTTTTGCATCGCAACGTAGAAGCCTTTCATGCGTGTTTTCTGCCTCGAGTTAAAAGGGGCAAGCGGTTCGCTATAGGCAAACCGCGATGCTGAACGCGGCGTTTCGTTGCCATGGGTGAAGCCCTTGGGTAGAGTTATTGTGAAACAGGGTATTACGTCACGAGTTGTTGCGAATGCCGGCGAAGTTGTTCTTCGTACTGGTTTCCGTTCGAACACACGCATACAGCCTTCTTATCAGGGAAAGCGAGGTGTCAAATGCAACTGCTTGGCGTTGTAACCATGCTTTTCTCTATCCTGGTAACGCTTCCACTCGCGGCCCAGCATTCTTCACTGCCAGCAATGGGCTCGCCGGTTTTGCTGGCAGATCGCCAACCCGCTGCTGTGGCAAACCATCAATTGGCGCTCGCGGAGCACCTCCATTGCGCCTTGCTAGCAAGGGCGTTCCCTGGTGATCCGCTAAGAAGTTGTGACCACTCTGATCTCTCGGATTGCGGTGCACGATCCGAAAGTCTTGCTTGGTCGATTGGTGGTCACTCTGTTTACGATAGCCGCAAGCTCAGCAACCCGCCGTCATGGCCGGAGGGTGTCCGCGCAACAGCAAGTCCTCCGATGCCGGAAAACCGGTTCTATCCATTCTCGACCGCCGAATGGGAATGGAATCCGATTTTCTACGCGCTAGACAGCATGCACGACGTAACCGAGGTAAACGTCTATGGGAGAAATGACGGTGGCGACTTCGTCATCTATTACCTCATCGAGATCGCGGATGCGGCTTGCGGCCTCGAGCTGAAGGCAGGCTTGGACACCAGCGGGATCGTCGATATTGGCCAGGCAGAGGGGCGAGGCCCCTATGTCAGTGCGAAGTTGGACATTTTTGTTCGCCAATTTCGTGACCTTGGAGCCCCAGCGGACACGATCAATCTACGCGAAGCCAGCGTATATAGGTCTTGGAGCGCGTTCCCTCCAGCCGATTTTGATATTGGAAACCCAAGTATTTCCGAGTTCTTCAAACCGGGCCTTCATTCTTTCCCTGAATTCTCGGCTAATCTATTGATTGAAACCAAAGATATCCAGGATGGCGACGCATTTCTGGTTATGTATTTCGGCCAAGGGTACGCGTCGCATAGTTCAATGGACTTTAGATTTCGCTTGTACCGGCCAAAGCTGTTCAGACGTTTTTATCAGAGCACTGATTTCTGAGACGACACACACATCGTCTTGTTCCAAACTGACTAGAGCCCGGACGTCGCAGGTGCTTGGCCGCCAAAAAGAAGCCGGCGCAATATGAGCCCTTATCACGACTTGTGCACCGTTTGCACCGCATTGGCGACGGCATTGTCCGAAGGCGGTGCATTACTCAATGCAGTGCACCACGGTCTCCTGCCACTTTATCCACTCCGCGAAGCGCGGTCCCCATCATCAAAGTGACGACGGCAAATCCTGATTGCCCATAAGCTTGGACGGCGTGGTACTCAGTTGCCCGCTGAGGCTAGTCATAAACCTTGCAGCGTGGACAAGATGTGCTGTCGGAAACGGGCCAGTTTACCATCAGGTATTCGATGGCCAGGCATGACGGTGCTTTTCAACAGTTTTGGCATCAACCTTTTCCAAGCGGTGCCCAAATAGATGATGATCACCAAGCCCCGCGCAGCGGTTTGTTTGCAACCTAATCCTGGCGAATGTGCCAGAGGTGATAGTTAGGAAGCTGTTGAAGTAACACGCCACCAACGTTTTCCAACAAAGATTCGCGAACCAGTGCCACAAGCTCTAACCTGCCATCAGAATTGGAAGCCACGCGAAGATGTACGACCTCTCGGTACCAATTAGCCGCACCAGTGGCAGTCGTGGCCGCCACATGTTCAGCAGGCGGGTGACCGAGAGACTTCCAGCGTTGAAACGCGCCATTCGCCGCCGTCTGAAGCGCATAGTACACCTTGCGATCCATGAATGCGTATTCACCTAGGAATATGCCTGCGCGACCATCCCCGGTCATGCCGGTTGCGAAGGGAGGTGAGAAACTGTGGTCGTGGTTTATGACGAAGTTTCTTTCAACAAACTCCTCCCAAGGCAGCCACGCCCCGGTAGCGTCTTGGCTGCGCATAAAAAGCGTGACCTCGTCGAACTCCGGGAAAGGTCGCCGCAGGAACGGATTTGGCTTTTGGGCCGTGGCAAACAGCGTGAGCCGTCCGTCCGCCTGGGACAAAACGGGAAGAGGTG
>JASJCC010000004.1 GCA_030066175.1 Paracoccaceae bacterium | reverse complement strand
GGCGGCCTGACCCCGGCGCAGGTGATCAGCCAGTTCGGCACCGTGACACCCCAAGGCGTGCTCCTGGACTTCCAGAACGGCAACACGATCCTGCTGGAGGGCGTGAACAGCACCACAGGGCTCAACAGTGATCTGACGATTATTTGAAGCGGGGGTAATCTGACGCCGATCCGGATTCACAACTAGAGCAGGTCCACGGAAATCGAGAGGCTGGATAGGGGAAAGACGCTGGCGCCTCAATTAGCGGGGCGCCGGACGCCTCTTGTCATGCCTGTACGTGAGCCGGTCGTCTGTTTAAGGGGATACTCCGTTTTTCGTTGAGCAGAAGTGCGACCTGGCGGTCTTTTCGCAAGGCGACGCAGAGGTTGATCCCTGTGCCCTACATGACTGGATAACTTCCGGGCACTGACGCTTTGTTAGTTGGTGCAAAGAGAACCACTTTAGCTCCAAACATAACACTCTTGGGAGGTGCCGGAAAAAAACTCGCGCATACCGTGTTTAAGCGCAACCAAAGGCTGAATTTTGGTGTTTTATCAATGCGATACTAAAGTCGTACGTTCAATGCATCTTTTTTGGGAATAGGGTGCCAAAAAATGGGAGGCATTGAGCATGCTGTTGTCGTTTGTAGGAACAAATTCGAACTTTTTTGACGATGCGTTTTTTGATGCGGGCGGGGCCACTTCGATCAGTGTCACAAGCTCGTCCAGCACTGAGCTCGTCCTGCAAAACAGCGCAACAGGCGCGGTGACAACCCTGACCGGTACAGGCTTTGTGCTAACCGCCTCTGGCGAGCCAACGGCAGGCACCATCACGAGCATCAGCTTTTCCGATGGCAGTACCGTCCAAGGTACCATCACCGACATCAACTGGGGATTGGTGGATTTTAACGATGCCCTCGCGGCCGCTGAGACGGGTGATCGCGGTCCTATGGCGGCTCTGTTTGACAGCGCGGCGCCGGTCACCATCGATGCCAGTGGCGCGCAGGGCGGGTATAACCTCGAGGGCTCTCTGGAGAACATTCTCGAGCTCATGACCGGTCCGGTGAATGTGACGGGATCGCCGTTTGGCGATGAATTGACCGGCACCTCTGGCAACGACACACTGTCGCCGGGTAGCAATAACTTCGACTTTGACGAAATCGAAGCAACCACCGGTAGCGACACCTATGATTTCAGCGGTGTCAGCCCCGAAACCTTTGCGTCGCTGGATTACGAAAATATCTTTTCACCGCTCACGTTCAACATCGATGACGATGCAAATACAGGCACCATTCAGGGGCCCGGTTTCACAGATACAATCACGGATGTCGCCCGGATTATGCAGGCGGATGGCTTGGGTGTCCAAGGTAGCGAATCTGGCGACACCTTCAATATCGCCGTGGGCGAAGGCAGCTGGTTGGGTCTGTCGGGCTTGGAAGGCAACGACACTTACAATATCACGCTGAATGGCGGCGCGGTTCGGCTCGATTTTCGGCGTGGCGGCGATACCGACGCGACAGCCGGGCTGGTTGCGAACCTCGCCACGGGTGTCGTTTCCAATGACGGCCTGGGCTTTACCGACCAGATCAATGTCAGCGGCACAGATGGCCGCGTGGAAATCCGCGCCACGGATATGGCAGACAGCATCATCGGCAGCGATCGGGATGACCGTTTCATCCTGGAGCAAGGCGATGACACGGTAAACGGCGGCGCGGGGAGCGACACCGTACGCTATGACCGTTCAGGTGTGGGGCCTGTGGATGTCGATCTGGCAGCGCAGACCGCCAGCGGCACCTGGGACGGCTTTGCCTTTCTCGACACACTGATCAACATCGAAAACGTTCGGGGGTCGCGCAACGACAATGACACGCTGCGGGGCAATGCAGCCGACAACGAATTGGAAGGCTTTGGCGGAAATGACCTGATTGTCGGACGCAACGGTAATGATCGCCTGCAAGGCGATGAGGGCAACGATACCCTGCGTGGCGACAATGGTGATGATAACCTGCGTGGTGATGAGGGCAACGACAGGCTATTCGGTGGCAATGGCCGGGACACGCTGTATGGCGGCAATGGCAACGATCGGTTGGATGCCTCAGGTGGCAGTGCCGAGTCGCAGGGCTTTGGTGACTATATCCGCCCCGGTCTGGGCAATGACACAATCCTCGGACATGCCGCTCTGTTTGCGGATGATGAGGGCGCCGATATCAGCTATGCCGATCTGAGCGGGGTGGGCGGCATCACCATCAATGCCGACGTCAATGGCAGTGGCACCGCGGTCAGTGGCAATGGCCAGTCCAACGACACCTTCACCTTTATCCACTATTTCGAAGGGTCGCAGGATGACGATGACATCACCGGTTCCAATGGGTCGCATTATGAAGGCTATGCAGGCCTGGCCGGGAATGACACGATAGACGGCCGCGATGGCATTGACCGGGTCGATTACAGCTATGAAGAGGGGTATGGCGGCGGTGCCGTGGGCATCAACGGCAACCTGGCGACCGGTCAGATCACCGATACCTTTGGCCATACGGACACGGTTACAAATGTCGAACAGGTGCGGGGCACCCAGTACAACGACTTTGTAACCGCGGCCGGGGTCGCCTTTGGTGTGCGCTTGATCGGCGAACAGGGTGACGACACGCTGATCGGAGGCGGCAATAACGACCGTCTGGAAGGCGACGAAGGCGCCGACCGGCTGGTTGGCAATAACGGCGACGACTTCCTCAACGGCGGCATCGGAACGGACAGCGACACGCTGATCGGCGGCAATGGTAGCGACACCCTCTACGGCAACGCCGGCGGGGATGTTCTGAACGGCGGCAACGGTTTTGATTTTGCCGATTATGATATCGACGAAGCGGTGGTGGCCGATCTGGTCAACCCCGGCGTCAATACCAGCGATGCAGCTGGCGATACCTACAATAGCATCGAGGGTATTCTTGGCGGAAAAATGGCGGATGATCTGCGCGGCAATGCCGTGGGCAATCTGCTCATCGGCAATGATGGCAATGACACCCTGACCGGCAGGAACGGCAATGACACGTTGAACGGTGGCGCGGGTGCCGACGTGCTCAACGGCGGCAACCAGAACGATGTCGCCAATGGCGGCAATGGCCGGGATCTGGCCAATCTGGGCAATGGCAACGATGTCTTCAACGACGTTGCCCAAGGCGGTGTTCTGGGCCGCGACACGGTCAATGGCGGCAATGGCAATGACACGATCAATGGCGGCGGCGGCAATGACCTGTTCAATGGTGGCAATGGCAATGACGTGATCCGCGGCGGCAACGGAAATGACACGCTGAACGGCAATGCCGGGGCCGACACGCTGAACGGCGGCAACAACAACGATGTGGTGAACGGTGGCAACGGCCGTGATCTGGCCAATCTGGGCAATGGCAACGATGTCTTCAACGACGTTGCCCAGGGCGGCGTTTTGGGGCGCGACACGGTGAATGGCGGCAATGGCAATGATACGATCAATGGCGGTGGCGGCAACGACCTGTTCAACAGTGGCAACGGCAATGACGAAATCCGCGGCGGCAACGGCAACGATACGCTCAATGGCAACGGTGGCAACGACCTGATTTCTGGCGGCAACAACAACGATCTTGCCAATGGTGGCCTGGGCGCAGACCGTCTCTTTGGCGGAAATGGCAACGACACGCTGAACGGCAACCAGGGCAATGACAGGTTGAGCGGTGGCAATGGCAACGATCAGCTGACCGGCGGCCTCGGCGTCGACACGTTTGTCTTTGAAGGCACCACAATCGCGGAAGACGTGATCACCGATTTCACCTCGGGCACCGACATACTTGCGCTGGATGACGCGCTCTGGGGTGGCGGCCTGACCGAAGCACAAGTGATCAGCCAATTCGGTGCAGTGACAGCCCAAGGCGTGCTCCTGGACTTTCAAAACGGCAACACGATCCTGCTGGAGGGCCTCACCAGCACCACAGGGCTCGACAATGATCTGACGATTATCTGACGGCACGCAGGGGCGTATAGCGCCAGGTGCCTTGCGCTTGGTAACGTCTCGGGGCTCGATAGCGAAACTGGCGTTTTCTGAGCCTTGGTCCTGCACTTCATTTGCAAACGACGTGTTACTGAGCCATTCTGACGCGGGGGCAGGGCCTGCTCCCGCCCCAACACCGTTTTGAATTATACCTTGCTACTCAGGAGTTTTGATCATGGCTATTGGAGACCTTCACGGCGTCGCCCCTTGGAGTCTTTCGCTTGAGGGCACGATTGCCTACAGCGTCACGGACTATGACGAGGTCCATGATGATGGGATCGGCCAAACCGTAACTTTCGATTTCACCATTGCAGGCGTCGAGTATTGCACCGAGTTCGTCGGTGTTGGTCTGTCGGTGGTGGACGCGTCAGCCGGCGACTACACAGGGACGTTTCACACGATCAACCTCTACGAGATGACGGCGTCCGGGCAAGAGCCTCTTGGCCAACTCATCCTGCCGCAGGATCGTGAGTTGGAAACCTTTGTCGGGGTCGTCGTGCAGTATTCCTTCCAGCTACCGCCTGGTCTTACTGGTAGTGCGCCCGAGATCGGCATGCCGGGTGACGCGACATTTGTGTCGCAAGCCGACATGTTCGATCAAATCCTCGATCCGGCGGGGAGCTTTGGCATGATCTTTACCGGCTCGCCCGGTCCTGACATCGTCAATACGTATCTGACCGACGACAACATATCCGCCGGAGGCGGCGACGACGCGATCCGTTTGTCGCCGGGAACGGATACGATCGAAGGTGGAGCAGGCAGAGACACGATCACCGGAGAACTGGCAGATGCCGCGATTACGTTTGACGGCGGCACAGGTTCGGGCGGCTATGGCTCAAACAGTTTTTCGCTGTCTGGGATCGAGGAATTCATCGGCAGCGGTTTTGCCGACACGCTTGCCGCAGGTGGTGGGATCGATTCGATCTTTGGCGCGTTGGGAAATGACAGTTTGACTGGTAGTGCCATGGGTGACGGGCTCTTTGGCAATGAGGGCAACGACAGGGTATCGGGGCTGGGTGGCAACGATGCGCTGACAGGGGATGCAGGCAACGACACCCTGCTTGGCGGCTTGGGCAATGACACGATCGCGGACGGGTCCGGCAACGACAGCGTCAATGGCGGGAATGGCAATGACCTGATCATCAATGAGGGCGGGTCGGACACGTTTGTCGGCGGAAACGGCAACGACACACTGCAAACCGATGTCACCGGGCTTGATCCGGCGGGCAACATCCTTTTGCTTGATCTTGTCGCGGGCACCCACGGCCGCAGCCCCGACACCGCCGGCCAGGACGTGGTGCAGGGTATCGAGAACTTCACCATGATCGGAGACTGGAACGCCTCCCTGATCGGTAATGCGCAAGACAATCGCCTGCAATCGGATGCCGGCACAGACACGATTTCGGGGGGTCTTGGCAATGACACGCTGATCGCAGGTGCGGGGAGTGATCGTGTTTTCGCAGGTGGGGGCAATGATCTGCTCAACGGCGGCAACGGCAACGACACTTTGAATGGTGGAACCGGGGCTGACACGATCAACGGTGGCAACAACAACGACGTAGTGAATGGCGGCAATGGCAGGGATCTGGCCAATCTCGGTAATGGCAACGATACTTATTCGGACACCGCCCAAGGCGGCACGCTGGGTCGCGACACGGTGAATGGCGGCAATGGCAATGACACGATCAATGGCGGTGGTGGCAACGATCGGATCAATGGCGGCAATGGCAACGACTCGCTCAGTGGCGCCAATGGCAACGACACGCTGAACGGCAATGCCGGGGCTGACACGCTCAATGGCGGCAACAACAACGATGTGGTCAATGGCGGCAATGGCCGTGATCTCGCCAATCTCGGCGCGGGCAACGATGTCTTCAACGACGTTGCCCAGGGCGGCGTTTTGGGGCGCGACACGGTCAATGGCGGCAACGGCAACGACACGATCAATGGCGGCGGCGGCAATGACCGGTTCAATGGCGGCAACAACAACGACATCCTCCGCGGCGGCAATGGCAACGACACGCTCAATGGCAATGGCGGCAATGACCGGCTCTTTGGCGGCAACAACAACGATCTTGCCAATGGCGGCCTGGGGGCAGACCGGCTCTTTGGCGGCAATGGAAACGACTCGCTGAACGGCAATCAGGGCAATGACCGCCTGAGCGGTGGCAACGGCAACGATCAGCTGGCCGGTGGCCTCGGTGTCGACACGTTTGTCTTTGAAGGCACCAGTTTCGACGACGACGTGATCACCGATTTCACCCCCGGCGTGGACCAGCTCGAGATCGACGACGCACTCTGGGGAGGCGGCCTGACCCCGGCGCAGGTGATCAGCCAGTTCGGCACCGTGACACCCCAAGGCGTGCTCCTGGACTTCCAGAACGGCAACACGATCCTCTTGGAGGGCCTCACCAGCACCACCGGGCTCAACAGTGATCTGACGATTATTTGACGGCACGCGGGGGCGGCACAGCGCGCGGCGCCCCCCCCCCTCAGACGAAGGTTACATCCGACGCGCCGATATCAGACGCGCTCAACCCCTCCAGCAGCAGCGACCCGCCTTCCCATTCCAGCCGCACGCCGCGCGGCGCGTTGTAGACGGTGAGGTCCTGGAAGGTGCGCTCTGCCACGTCCAGCTCCAGCTGATCCACGCCGGGGGTGAAATCGGTGATGACATCGCGCCCGGACGCGCTGTTGAACACAAACGTGTCGGCACCGCTGCCACCGGTCAGCAGATCATTGCCATTGCCGCCCTCCAGACGGTCCTGATGCGCGCCGCCCTCCAGCGTGTCGCGGCCGCCCCAGCCCTCCAGCGTATCGCGGCCATTGCCGCCGATCAGGGAATCGTTGCCCAAGCCGCCAAAGAGGCTGTCATTGCCGACATCCCCGTGGGCCACATCGTCCCCGGCCGAGGCCTGGACCGTATCGTTGCCATCGCCGCCAAAGATCGTGTCGCGCCCGAGCGCATCATTCTGATAATACCCCTGGAACAGGTCGTTGCCGGCGCCCATCTCGATCCGATCCGGACCGGCGCCACCATTGATCGTGTCATTGCCATCACCGCCCAGGACCGTGTCCCCCATGGCGCCGCCATGGATCCAGTCATTGCCGTCGCCGCCCTCGATCAAATCGCGGCCGTTTTGCCCCTCGAGCGAGTCATCGCCAAGCGCGCCCAACAGCGTGTCATTGCCGGGGCCGCCCAGCAGCGTGTCTGCCTCTGTTCCGCCATGCATCCAGTCATTGCCCAAGCCGCCATCCAGCCGGTCAATCCCGTGCATTCCCTCAAGCGTGTCATTGCCCTGATTGCCAAACAGCCGGTCCGCGTTTGACCCGCCTTGCAGCGTATCATTGCCCGGGCCGCCAAACAGCTGGTCATTGCCCATACCGCCTTCGAGCAGGTCATTGCCGTTCTGCCCCAAGATCCGGTCAAACCCGCCCGCCCCCATCAGCGTATCGTTACCGGCCGCCCCGGTCAGCGTGTCATTGCCCCAGCCGGCAAAAACCCAGTCATGGCCGTCTTCGCCATAAACCAGATCGGCACCGCCGCCAGAGGACACGGAATCGTTGCCGGCTCCGGCCCAGATCGTGTCCTGGCCCAAGGCGCCCCCTTGCGGGCGATCCACAATCACGTCATCACCGGTGCCCGCCACGATGCTGTCCGGGCCCCGTTCGCCGTTGATCTCGTCACTGCCGGCGCCGCCAAAGATCGTGTCGCCACCCGCGCCGCCATTCAGCCGGTCATCGC
Organism: Paracoccaceae bacterium; assembly: GCA_030066175.1. GTDB lineage: Bacteria > Pseudomonadota > Alphaproteobacteria > Rhodobacterales > Rhodobacteraceae > JASJCC01. The sequence continues at coordinate 34,716 of JASJCC010000004.1, read as the reverse complement.
CATCGAACCCGCGCAGCACGTCATTGCCATCCATCCCGCGGATGATGTCGATCCCGGCGCTGCCTGACAGGTCATCGCGCTGCGTGCTGCCCGAGATCTCGTTGAAGATCACCAGCGGCGGCCGGTCCGTGCTCCAGTCGATCGCCGACAGGACCTGCTGCTCGGACAGGCGCTGCCCCAAGGCGCTGCGGATCTCGGTCTGCTCTCCACCGGGGAAAATCAGCACCGCGCCCCAGGGCTGTTCGATAACCTGCAGGCGGCTGGCATCATAAAGCATCGGCACCGATGAAAGATCGAGCCTATCCTGCCCCGGCCGGAAATCGGTGATCACGTCCCGCGCGCCATCGGCCTCAAGCACAAAGGTATCGGCGCCGAGGCCCCCGGTCATCCGGTCGGTGCCGCGGCCATCGACCAGAATATCATCGCCCGCCTCACCGCGCAGATCGTTGTCGCCTGCGCCGCCAACCAGCAAATCAGACTCTGTTTCGCCCTGAATCAGCCCTGAGCTTCGCTCGATCACCTGGCCCTGATCACTGAGATCGATGGTCAGATGCGCCACGCCCTCGCTCGATTGTGAGGCGGCAAAGACATGCAGCGTATCGCCGTCCTGCACCACCGACAGGGCCGAGATCCGTTCCAGCCCCGCCTCGACCGTGTCGACAAAGGTATCCAGGTGATGCAGCCGCCCGTTTGGCATCAGCAGGAACAGGCTGATCCCGGCATCGCCCCCGCCGGCCAGCACATAGGTCCAGCCATCAACCTCGACGGTCTCCAGGCTTTCGACCGCGCCAAAGCGCGTGTCGCGACTGTCCAGCACGTGATCGGTGACTTGCAGGGCGCCGCTCTGGGTCAGCTCAAAAACGCTCAGCGCGCCGCCGCCGCTTTGATCAGACGCGCTGGCGACCACCACAAAGGTGCTGCCATTGGCGCTGAGGATCTCAAGCCCGGTGGGGTTTTGCAGCAGCCCCAGACCGGTCTGCACCCCGACCGCCGATTCCGCCGTCAGATCACCGGTGGCCGGATCGATGCGAAACGCCGTCAGCCCAATCTCGCCACCATCCAGCACCATCAGGAATTCCGCGCCGCCGACCGTGACGGTCTGCATCGCCACCGGGGCCGCGGCAAAGGTCTCTATGCCGTCGGTAACCGTCTCTATCACACGGTACGTGCCATTGGCGTTCTGCTCAAACCCCTGCACCCGGCCGGGCCCGGTCACCGAATAGACATAGCCCGCCGCACTGGTGGCCACGACCGGGCCGGTGGGGCCGTCATAGCTGGGCAGATCCAGCGTGGTCTGGGTGGCAAAGCGGCCATCGTCGCGCAGCCGGTAGCCGGTGGTATCGCCGGACGTCGTGCCCGCCAGCAGCGCGTATTGCGTACCGCCCTGCGCGATCAGCGCGGCGTCACCGGTCACATAGGGCGACAGCGGGCTGGTGTAATAGACACTGTCGATGCGGGTGACACTGCTGCCGGCATCGTTGACCCGAAAGCTGACCATACCGCCGCCCTGCCCGGTGGCGGCCAGCACCACCGGCCCCAAGGCACTCTCCACCACCTGCATCGAGCGGATATCCGTGGCCAGACGACCCCAGTTTTCCCCCACCTGTGCACGCCACACCAATTCCGACATTTCCCGGTACCCCAACCGATTTCAGCAGCCGGAGGGACCGTGAGAGAGTGAGACGGCGTTTTAAGGCGGGATATTGTGCCAAGATTGCGGAGATTGCGCACAGTTTGAAACGAAACCCCCGGGGTTCCGGCCCGGGGGGATAGGCTCAGGCCATCAACGCTTCGTGCAGCGCAATGGCCTCGTCGAGATCGTCGAAATAGTGCAGCTTGCCACGATCCAGAACGACACCGGCATCGCAGAATTCGCGCAGCTCCCCCATTTGATGGGTGACCATGATGGCGCTGGCATTCTTCACCCGGTCGCGAAACACCTCGCGGCTTTTGCGGCGAAACCGCGCGTCGCCCACCGATGTGGTCTCATCCACCAGATAGGTGTCAAACCGGATGCCCATCGAGGTGCCAAAGGTCAGCCGTGTCTTCATCCCGGCGGAATAGGTGCGCACCGGCATGTTGAAATGTTTGCCAAGCTCGGCAAACTCCTCGACAAAGTCGAGCAGGCTTTCGGTATCAACGCCATAGATGCGCGCCACAAAGCGCACGTTTTGCGCCCCGCTCATCTGCGGATGTAACGAGCCGCCAAATGCCACCGGCCATGAGATCGTGCCGTCCGACACCACCCGCCCGGTATCGGGCGCCATGGTGCCCGAGATGATCTGCATCAGCGTCGACTTGCCCGCCCCGTTGCGCCCCAGCAGCCCCAGCGACTTGCCGGTGGGCAGGGTCAGGTTGAGATTGTCGATGACGGTCTTGCGCTCATTGCCAACCCAAAAGCTTTTGGACAGGTGCTCGAACCGGATCATGCCGTTCTCCGCTCAGGCCTTGTCGCGGATCGAATAATAGATCAGCACCGCAATCCCCCAGCCCAGCACCACAAAGAGCGACGCCAGACCAAACAGGATGAAGCGTTCCGGATATTGCGACGATTCCGCAAAGGTCGGCGCCACATAGGTCGCCAGGTACCGGGACTGGCGGTTGGCATTGGCCTGGGCGGAATCGCGCGCCGCCAAGGCCGCGCGATAGGTTTCTTCGGCAAATTCGCGTTCCACCGACAGCCCTTCAAACTCGGCAATCAGCGTGGGGTAATCCTCGCCGGTGCTCAGCACTTCGGTGGTGGCGAAATTCAGCCGCTCCTGCGCAATGCGATCCCGGATCACCTGGATCCGCCGCACCGCCTGGGTGACCCGCGGGTCATCGGCATTGGTGGTCGAAGACAGCTCGTCAAAGGCCACCAGCTCAGCGGCCAGCTGCTGCTGAAGATTGTTCATCACCCCCATCCGGCCCTGGATATCGGCCTCAAGGTCCACGATCTGCGTGCGGGTGCGGAACTCGGTCAGGGCGGCGCGGGTCTGTTTCAGCCGTTCTTCGGCCTGCGCCAGCTCTATGTCAGCATAGCTGATTGCATCGCTGCGCGCGGCCTCGTTGAGCGCGTTCACCATGGATTGGCTTTCGGCGACAATCGCGGTGGCAATGGTCTGCGCGGTCACCGGGTCAAAGGCCAGAACCCGCAATTCGGTCAACCCGGTGGCCTGGTCATAAGACACCCGCACCATGCGTTCCCAATACCAGTGCAAGGACTCGATCGATGCATCGGGCCACAGCGCAAAGAGCGGGTCAGACTGCCAGTATTCGCCGAAATAGGCTCTGAGATCGAGCTGATCGTCAATCTGGCGCACGATCTGCTGGCTGCGGATAAATTCGTAAAGCACATCGCCATCGGGCGAGGATGAACTGCCCGACAGGCCCGCCAGCCCGCCCAGAAGATCGGTGGCGCTGCTGCCTTCTTCCTGGCGCACGGTAAAGCCCACGGTCGAGCTATAGCGGTCATCCGCCACGATCCACAGATAGGCGGCAAAGAGCGCCAGCGGGGCGATCACCAGCAGCACAAAGCTGAAAAGCACCCCCCAATGGCGCCGCCGCATCCGGGCCGGTTCCGCCATCGGCGGCACTCTGGCCGGGGCGCGCAGCCCCGCGGCGCCCGGGCCTTTGCCCTTCGGTCCGCCCGGCCGCCCCTGCCTGGGCCCAGGCGCCCCCTCATTGGCGTTTTGATTCAAAGCCTTGTTCACAAGGCCTCCATTTGCATTGCCTGCCTGTCTTCTACATAGTTGCGCCAAGAATTGCCACGGGAAAGCACCATCGTGTCTTCGGCCGAAATCCCCCCTCCGCTCGCCCCCGGCGCCGGTGTATCGCAGCGCTTTCGCATGGGCCGCACCGTCCTGGCGCTGATCCTGCGCGAGATGTCATCGCGCTATGGCCGCTCGCCCGGGGGCTATGTTTGGGCCGTGTTAGAGCCTGTTGGCATGATCCTGATCATGGCCATCGGCTTTTCACTGCTGGTCAGAAACCCGCCGCTGGGGACAAGCTTTATCCTGTTCTTCGCCACCGGGTTCATCCCGTTTAACCTCTATCAGGCCCTGTCGAACACGATTGCGCGCACGATGATTTTTTCCCGGGCGCTGCTGTCCTATCCGATCATCACCTGGGTCGACGCGATCCTGGCGCGCTTCATCCTCAACAGCCTGACCGGCATCATGGTGGGCTATCTGGTCCTGATGGTGTTCGTGCAGGTCTCCGACAGCCCAATCCTGCTCAACATCCGCCCGATCCTGGAAACCATGCTGCTGGCGATGCTGTTGGGCCTGGGGGTCGGCACGCTCAATTGCGCGCTGATCGGGTTGATCCCGGTCTGGGATCAGGTCTGGTCGATCTTTTCACGGCCGCTGTTCCTGGCCTCGGGCATCATCCTGCTTTACGACGACATGCCCGCCCTCGCCCGCGACATCCTGTGGTACAACCCGCTGGTCCACGTGACTGGGCTGATGCGCACCGGGTTTTACCCGACCTACGAGGCGACCTATGTGTCGGTCGCTTTTGTCATCGGCTTCAGCCTGGTGTCGTTGTTCATGGGGATCGTGCTGATGGGCCGCTATCACCGCGAGATCCTGACAAACTGACCGCCCCCACCCGGGTCAGCCGTACCGCCCATCGTCGCTCCACTCCATCACCGTGTCATGTGCCACATCGGTGCGCTGGCGCAGCCCGTCGCGCAGCGCCCGGCCCAAAAGCCGCAGGAACAGAGCCTTTTCGCCGGGATGATGCTTCACCTTGCTCAGCCATTTCGGCACGATCACCAACAGCGCCGGCCAGAACAGCACCCCCGCCGCCAACCGGTAGAGCATCAGCAGGTTGCGGTGATAATAATACACCTTCCACAGCGGCCGGAACTGCCCCCGCTGGGCCGCGCTGAAGGTGGAACAGTCATGCTCAAACCGGATATCCGGCGCAAAGCCGATCCGCCCACCCCGCGCCGTCAGCCGCAGCGTGTAAAGCCCGTCATCACCGTAAAGAAACAGCCCCGGATCCGGCAGACCCGCCCGCGCCACCCCCTCGCGTGAGATGAAAAACCCAACAAACGAGGTCACATCGATCTCCAGCCGCTCGGGCTGGTCATAGGCGTGAGGGCCCAGGTGAAACCCGTCCCGCCCCATGACGGCGGTACGCATGAAAGACGGCCGGTGCCAGAACGGGTTGCGCGACGGCCGGTTCATCTCGCAAATCCGGCCATCGGGGAAATAGACCGCCGCCGCCAGCGCGTCCCATTCCCCGGCATCCGTGCCATGAAACGCTGCCAGCGCGCCCGGTTCAGGCCGCGCATCATCATCCATCAGCAGCAGCCAATCAGGATCAAACCGCTCTTGCGCCAGTTCCATCCCGCGGTGAAAACCCCCTGCCCCGCCGGTATTGACCGCCAACCGCTCCACCAGCAGCCGCGGGTCGCTCTGCGTACCCAGCCAGGCCGTGGTCCCATCATCCGAGGCATTGTCGAGCACCACCACCGCCTGCAGATGCTCGGGCGCCGCCTCCAGCAGCTGCGCCAGCGTGCGTTTGAGCTGGTGAAGACGGTTATAGGTGACCACCACCGCAACCAGCCGCCCTGCTCCGTTCTGCCCGCTCACACCCTGGCCCTCATGCCTGATCTCGCCCATGCGCAAAGGTCACGAAAGCCCCCCCTTGTCAAACTGTCGCCCAGTTCCCGGGTTACGGCAGCAAACGGATGTGGCAAGAAAGACCGCGACGGCCCTCGGGCCGACAGACAGAGGCAGAATATGCTGATCGAGGACACCGCCCTGCCGGGCGTCAAGCTGCTGACCCCGCATCGCTTTGGCGATGCACGGGGGTTTTTCTGTGAAAGCTGGAACCGGCGCCGCATGGCAGAGGCCGGGCTAGACTACGATTTTGTACAGGACAATCATTCACTCTCTGAGACCGCCGGCACCCTGCGCGGATTACATTTCCAGGCCCCACCCCATGCTCAGGCCAAGCTGGTGCGCTGCGGCCGTGGCGTGCTGTTCGATGTCGCTGTCGATATCCGCCGCGGCTCGCCCACTTACGGGCACTGGATCGGGGTTGAGCTCAGCTTTGACAATGGCCGGCAATTGCTGATCCCCGAGGGGTTCCTGCACGGCTTTGTCACCCGCGCGCCGATGAGTGAGATTATCTACAAATGTAGTGACTATTACGCCCCGGAATGCGATGGCGCGGTGCGTTGGGACAGCGCTGGCATCGACTGGGATCTGGGGGGCGCCCCGGTGCTCTCCGACAAGGATGCCAACGCCCCCAGCTTTGCTGATTTCAACAGCCCCTTTGTCTGGGAGGGGGCGGCATGAAACTGCTGATCACAGGCGGCGCAGGCTTTATCGGATCGGCGGTGGTGCGGCACGCGGTGGCCCAGGGGCATAGCGTGGTCAATCTCGATGCGCTGACCTATGCCGCCTGTCTCGACAATGTCGCCATGGTGGCGAATGACCCGCGGTATACCTTTGAACAGGCCGATATCCGCGACCGTGCGGCGCTCGACCGGATCTTTGCCACCCACGCGCCCGACGCGGTGATGCATCTGGCCGCTGAAAGCCATGTGGATCGCTCGATCGACGGGCCGGGCACGTTTATCGAAACCAATGTCACCGGCACCTTCAACATGCTCGAAGCCGCGCGCGCCTATTGGACCCGGCAGGGCAAGCCCGAAGCGTTCCGCTTTCACCATATCTCGACCGATGAGGTCTATGGCTCGCTGCCGCCCGATCCCGCGGTCAAGTTCACCGAAGACACCGCGTATGATCCGCGCTCACCCTATTCGGCCTCCAAGGCGGGGTCGGATCACCTGGTGCGCGCCTGGCATGAAACTTACGGCTTGCCGGTGGTGCTCAGCAATTGTTCGAACAATTACGGCCCCTATCACTTTCCTGAAAAGCTGATCCCGGTGGTGATCCTGAACGCGCTCGCCGGCAAGCCGATCCCGGTTTACGGCAGCGGTGAAAACATACGTGACTGGCTCTATGTCGAGGATCACGCCGAGGCGCTGCTGACGGTTGTGCAGCAGGGCCAGGTGGGGCGCAGCTACAATATCGGCGGCGGGAATGAGGCGCGCAATATCGACCTCGTCACCCGGATTTGCGCCATTCTCGACAGGCAGAAACCCTGGGAGAGACCCTATGCCAGCCTGATCAGTTTTGTCGAAGATCGCCCCGGCCATGACGCACGTTATGCCATCGACGCCAGCCGCATCCGGGATGAGCTGGGCTGGCGCCCTTCGGTGACGCTCGACGAAGGGCTGCAGCGCACCGTGGCCTGGTATCTTGAGAACACCGCCTGGTGGCAGGCCCTGCAGGGCCGGGCCGGGGTGGGTGAGCGGCTGGGACGCGGCGGATGAGCGTGCTGGTCTTTGGCCAGACCGGGCAGGTGGCCCGCGCCTTGCAACGCCAGGCCCCGGTGGTGGCTCTGGGGCGCGACGCGGCCGATCTGACCAATCCCGACGCCTGCGCCGCCGCCATTCACGCCGTCCGCCCCTCTGCGGTGATCAACGCGGCGGCCTATACCGCCGTGGACCGGGCCGAGGACGAAGAACCGCTCGCCACCGTGATCAACGGCGACGCCCCCGGCGCCATGGCCCGGGCCTGCGCAGCGCTTGGCATCCCGTTTGTGCATCTCTCCACCGATTACGTCTTTGACGGCAGCGGGCAGGCACCCTGGGCTCCGGCGGATCCAGTGGCCCCGATCAACGCGTATGGACGGTCAAAACTGGCCGGCGAACGCGCCGTGCTGGCGGCCGGTGGCCACGCGGTGATCCTGCGCACCTCGTGGGTGTTTTCGGCCGATGGCACAAATTTCGTGAAAACCATGCTGCGCCTGTCCGAGACTCAAAAAGCGCTAAAAGTGGTTAACGATCAGGTCGGTGGCCCAACCCCGGCATCCGCCATCGCCAACGCCTGCCTGATCATCACATCCGCCTTGCAGGCCGGGCAGGGGGGCGGGATCTACCATTTCGCGGGCACACCCTTTACTACCTGGGAATGTTTCGCGCGCGAAACATTTGCCTCCGCGGGCCGCGCTGTTACGGTGACCGGGATCGCCACGGCGGACTATCCGACACCGGCGCAACGGCCGCTGAATTCCAGGCTCGATTGCCGCGCAACAGAGACGGATTTCGGCATCCCCCGCCCGGATTGGCGCTTGGCCCTGAAGGGCGTTGTTGAGGAACTGATCAGATGACACAGCGCAAGGGCATCATCCTCGCCGGCGGGTCTGGCACCCGGCTCTATCCCGTCACAATCGGCGTCTCAAAGCAGCTCTTGCCGGTGCATGACAAGCCGATGGTCTACTACCCGCTGTCGGTGCTGATGCTGGGGGATATCCGCGAGATTGCCGTGATCACCACCCCGCAGGACAAAGAGCAGTTCCAGCGCACCCTGGGCGATGGCAGCCAATGGGGCCTGTCGCTGAGCTATATCACCCAGCCCTCCCCCGACGGGTTGGCGCAAGCCTATCTGCTGGCCGAGGAGTTCCTGGATGGCGCCCCCAGCGCGATGATCCTGGGGGACAACATCTTTTTCGGCCACGGCCTGCCGGAAGAGCTGGCAAAGGCGGATGCGCAGACCACGGGCGGCAGCGTCTTTGGCTATCGCGTGGCCGATCCGGAGCGCTATGGCGTGGTGGATTTTGCCCCCGATGGCACCGTGCGGGCGATTGTCGAAAAGCCCGCCGTGGCGCCGTCGCCATATGCGGTGACCGGGCTTTATTTCCTCGATGGCAGCGCGCCGGAACGGGCCCGGGCAGTCACCCTTTCGGCGCGGGGGGAGTTGGAGATCGTGTCGCTGCTAGAGATGTACCTGGCCGACGGGCTGTTGCATGTGCAGCAGATGGGGCGGGGTTATGCCTGGCTCGATACCGGGACGCATGGGTCTTTGCTGGATGCCGGTAATTTTGTGCGGACCTTGTCGGAACGCCAGGGCCTGCAAGTGGGCAGCCCCGAAGAGATTGCCTATTCCAAAGGCTGGATCAGTGCCGAGGATCTGCGCGCCCGGGCGGAAGGCTTTGCAAAGAACAGCTACGGTCAATACCTGCTGAATCTGCTGAAATAGAGACTGTTTCAGCCCGACTCCACGCCCCTAGCGCTGATCGGCCAGCCATTCCAAAAGCGAGTCGTGCAGCGCTTCGGTGAGGCCCGGGCCCGAGAGTTCCAGCCGCTGCTCACCGGGGTGGAAGCGGGCCTGCAGATCGGGAAGGGGGCGGCTTTCCACGGCGGGGGTGGCAGCAGGCTTGGAATTACGTTTTGCGCTGGAAGAGGGTCGATCCTGGCCACGCTCAAACGCTTCGGCCTCAGCCACCCAGCGACCCAAAAAGGCCTGTTCATCCTCGGCGCTGTTGAACTGCGCCACCGTCAGATCCACGCAGAGCGTTTGCGCCTGATCTTCATAAAGGTCGATCAGCCGCGCCAGCCGCAGACCCAACCGTTCACCGATGGCCTGCGGATAGCCCAGCCGATCCCCCAGCATCTGCACCACGATGACAAAGCTGCCGATCTTTGACCGTTTGGCCCGCGATGCGGCACTAAACAGGCTCTGTAACGCCTTTTTATGGCTTTCATAGACCCCTTGCTGCACCGCCACATCGACGATCCGGGCGCGTTCAAAATAGCTCAGATTGGCGCGGATTTCGTTTTCTTCGACCATGGCGCGATAGGCGTCAGCGGCGGTGTCGGGCCGGCGTTCCAGCGCCAGAACCGTGCCATCGCCAGCGCCCCATTCCTGCAGCGTGGCCAGCGCCTGACAGCGTCGCCAGCCCGAGATCAGGCCATAGCGGCCATCCTCCAGCGGGGTGACCTCGATCGGTGTTTGCTGGCCGCGTTCACGCAGCGACGCAATCAGCGCCTGCATCTCTTCGTCTTCGACCACCAGCCGGTCGCGCACCAGATAGCCGGTCTCGACCCGGTCAAGCGGCAGGCGCAGCAGCATCCGGCCGTCTTCGCGGGCGCGGTTCAACTCATCGGCCACTTCGGCCAAGGCGGCACTGGCCGAGCTGTCAGCGGCCACATCGGCAATCGGCGCCCTTGCATGCGGGGCAGGGGCGGTGCCATCGGCGGCGGCATCGAGAAACATCGGATTGGCGGGGGTCAGGCGTTTACGCTTGGCCATTTGGGCTGTCCTTGGGCTGGTCTGCGGGCAGGGGAGGCTGCCCCAGACGGGTTAAGGCCGGGTGGGGGCGGCGCGCGGCGGTCATTCGGCGGCCTGCTGGGCGGCCAGCTCGTCCTGCCGCCAGGCGCCCACCAAAAGCTGTTTGAACGCGGCATAGGTGGCATCAAAGGTTTCGCGCCCGCGGACATAGGTTTCGCGGTTGAAATCGCGGTAATCGGCCTCGTAGATGCCCTGGACCTGTTCACCGGCCTGGCCGATCAGGGCGGTGAAATCCTGCCGGTGCGGGGACAGCGTGGGGCCCAGATAGGCCTGCATTAGAGCCGCAAGTTCGGCCTGTTGGGTGCCGTCATAGCGGGTGACCACGGCGCGCACCGCATCCCATTCAAAGGCCAGCCCGTCGCGGCCCAGGGCGCGGGCGGCAAGGTTTTCCGCCTCTTCGATCGACCCGAACGTGGCGTGCAACATGTCAAAAAACCGCCCCGTGCTGTCGAACTCCAGAAACGACGCCCCCAAGGGCACCAGCAGGATATCGGCGGCGGCCAGCCCGTTGATCGTCAGGTAACCCAGGGCCGGGGGCGTATCGAGAAAGATGATGTCGTAGCGATCCAGCAGCCCGTCCTGGGCCAGGCTGTCGGTGAGCGCGTCCCACAGCTTCCACCCCCGGGCGGCCATGCGCCAGACCGGGATCTGGAACTCGGCCCAGTAGAGATTGAGCTGCGCGCCGATGAGATCGATGTTGGGCCAATGGGTGGATTGGATGAGATCGGGCGCGCGGATCTCCAGCGCGTCGCTGAGCGTATCGTCGAGCGGGGTGGGCGCCTCGCCCCGGTCGAGCCGGCGCTGGTTTTCGCCGCGCAGATGCGAGGCGTAATGCCGGGCAATCAACGGGAACACGGTCTGCCATTCATCCTCGACGCTGCCGCCAAAGATCGAAGTCATCGAACCCTGGCTGTCGAGATCGATCACCAGCACCTTGTAGCCATCCAGCGCGGCCGACATCGCCAGATGCGCCGCGGTCGAGGTTTTGCCAACGCCGCCTTTGAAATTGGCGACCGCCACCAGCTTGGCGTTTTGACCCGCGGGGCGGTAGGGCAGGTATTCCTTGGCCTTGGAGCCTTCGGAGCCGAAAAACGCCCGCAGCCGCAGCACCTCGTCCAGGGTGAACCACTTGGCGCCGCCTTGGGTTTCGGACCGGCCCTGCGGCAGATCGGGGTTTTGTTTCAGCACGCGGCGGAAATGGCCGGTGGCGACGGGGATCAGATAGCGGGTGATTTCCCAGGTGGAAAAGAGCCGCAACTCGCGCGCGCCGGTCTGTTCCAACCCGCGGCTGGCCAGATCCGCCCGCCCCGAAGCACAGGCCTGGGCGATGTGCTGAAAATCGGCCGTGGTGGCCGAGGCCCCCAGAAGGGTTTGCGCCTGATCCGGGTCGATGTTGAAATAAGGGGGCAGGGCCCCTTTTCCGTCTGCTCGCATTCTGGGCCTCATGTTCGTGTTTTTTGCCAGAATACCTGAAAACGCCGCACATGGAAGAAAAGATGCCACATCAAGCGATTTTCTAAGCAGATTCCGCGCTTTGCCACCGGTGAGACGCCCGCAGCAGGGGGGCTGAGAAAAAAAATCAAGTTAGATTTAAGTTATCAGAGTCGTTACGGGGGTGCGCGGGTTTTTACAAAACCCTGATTGCGTTGGGTTTTTGCGCGTGGGCGGGATCAAAGGCGACTCTGAAACCACGCCCAGGCGACTCTGATCCGACGTTGCAGTGACTCTGATCCGCCGTTGCGGATGCTGTGGCGCGCTGGACGCAGGCTGTGGATAACTCTAGGCTGGTGTCACTGAAACCCCGAAAGGAATCGGGGGCAAAACGGGCCAGGGCGGCAGAGGTCAGGGCAGGACGGGCAGAACCATGGCGACAGCAAAACGCGGGGCAGGGGCGCTGATGCCCGATCGCCATCCCACCGGGGATTTTTTCATCTGCGATATCTTTGGCGCCAGCCTCAAGGACGATCTGGGCACCATGGAGCATCCGGTCTTTTCGCTCTCGACGCGGCCGGATCGGCGGATCCTGAGCTATGCCCATAACGGCATCGAGGTGCAGGTCACCCCGAGTGTCAAAGGCCGCGCGACGATCCATGACAAGGACATCCTGATCTATTGCATCAGCCAGCTGGTGGCGGCGATGAATGCCGGGCGTGAGACCTCGCGCCACCTGGTGCTGAAGGCGCATGATCTGCTGGTCGCCACCAATCGCGACACTTCGGGCGACAGCTATGCCCGGCTGCGCGAAGGCTTTGAGCGGCTCGCCGGCACCCGCATCACCACCAACCTGACCACCGGCGGCGAAGAGACCACCAGCGGCTTTGGCCTGATCGAGGCCTGGGAGATCCGCCGCCACAGCCGGGGCGGGCGGATGATCTCGGTCGCGGTGACACTGAGCGAATGGCTCTATCGCGCGGTGCTGGCAAAATCGGTGCTGACGCTGAGCCGGGAGTATTTCCGCCTGCGCAAACCGCTCGAGCGGCGGGTTTACGAGCTGGCGCGCAAACATTGCGGCCGGCAGTCCGAATGGCGCGTCAGCGTGGCGGTGCTGCACAAAAAGACCGGCTCGACCGCGCCGGTGCGGGTGTTTCGCGCCGCGTTGCGCAAGATGATCGCCGCCGATCCCTTGCCCGATTATGCGATGGCCGAAGAAGAGGGCGATCTGATCCGCTTTACCCGCCGCGGTGAGGTGCTGGAGTCGGTGTCCGCGGGGGGCCCTCTCTTGAGCCCGGATGCGCTGACAGCGGCGCGGGCGTTTTGGCCGGGCGCGGATGTCTATGCGCTGGAGGCCGAGTGGCGGCAGTTCTGGGCCTCAACCGGCAAGCGCCGGCTGAGCAATCCCGACAAGGCGTTTCTGGGCTGGCTGCGGACCCGGCGCGGCGCCGAGTGACGGGCTGGCGCGCGGGCGGACGGGGCGCGCGCTTACAGGGCGGCGGCCGCAGGTGGTTTCGGCAGGCCCAGGAAGGCCGGCATCAGAAACACCCGCAGATCCTGCAGATCAAGCGACAGATCCCGCCGCGGCAGGCGCAGCACAAGCGCATGGGCGCCATCGCCGCGGGTAAAGGTTTCGTCCGGTCCGATCGTATGCAGCGCGGTGCGCGCCATCGGCGTGTCACTGCCGGTCAGGGCATCCTGCAACAGGGTTTCGTCATGCGTCTCGTCACGTTCGGTGCGCACCAGCAGGGGCAGCTGCAGACCCGCGCAGCCCGAAAGCTTGGCCACAACCCCGAACACGTCATCCGCCAGAAACCCGGCCCAGCCAAGCCAGATGGCAATCTCGACCCAGCCTGGCACTTTGTCGGTCTGCATCTCGATCGACAAAAGCTGTCCTGGTGCTGAACGGGCGGTCATCCTGACTTCGGGCCCGGTGGCGTCCCAGCCGACATAGACGCCGTCGATCAGCGCCTGGCCGTTTGTGACCTGCATGTCAAAAGACGCCTTGCGCAAATCGTGCAGGGTTGTGGTGCTGTGCTGCTCGACCAGATGCGACATGGCGGGTCCTTCTTGGCGGGGGCCGGCGCGGGGGCGCAGGGCAGGCGGGGGTAATGCGGTCATATCTGCGCCAAGCAGCCGGCTTTGTCGAGACCACGGCCCGGCCCGGCCGGGTCGGGGCCCGGCGGGATTGGCGGGCGTGGTGTCAGAACAACACTCGGCCTATCCCCCTCTGGATCACGCTTGGCCAATATGGTTTCAGTGGCATCGACCCCGGGCGGTAGCCTATAGAGGACGCAGTTTTTTAGAGCAGCAGGATCAGACGATGGCGCGAAAGGCGCAAAAGCCGGTGGGTGCCGGCACGATATATGTGGTGTGCCCCGATGACGGGGCGGTCCCGGCGCTTGTGCAGGACCTGGCGGCTGTGGCGCAACCGGCGGCCAAGGTGGTTGCGCTGCCAAGCCTGTCCGATGCGCTAGAGCAGGCCGGTACGCAGCCGGTGCTGGTGCTGTCTTTGGCCCCGGCCGCCGGGCTGGCGCAGCTTTTGGAGGCGGATATGGCGCCGCAAGAGGCGCTGCAGGCCTGGATCGAACGTGCCACGGCTTTGCGGGCTGATCTGCGCCAGGCGCGCCGCCGGGTTGTGCTGCTGGATCGCGATGCGCTGGTGCCGGACGCGCTGGCCGGATTGCTGCGCGACCGGCTGGGCCTGAAGATCCGCAAGGCCGATATCCCAACCGCGCCCAAGCCCGCGGCGCCGCGCCTGTCGCAGGCGCTGGCGGCGTTGCTGCTGCAATCCTCAGAAGCGGCGCAGGATATGGGTGACGAGTTCGAGGCGATGCTGGCCCTACCGGGCCGCACCGGCCCGCTGTCGCCAGCCGAGATCGGGGATATTCTGGCCGCGCTGCAGGGCGGTGCAGACCCGCGCGCCGGGCAGGAAGAAGAGCGCGACCTGCTGCGCGCCGGCTTGACGCAATTGCAGGACCAGCTTGCGCAGAGCAGCGAACAGACCGAGATGGCGGAGACCGTGAATACGCAGCTGCAGAGCCGCCTTTCGGAGGCCGAGGCGCAGGCCCGCCAGCTGCAGGAGGACGCGCAGCTTGCCATTGAGGCGGCCGACGCCCGGGTGGCAGCGCTGGAGGCGGAACGGGATCTGCTGCGCGAAGACGTCCGCCAGCAGCAGAGCGAACAACAGCGCGCGGTCAACGATGCCGCACAGCTGCGCGCCGCTCTTGTCCCGGCCCAAGAGCGCGCCGTGAGGGAGACAGAGCTGCGCGCACAGCGTGAGGCGGTTCTGGGCACGGCCTTGCTGGATCGCGAGGCGCGTCTTGATGCGCTGACCACGCAAGTGGCCGAGCAGAAAGACCAGCTCGACCGCGCCGCCGAGGCCCATGCGGCGCTGCAGGCCACGCTGGAAGAGCTGAGCTCGGTCTACAGCTCGCGCTCGTGGCGGATCACCGAACCGATGCGAGCGGTGCGGCGCAAAATCACCCGGTCGTGACAGCTGACGAAACGGCGGCCGGGCGCGGCGCGCTTGGGGGCTACACACTTGCGCATGGCTATGGCATGCAACGCCGAAGCGACACGTAGTCAGGGGCCCGGTGCGGGCCCGGCAATATGACAGAGATGATAGATGCAAGGACAGGTTTCTGAGACGCCGCCCGACAGTCTTGTCTGCATCGGCACGGTCCCGCCGAAGGCGGAGCTGAAAGGCTTTGGCAGGGTGGTGCTGGTCGAACCCGATCCCGACCGCGCAGACGAGCTGCAAAGCCGTTATGATACCGCCGAAAGTGTCACGGTGATTGCCGCGGCGATTGGCACGCAGCCGGGCCAGGCCGATTTGCAAGGGTTCAACTTTCCCGGTCTGCGCAGCCTGCACGCGCCGGCGCCGGCGCTGAAAGACCTGTTTCCGGGTCTCAAGACACGCTACCGCAAACCGGTGCAGATCCTGACAGCGGCACAGCTTTTGGAGCGTGTGGACGACCTGCCGGAACCGGTGACGCTGTCGATCGATTTGCCGGGTTCCGAGCTCGATATCCTGGAAAGCTGGCACGCGGCTGGGGCGCTCGACCGGCTGTCCCAAGTGCGCCTGCGCTGCAGCGCCGAGCCGGCCTTTGAGGGCAGTGTCGACCAGGCGGCGCTGACCGCCTGGATGCGCGCGCGACACTTTACCGTGCAGGCGGTCGAGGAGAGTGATCCCGATTGGCCTCTGCTGTCGTTTGAGATCGACCCAGCCGGCCGGGCGCTGAGCGCGCTGCAGCAAGAGCTGGCGGAGGTGCGCGCGACGGCAGAGGCACAAATGGCGCGGGTGGCCGAGTTGGAAGGTCAGGAGGCCAAGCAGGCAGAGGCGCTGGTGGCCCGCCAGGCCCGGATCGCCGAGCTGGACGCGCAGAGGGCGGAGCAGGCAGAGGCGCTGGCGGCCCGGATCGCCACGCTGGAAGCGGAGAAGGCCGAACAGTCAGAGACGCTTGGGGCGCGGATTGCCGAGCTAGAGGTGCAACAGGCCGAGCAGGCAAGGGCGCTGGAGGCCCGCCAGGCGCGGATTGCCGCGTTAGAGACGCAGCAAGCCGAGCAGGCGCAAACGCTGGAAGCCCGCGAGGCCCGGATTGCCGTGTTGGAAGGGCAGGAAGCGGCGCAGGCGCAAACGCTGGAGGCGCGGCAGGCCCAGATTGCCGAACTGAATGGGCAGAAGGCCGAGCAGGCGCAAACGCTGGAGACCCGTCAGGCGCGGATTGCCGCGTTGGAAGCGCAACAAGCCGCGCAGGCGCAGACGCTGGAGGCGCAGCAGGCCCGGATTGCCGAGCTGGAGGCGCAACACGTGCAGCAGACCAAGGCGCTGGAGGCCTCTTGGGCCGAGACCGAGACCGCCAAATCGGATCTGTCGGTGGCGCTGCGGATGCAGGCGCTGGCGCAATCGGATCTTCAGGATCTGCAGGCCCGGTTCCTGGCCTCGGAACAGGCCCGGGCCACACAAGAGGCGCTGTTGCAGAAACTGACACCGCGGTTGCAGCAGGCGGCGCATGAATTGCAGCATCTCAGCCTCGAGCAAGCCGCCCGCGCCGATGCGGCCCTGGCGGAAGAGGCGGCCGCAAAAACCGCCAAGACGACGACAAAATCCGCGCCGCGCAAAACCACGAAACGCAGCAGCAAAACCGCCAGCCGCACCACCACCCGAAAGACGCAAAGCCGAAAGACCAGCGAATGACGTCGTCGGAGTCCGCCAAAGCCCTTCTGGAGAATCTCGAAGATGCGCTGGACCTGCTGAAGGACTACAGCGTTGAGCGCGATGGCGCGCTGTCGGTCGACCCCTTGCCCAGCCTTTTGGAACAGTGCCAGGCGGCCTGCGCAGAGATCCGCGCGCCCGCGCCCGTGCGGACCGTGCATCACATGGCCTGCACCGGCGGGTCGCTGATCTGCAAATGCCTGGCCGCCATGCCCAACACCACGCTGCTGAGCGAGATCTATCCGCATAGCGACATGGGCATCAACCATCGCGGCCCCAGCTTCTTTTGCCCGACGGATCTGATTTACCGGGGCCGGGTTGCGGTGCGCTCGGTGGATACGCAGACGGTGCAAGACGTCTTTCAGGCCGGATTGCGCGCGATGCATGAAAGCCTGAACGCGCAAGGCCGCCATCTGGTGCTGCGCGATCACCCGCATTCGCAGTTTTGCACCGATCTTGAAGCCGATGCCCTGCCCACCTTGCGCCAGCTTGTCGAGGATGTGCTGCCGATCCGGTCGGTGGTGACGGTCCGGCACCCGCTGGATTCCTTTCTGGCCATGCATGCCCATGGCTGGATCTATTTTTATCCCTTCACGCTTGAGGAATATGCCCGCCGCTACCTGCAATTCCTAAAGCGTTATGAGGATGTGCCGCTCTATCGCTACGAGGAGTTTGTCGCCGATCCCGATGCGGTGCTGACGCAGATCTGTGCCGATCTGTCCCTGCCCTTTGCGGCAGGCTATGAGGCCATGCTGCCGGTGATTTCGATGACCGGCGACAGCGGACGGCGCAGCGATCGCATCGCCGCGCGGCCGCGGCGCGAAATTCCCAACGAGATCCTGTCTGACGCAGCGCAAAGCGCCTCATTTTTAGACCTTTGCCAAAAGCTGGGATACGACCCTGCGGCGTCATGACCAACACGGCCCGCGTCGGGTTGCACATATGGGACGAGTTCGGATAGATCAGGCGCATTGTGATTTACCAGAAATATATTTCAACCCTTGGATGAAACCTTTTTGAAAACAGGATGCTGCAGCATGACTGAGGAGTTCTCGCGGATTCATGCCGAGCTCTGGAACGTGTACGAAACCGCTGTCGCGCAACCCCAGGCGGCAGGGTTGACCGACCGCCTGGCAAAAATGCGCGAGATTGTGCTGACCGAAAAGTGCCCCGCATCGCTGGAAGCCTATGAGCGCTATCTGAAACTGGTTGGTCTGCATCTTGCAGCCGCGCCGGACCTGGCGGCGCTGAGCCTGCTCGACCGGGCGATCTTTGACACTGAAATGAAGCGCGACCCCGGGGCGCCGTTTTCCCTGCTGGGCATGGCGTTGACCGAGCTGAAGCTGGGCAACAAGGCGCGCGGGCGCCACTTGCTGCGCCGCCTGGCGGCCACCCGCTACCGCGAACGGAGCCGGGCGCAGGCGCTGTTGGCAGAGCTGGTGGTTCTGGAGGCGCGGGCATGATCTCGATCCTGATCACCGTCGGGCCGACCCCCGAGGACAAGCGCGGCCCGGTGCTGAACGCGGTGCGCCAGAACCTCGAGAACGACCAGGTTGCCGGTGTTCATGTGGTGACCGAATCCGATGCCACCTGGCTGGCCGAGGCCTTTGCCGAACATGCCGACCGGCTGCATTTCGAAACGGCCGAGAGCCGCCCGACCTTTGGCATGCTGATGGAGACCGGTAACCGCCTGCTGGCGGACGGGGCGGCCTGTATCGGGCTGATGAATGCCGATGTCAGCCTGCCCTATGCCGAGGATATCGCGCGTATCCACGCGGCTTTCGATGTGCTGGGCGAAGACCCTGCGCCGGCGGTTTTTGCCATGGCGCGCCATGAGCAGGTCGATGGCCAGCTGCAGATCGAGCTTTTTGATGGTTCGGGGATGCCGAATTACATCTCGGCCGATGCCTGGCTTTTCCGCTCGGCGCTGGAGTCGCCGCGTGAGCAGTTCTATTGCCCGGGGCAGATGAATTGCGACATGTTTTTCGCCCATGATCTGATCGCGGCGGGCTACCGGCTTTTTAATCCCTGCTATGACATCACGCTGGTGCATCACGAGCCGTCCAAGGACGACGCCTTTTACAAGGAGATGAACGAGCAGGAGGGCACCAAGAAACTCATGGAGCGCTACATCGAGCAGAACGCGCTGCAGGTGTTCAACTATTATGGGGTGCCCTGGATCCGTGCCGCCTGGCTGGAGGCGGGTTACCGCCCTGAGCCGCTCGACAGCCATAACCGCACCATCGTGGTGATGGTGAACGACCTTTCCGAGCTCAGCGACGAGACTCTGACGATGCTGGCGTCGTATTGCGACCAGTATGGCTGCCAATGCCAGCTGCTTTGCGAAGGCGATCCCCAGGCGCTGTTTGATCTCTTTGGCGGCACGCTGGCGCGGTTTCCGCGGATCCTCATCAGCCCGGTGCACACGACGTTGCAGGCGGTGCGCGAGGCCTATCTGCGCGGCGAACACTACGGCGCCAACCGCGTCACCTTTATTTCCGACCTGTCACATGCCACCCACCAGGTGCTGTCGATGTCGGACTTCGTTTTTATCGGTTCTGCAATAGTGCGGGAGCCTGAAACAGAGCGCTTTGGCTGTACCCTGGTGACGTCGGTGTTCCGTTCGGATGAGTTCCTGCAGGGCTTTATCAACAACTCGGTGGCGCTGGACGGCTATGACACGCTGATCGACCATGTCTTTCTGATTGCCAAGGTCTCGGATCTGGAAGCCCGTTTGCTCAACGCGTTGATGCAGGCCCAGGCCAATGTGGTTGTGGTCTGGAGCATTTACGATCCGGGTCTCTACGCGTGCTGGAACCTGGGTATCCAGATGGCGCGCAGGCCTTACATCTCGAACGCCAATGTGGATGATCTGCGCGATCCGGCGCATGTGGTCACGCTGATCCAGGATCTCGAGGCCCATCCCGAAGCGCTGGTTGCGGCCACCGCGCTGAACCCGTTTCACGCCTTTCCGCCCGACGGGACGCTGCCGGAGGATCGCGAAGGCTGGTACAGTGACCGGCCCGGCCCGTTCACCGCACGGGATATCGGTTATCTGACAGAGGCCACACCGCCCCGGCTCGAGCCGTTCAACATGCCCCATTGCATGCCGGTCTGGCGGCGGTCGCTGCACGAGCGGTTTGGCTGGTTCGACGAGCCGCGCTACGGCACCTATGCGGACTGGGCCTTTTGGCTGCATGTCCTGCGGGAGGGTGGTTATGGCTGGATGAACCCGGCGCCGCTTGGCTTTTACTACGTCAATCTGGAATCGCATAACCGGCGCGGCACCAATCTGGAATGGCTGCACAAACAGGTGGAAGACGATTTCATCCATATGTTTCTGGCCGCCCGGGACAACCGGCCTTTGCATGACGCACGGCCCAAGCCTGCCATCGAACCCAAGTTGCAGCTGCACGGGCAGGGCCGGTTCTTTGGCGATCACCGCAACGATTTTGACCAGTTGATCCGCGCATTGGAGCCGGCCGAACGCCCGGATGGCGAGGGCGTGCTGTTCCTGCCGTTTCTCGAACGTTATTTTGTCTGGGGCAGCAGCCCGGGCGAGGCCTGCTCGGACACGCCGGCGCCGATCACCCAGGATTGGATCGGCATCTTGCATGTGCCGTTTGAGGCGCCGGACTGGTTCAATCCATCCGTCTCGCCCGAGGTGTTCTTTGAAAGCGAGATCTGGAAAGCCTCCCGCCCGCATTGCCGTGGGGTCATCACCCTGGCGGCCGATCTTGAGGCGGATCTGAAAGCCTATGATCCTGACCTGCCCACCTTGTCGGTGTTCCATCCCGTCGAGATGGATGCGCTGATGTTTGACTGCGCCGCGTACCATGCCCGCCCGCGGGTTGTGCAGGTGGGCGACTGGCTGCGCAAGCTGCAGGCCATCCACCGCCTGCGGGCGCCGGGGCATGAGCGCATCATGCTGCTCAAGGCGTACACCACCAACTACATGGATAACGAGATCGCCGTTTTCAGCGATGCCCGCGACCCGGCGGTGGACATGCGCCGGATGGTGCCCAATGACGAATATGACGCGCTGCTGTCCAGTTCGGTGGTGCTGTGTCTGATGTACAATACCGCAGCCAACAACGTGGTGATCGAATGCCTCGCCCGGGCAACGCCGATCCTGATCAACCCGTTGCCGGCGGTGGTGGAATATCTTGGCCCGGACTACCCGCTTTATGCCCGCGATGAGGCGGAGGCCGACCTGCTGCTGGCGCTGCCTGGCAAGGTCGAAGAGGCGCATCGCTACCTGCTGGCCCGGCGTGCGGAGATCGACCTCAGTTACGAGGGCTTTTGCCGTGACATTGTGACGTCAGGTTTGTATGCGGGGCTTTGAGGTGCTGGTGGAAAGAGCAACGCACATATGACTACATCTGATGCACGTGTTCTCGTCGTCGCGAATTGCACGCATTACAGTCTTGCCCTGGCGTTGCGCAAGTCTGGCCTGTTCGGCTCTGTCGCGTCTGCTGAACTCTACAGCATGACGCCGGAGGAACGGGAACGGCTGGCTCAGGAGCTGGACGGCTACGACTATATTCTGACGCTGGAACACGGCGACAATTTCGGGGCTCTTGCCACATCGGCGCTGCGTCAAAGGCTTGGCAAGCGTGTGGTGAGCCTGCCGACCCCGTTCTTCAGCGGCACGGTTCCCGAAATGGCCTACCTGCGTTACGGAACGGATATCGCCCGGACGGCGGCCGTCATGGGGGATTACCATAGCGGGCTGGTGCTGGCCGACGTGCAATCCGGGTTTTCTGCCGAACAGATCGTCGACCGCTATGTGTCTGGCAAAATCTTTGATCGTCTCGATGTCGAAGGTGTCTGGCAGGACAGCATGGCCGCCCTGAAAGAGCGGGAGCAGGGCACCGATATCGCGCTGACACCGTTCATTGAGCAGGTTGCTGCAAATGGCACCATCTCGGATCAGTTCCTGTCTTTCAACCATCCGACCGAGGACCTGATCAACTATATCGCGGGCGCGTTCATCAAGCAGACACTGGGGGGCCAGGACAGCGCGCATGCGTTTGTCTCGCAGGCTGAGCATAACCTTTACGCAGATGCGTTTTGGCCGCTGCACCCGGTTGTCGCGGCCCGTCTGGGTCTGCCGCCCACCCGGCGCCAGACCTTCAAGCAGCCCAACCGGCTGGGGGGTGCGGAACTGACGATGGAGGCCTTTGTCCGCGGCAGCGTGGCGTTTTTCACCGAAGACAAGGACCCGGCGCAGTTCCAGATCGCTACGCCAGGATATCTAACCGCGCGGATAGCGCCGCTCGCCGCGGATGGGGCACACAGGAAAACAGAGCAAATGTCTAAGGCCACTCCGAAAAACATCATCATGACCCATTTCGGGCGTAGCGGATCGACTGTGTTGGCCAACCTGCTGAAACAAAACAGCAAGCTGGCCTGGCTGGATGAGTATTTCTCGCTGCGCTGGATCAATGCCAAGGCCAAATCCGACTACAATTACACCCTGGACCAATTGCTGGAGATGATCGCTTCGGAAACCGAGAAGCGCCACGCCACCAAGCCGGGTGTCATGGTCGGACATGAGATCAAGCTGATGAACTTCCTGCAAAATCCCAGCTGCAACATGGTCGATTATGCACGGGCCTGTGCCGATCCGGAAAAACATGTGCATATCGTCTTGCGGCGGCGCAACACGCTCAAACGGATATGCAGCCTCTACAAGGCCCGAGACACGAAAGTCTATCATGTCACGGGACAGGGCCCGGAGGAGTATCGCAAGAAGACCTTCGAAATCGACTTCTCCAAACCGCTGGTTGACTACGATACCGGGCAGAAGGGTGAAACCTTTCCCGAACTGATCGCGAACGCGCAAAAGCGCGAAGACCAGGTGCTGACCAATTACCGTCATCTGGGCATTCAGTATCTGGAACTGTCCTACGAAGACGACATCGAAGCGGATCCCAAAATCGCCTATGGCAAGGTTGTCGACTATCTTGGGATCGATCCCGAACCGGCCGAGGTCACGTTGTCAAAAACCAGCACTGGTCTGCGCCAGGAATTGCTGAATTATGACGCGCTTGAGCAGGCCATGAAGAACTCGCCATATGAATGGATGCTGGATGATTGAGGATCTGCTTTACCGCCCGGTGTCCAACCAGACAGCGCATGTCTATTTCCTAATATTTTCAAGGTGATACCCATGAAAAAAGCACTTATCACCGGGGTCACCGGGCAGGATGGCTCTTATCTCGCGGAATTCCTTTTGGCCAAGGGCTACGAGGTGCATGGCATCAAGCGCCGGGCCTCGCTGTTTAACACCCAGCGGGTGGATCACATCTATCAGGATCCGCACACCACCAACCAGAAATTCCAGCTGCATTACGGCGATCTGACCGACACGTCGAACCTGACCCGGATCATGCGTGAGGTGGAACCTGACGAGGTCTATAACCTCGGTGCGCAAAGCCATGTGGCGGTGTCGTTCGAGGCGCCGGAATATACCGCCGATGTGGACGGTATCGGCACGCTGCGGCTCTTGGAGGCGATCCGCTTTCTGGGGCTGGAGAAAAAGACCCGCTTTTACCAGGCCTCGACCTCGGAGCTTTATGGTCTGGTGCAGGAAATCCCGCAGCGCGAAACCACGCCGTTCCATCCGCGTTCGCCTTATGCGGTGGCCAAGCTTTACAGCTACTGGATCACGGTGAATTACCGCGAAGCCTATGGCATGTATGCCTGCAACGGCGTGCTCTTTAACCACGAGAGCCCGCGCCGGGGCGAGACTTTTGTGACCCGCAAGATCACCCGCGGTCTGGCCAATATCAGCCAGGGGCTCGAGACCTGCCTTTATATGGGCAATATCGACAGCCTGCGCGATTGGGGCCATGCCAAGGATTATGTCCGCATGCAGTGGATGATGCTGCAGCAGGATGAGGCCGAGGATTTTGTCATCGCCACCGGTGTGCAGTACAGCGTGCGCGAATTCATCGACTGGTCGGCGCGGGAACTGGGGATCGAGCTGGAATTCACTGGCGCGGGGGTGGACGAGATCGCCACCGTCAAATCGGTGGATAACAGCCTCTCACCGGCGGTGAAGACCGGCGACGTGATCATGCGCATCGATCCGCGCTATTTCCGCCCGGCCGAGGTAGAGACACTGCTGGGCGATCCCGCCAAGGCCAAACAAAAGCTGGGCTGGGTGCCCGAGATCACGACGCAGGAAATGTGCGCCGAGATGGTGGCCGAGGATCTCAAGACCGCCCGCCGCCATGCGCTGCTGAAAGAACATGGCATGGAGGTGCCCGTCAGCCTGGAAAACGGCTGAGCGCCGGCAAGACCGGAGCGGATCGGGGACGGAATGCGGGAAAGGACAAAGCTGGATGCTTGTATCACACAGCAAAAAATTCATTTACATCAAGACCACCAAGACCGCCGGGACATCCGTCGAGATGGCGTTGCAGCACCATTGCGTCCCTGCGGGTACGCCGATCGGGGAAATCACAGACTGCCTTGAGTCTTCTGCGGGCATCGTCGGGGCCCGCGGTCCGGATGTCTCTGGCCAGCCCTGGTTCAACCACATGTCCGCCCAGGCGATACGCAACAAGCTGCCCGCCGATGTCTGGAACGGCTATTGCAAGATCTGCAATATCCGCAATCCCTGGGACAAAACGGTCTCGTTTTTCCACATGGCTTTTCCCAAGATCAAGAACGAGGCCCCAGCCGATATTTTCGAGGCATTCCGCTCTTGGATTGCTGAGGCGGACAAACTGGGGAGCGACACCAAGATCTATTTCATCGACAACACACCCGTCGCGGATGAATACATCCGCTATCACACTCTGACCGAGGATCTGCACCGGATCAGCGAGAAACTGGGACTGGACGTGCCGGATTTGCCGGAGGCCAAAACCGAACAGCGCGGCCAGAACAAGCTGCCTTATCAGGACTATTACGATGCGGCCGGGCGGCAGAAGGTATCCGACATCTATCATCGCGAGATCGACCATTTCGGATGGACGTTCGATTGAGGCGAAGAGGCGAACCGCAACCCGCAGGTCTGTTGGCGCGCGGAGACATCCAGATCTGCGGACCACATCGCCGGATGTCATGGCTTGATTGTCGGGCCCGCGCATGGTGTGAGGCAACACGGCGCGGTTTGTGAAGGCGCCGTTGAGAGGGGAGACAGATCATGCGGGTTTACGTAGCAGGCCATCGCGGCATGGTGGGTGGGGCCATTCTGCGCCGTCTGCAGGCGCGCGCCGCGGCGGGGGAACCTCTTGAGCTGATCACCCGGACCTCGTCGGAACTGGATCTGACCAGCCAGCCCGCGGTGCGTGAGTTCATGCAAAGCGAGAAGCCCGATGTGGTGATCCTGGCGGCGGCCAAGGTGGGGGGCATTCACGCCAACAACACCTATCCGGCCGAGTTCATCTACGAAAATCTGATGATCGAATGCAACGTGATCCACCAGGCCTTTGCCGCCGGGGTCACGCGGCTCTTGCAGCTGGGATCCAGCTGCATCTATCCCAAGGCGGTGCCGCAGCCGATGCGCGAGGACGCGCTGCTGACCGGCACGCTCGAGCCCACGAATGAGCCTTATGCCATCGCCAAGATCGCCGGCATCAAGCTCTGTGAAAGCTATAACCGGCAATACGGGGTCGATTACCGGTCGGTCATGCCGACCAATCTTTACGGCCCGGGCGACAATTTTCACCCGGAAAACAGCCATGTCCTGCCGGCGCTGATCCGGCGCTTTCACGAGGCCCGCGAAGCCGGCCTTGAGGAGGTGGTGATCTGGGGCTCGGGCAAGCCGATGCGTGAGTTCCTGCATGTGGACGACATGGCCGAGGCCTCGCTTTTTGTGCTGGATCTCGACCGCGACACCTATGCGGCCAACACCCAGCCGATGCTGAGCCATATCAATGTGGGCTCTGGCACCGATATCTCGATCCTCGATCTGGCCCGGCTGGTGGCCAAGGTGACGGGCTATCAGGGGCGGATCAGCAATGACCCGTCCAAACCCGACGGCACGATGAAGAAACTGATGGATGTCAGCCGATTGGCGGATATGGGCTGGCGCGCCCAGATCGGGCTGGAAGCGGGGGTGGCCGGGACGTATGACTGGTTCCTGGCACAAGGCGGTGAGGACATCCGGCTGTAGCCGGCCTGCGCCTGCGGCCGACGGGCAGGGGGCCCGTCACACAAAAAGAAAGGCCAGCGACATGAACGATGTAGCGCAACGTGACCTGCAGGGCTTGGCCCTGCCAGAGGTGTTCCGGCCGTTCTGCCGATCCGCGCATTTCCAGGCCCGCCCGTGCCCACAACCCTTTTGAAGAGACCAGTATCATGACCCAATCCATTCATCCCCTTCTTCTGTGTGGTGGTTCCGGCACGCGGCTTTGGCCGCTCAGCCGCAAGAGCTATCCCAAGCAATTCACCGAGATCACGGGCGAAGAGAGCCTGTTTCAGGCCTCGGCCCGGCGCCTCTCTGGAGACGGGTTTGCAGCCCCCATGGTGGTGACCGGGTCGGAT
Organism: Paracoccaceae bacterium; assembly: GCA_030066175.1. Lineage (GTDB taxonomy): Bacteria > Pseudomonadota > Alphaproteobacteria > Rhodobacterales > Rhodobacteraceae > JASJCC01. The sequence goes on along the minus strand of JASJCC010000004.1, from coordinate 8,427 downwards.
TTCCGCTTTGTCGTGATGGAGCAGCTGGCGGCCATCGAACTGGCCGCACAGGCCACCCTGATCGAGCCCGAGGGCAAGAACACCGCCCCGGCGATCCTGGCCGGTGCCCTGATGCTCGAGGCGCAAAGCCCCGGGGCGCTGATGCTGGTGGCGCCCTCTGATCACGTGATCCCCGATGCCGAACGGTTCCGCGCCGCGGTGCAGGCGGCCGCCCCGGCAGCAGAGGCCGGCGATCTGGTGACCTTTGGCATCGCGCCGACGCGGGCCGAGACAGGCTATGGCTGGCTGGAGATGAGCGCCGCCCCCGCAGCGGATTTTGCGCCGGTGCCGCAGCGGCTGCAGGCCTTTGTCGAAAAGCCCGACAGTGCCACCGCCGAGACGCTGCTGGCGGGCGGCACCCATCTGTGGAATGCGGGGATTTTCCTCTTCTCCACCGCCGCCCTGATCAAGGCCTTTGAAACCCACGCGCCACTGATGCTGGCCGGTGTCCGCGATGCGGTGGAGGCAGCCGAGCGTGATCTGGGCTTTACCCGGTTGGCGCCGACGCCCTGGGCGGGGCTTGAGGATATCTCGATCGACTACGCGGTGATGGAGAAGGCCGACAATCTGTCGGTTGTGCCTTATGGTGGCGCCTGGTCCGATCTGGGCGGCTGGGACGCGGTCTGGCGTGAGGCGGGACCGGACGCGGATGGCGTGGTCACTGCCGGGCCGGCCACGGCGCTGGAATGTTCGGACACGCTGCTCAGGGCTGAGGATGGCCAGCAGGAACTGGTGGGGATCGGTCTGACGGATATCGTCGCGGTGGCCATGCCCGATGCCGTTCTGGTGGCGCATAAGGACCGCGCGCAGGACGTCAAAAAAGCGGTGGCCGCGCTGAAGAAAAAGGGCGCGGCCCAGGCCGAAACCCTGCCGCGCGATTACCGGCCCTGGGGCTGGTATGAAAGCCTGGTGGTGGGCGGCCGGTTTCAGGTCAAGCGCATCCATGTGCATCCCGGCGCAGCGCTGAGCCTGCAGAGCCACCATCACCGGTCCGAGCATTGGATCGTGGTCGAAGGCACCGCCAAGGTCACCGTGGATGACGAAGTGAAACTGGTGACCGAAAACCAGTCGGTCTATATCCCGCTGGGCGCCGTGCACCGGATGGAAAATCCCGGCAAGGTGCCGATGGTGCTGATCGAAGTGCAGACTGGCACCTATCTGGGCGAAGACGACATCATCCGCTACGAAGACGTCTATGCCCGCGGGCAGGGGGCCAAGGGGTAATCCCCGCGGGTCCCCGACGGGTGCGCTGCCGGGTCAGGTCTGGCCCGTATCCAGCACGGTGTGCAGGGCGGTGAGGACGCGGGTTTTGAGGGCTTGGCGCTCGGCTTCCCAGATCTCTTCGGACTGAAACAGGGCCGCCAGCTGGCTTTGTGCGTTGGCAAAGGCTGTGGGGTCGGCGCTGTGGTTTGCGATCCGCTCGGCGGCGGCTTCGGGTGTCAGGCCGTAGAGGTTCAGCCAGCTTGCCGGGGGCAGGGCGAAGTCGTGCAGCCGGTGACCGGGTGAGGCGGCGTAAAGCGGGACCGCGCCGCAGGCAAACGCGTCAAAGAATTTCTCGGTGAGATAATCCGGGTGATGGGTGTTTTCAAACGCCCCCATCATCCGGGGGCGGCCGTCCAACTGCTGCAGCTTGTCCGCGTGCCATTCACGCAGATCAAAGCGCGAGGGCCCGCCTTGCCAACTGCGGCCCAGCCGCTCGACCCGGCCGGTCTGGCAGGCTTCGGCCAGTTGGGTGCGCCAGGCACAAAGCCCCAGCAGGTCTGCCTCGGGCCAGCCCACGTTATGATGCGGCTGCGGGCGGCGTTCGAACATGAAGGTCAGATCAACCGGGCGCGCCGCCCAGTCGCGTTGCCACTCGGCGGCTGTGCGCGCGGCATTGCGCTGAAACAGGCGGCGATAGGCCCGGGCAAAGCGAGGGTTTGTCAGCAGGTAATAGGGGATGCGACCAAACCGGAAGACATCCGAGGTCTGGTGATTGATCTGGATGACGGGCAGGGCGCCAAAGGGGGTGTCGACCCGGATCACGTGGTCCAGCGGGCGTTTGCCCCAGATCGTGTCCCAGAACGGTTCTTCGGAAAAGATCACCACCGGTCGCTGCCGCTGGCGCCAATCCAGCACCATGTCACGCGGGGCGTGTTCGATATCCATCACATGGGCAAAGAGATAGAGATCAGCCTCCGCCGGGCTCTCCACCAGGGCGATCTGATCAGCAAAGAGCGGGTGCAACGCCGGGTAGCTGACCGGCATGCGGTGGCTGTGTTTTCCGCTTTGGTAGGCGCGGATCACAGCGCGCGCACCCGGGCATAAAGATCAGCCAGATAGCCGGGATTGGGCAGGGCGAGATCGAGATCGGCGCGCAGCTGATGATGATCGGCCAGCAGTTGCGCCATCAGACGGTCTTGCCGGGCGGTGGCTTGCAGCGACAGCAGGCTGAGCCGGGTGGCACTGTCCGGCGCGTGCAAGAGCGCGCCGAACGGGTCCGGCAGGTCATTGGCCTGGCGCCGGAGCCGGCGCGGCAGGGCGGCCCGTAGTGCTGCGAGTTCCGCTGCCACCGGCAGGGCGGCCTCGGCGGGGGACAGGCTGAGCGCGTCGCTGATCCAGGGGGCGTGCCGGTCAAGCAGTGCTGCCACCTCACCGCGTGGGCAGGCCTGCAAACGGGTGCGCAGCGCAGCCAGCGCGGGCGCGGCGCTGGCCGTCTGGAAGGGGCGCAGGAGCACCGGGGTGGGGAACAGGGCTGCGCCGCCACTGAGCGCCTCTTCCCAGGCGGCCCAGGCCAGATCGGGGGCTGCAAATGGGTCATGCTGAGGTGCGTGGCCATCGGCCACAAGCAGCCGGCGCGGATCGGGGGTGAGTGCTAGCAGCGTCTCGGGCGGGGCCTGATCGGGCAGGGCAGCAAGCCGGTCGGCATCGGGAAAGGGCAGGGGGGAGAGGCCCGGTTGCGGTTCGGTCAGCCACCATCCGCCCGCCAGCACGGCCAAAGCCGGATCGTGTCGTTCCAGCCATTCGGCCAGCTGCGCAACGCTGCCGGGCGCCAGCCGATCCTCGGGGCGCAGCAACAGCACATAGCGGCAGCCGGTCTTTTGCCGCACCAGCGCGCAGGCGGTGTCGGCGCTGCAATCGGGCTGGGTCAGCGCCACATGCTGGGCATGGCTGCGGCTGGTGAGCGCGGCAAGCTCACCCGCGGTCTGATCGGATGAGCCTGCATCGATCAGGATCAGCGGCACGCTCTCGGGCACGCTTTGGCGCAGGTGATCGCAGATCCGCTTGGCCACGGGGCCTGCGTTTTGCGCCAGAAGGGCCACCGCCAGGGTCATGCCAGCGTCCTTTCCGGCAGCGCGCCATCAGCCATCTGCACCGCCAGGCGCTGCGCCAGAACCGGATCGCGCCGGGCCAGCTCGGCCTCAAGCGCCGGTGTCAGGCTGTCGATCAGAAAGCCGCGCAGGGCAGCCCGGTAACGCCCGGCAAGCGCGGGATCAAGCTGCAGGCGGATCCATTCGAAAAGCCCGCTGGCAAAGCGCAGAAAGCTTGGCACCAGGTCATGCGGGCTGCGGTTGGCCATCAGCTGGGCGATGACCGCGCGCAGCACGTCAAACACCTCCAGCCGCTCAGCACCGCGGCGGTTGGTCAACCGGGTGCCGCCCGGGGCGACCCGGTGTACCACACCCACCCGGGAGGAGGCCAGAACCCGGTCGGCCTTGAGCATGGCCATCCAGTGCAGCGGGATGTCTTCGTGCACCAGGGTGGCCCCGCAGCCCAGCCCGTGCTGGCGCAGGAAGTCCGTGCGGTAGATCTTGTTCCAGGGGTAGTTTGCGGTTTCGGCCAGGTACGCCCGGGCGCTGTCGGTCACCGGGGTCAGCCGGGTCGTGCCAAGCCCCGCGCGCTGCCAGAGCCCATCGTCCTGTGGCATCTGCCCCCAACGCCCGATCCGTTCCTGCCGCGTGTCGTGATGCCGAAAGAGGCACAGATCGCAGCCCGTCGCCGCCGCATCGCGCCAGATCTGCGGGAAATCCGGCGCAAAGCGGTCGTCGCTGTCGATATAGACCAGATACTCGGTGCTGATCTGGTCCAGGGCACGGTTGCGCGCCGGCCCGGGGCCCTGGGCTGTGTCGTTGCGCAGCACCGTCAGCGGCAGGCGATGCGGGCCAAACCGGCCGGCATCGAGATCGATCGCCGGGTCCGAGCCGTCATCGACAATCACCACCTGGTCGAAAATCCCCATCCGGCGCGCCTGGCGCAGCAGCTGCGCCAGAGAGGCATGGTCATCCTTGACCGGGATGGCAAGTGCCAGGCTCATACCACAAAGACACGCCAGTCGAGCAGCGACAGACGGAAGCTTTCGGCGGGCAGAAAGAGGATCAGTTCACGCCAGGGCGCCTCTTCGGGGATGGTGTCGCGCTGGCTGATCTGCAGCGCGTCCACATGGCTGGCCTCCTCCGGCATGAAGAGCAGGTGTTTGTCGAAAAAGCAGTCGACAAAACCGTCTGCGCGGCCCGAACGCAGGCAGGCCCGTGTGGTCAGAATCTCGGGCGCGCGGATCCGTGCGGCAAAGCCCACAACACCGCGCCCGCGCATGGTTTCGACCGGCAGGGATAAGTGCAGCCCAACCCAGCCGCCGACGCCTTCGGCCGTGGCCTCAAAGCTCAGCACCTCGCTTTCGTTCGTGCGCCAATGCCCCGTCAGCCCCAGTGCCGGATCGGCATGCAGATCGAGCCCGGGCAGAAAGCGGACATCCGACGCCAATTCACCGCTCCGCTGTTCATGGCGCAGAAGGGTGAGGGTTTGGTTGGCCTGGCCATCCCCGCCAATTGCAATGCTGTCTGTCATCCTCGGCCTCTATCCTCATTCCGCCCCGGGCCAGACCGCCCGGCATCCCTTTGCTCTGCGCCTTGTTTCGCCTAAATCCGCCCAGCCGACAATCACCACGTGCCATCTGCCGCGTCGCGGGCGGTGGGCTGTGTCAAAACACCTAACAAAAGGTAAAGATGCGGGGCGGCGGCCTCATGCTTTGGTAAACCCCTTCGTAGAATGCTCTGGGCAATTCCAACGGCTCAAAAGGTGCGCTGTCATGCCCGACACATCGGCCAGGCTTGGCCTGCCGTTTCTGCTGCCCAGCCAGGCGCAGAAACATGTCACTCATAACGAGGCCCTGCAGCAGCTTGATGCGCTGACCCAGCTGGCCCTTGAGGGCCGCGGGGCCGAGACGCCGCCCGCCGCGCCAGCCGAGGGCGAGATCCATGCCCTGGGGCCGGCGCCACTGGACGCCTGGGCCGGGCAGGCCGGCATGCTGGCGCAATGGGTGTCGCCGGCCTGGCTGTTCTTGGCACCGCAAGACGGCTGGCGGGCCTGGGACAAGGCCACCGCGACGCTCTGCAGTTATCAGGGCGGCGATTGGCAAGAGGTGATCCCGACGCTGCAAAATGTCGAGGGGGTCGGCATCGGCACCACTTCGGATGCCACCAATCCGCTGTCGCTGTCCGGCGATGCGGCGCTCTTCAGCCATGCCGGGGCCGGCCACCAGCTGAAGGTCAACAAGGCCGCGGCGGGCGAGACCGCGTCGCTGCTCTACCAATCCGATTGGACCGGGCATGCCGAGATGGGCCTGGCCGGGGACAATGATTTCCACCTCAAGGTCTCGGCCGATGGCAGCGCCTGGACCGAGGCGCTGACCGTGGCGGCCAGCACCGGTCTGCTGAGCGGGGCAGCGGTGCAATCCGATGCCACCGATGAGACAGAGGGGCGGCTGCTGACCGTCGGGGCCTTTGGCCTTGGGGCGGACGACACCCCGCGCATCAACGATTTCACCGAAGAGCTGCGGCCTGGGTTTTATCACTACCTCGAAGCAGCGGTCATCGGCGGCCCGGGTGGCGCCAGCTATTTCGGAATGGCCATGGTGGCGCGGGTCAACAACATGTTTTCGGTGATCGCGATGCGCGCGACACAGAACACGTCTGCCCGGCGGATCTGGCTCGGAACCCGGACCACGCTGACAGGTGCAATCGTCTGGACCGAGATTTACACGCAAACGCGTACAGTTGGCACCGTTTCGCAATCCGCCGGTGTGCCGACCGGCGCGGTGATCGAGCGGGGCGGCAATGCCAATGGCAATTACGTCCGCTGGGCCGATGGCACCCAGATCTGCACCAATAACAACGCCGCGATCACCACCGCGCCCGCGGCATTTTCCGGCACCGTCACAAAGATCGATGGCGACAAGCTGTGGATCGGACGTTGGTATTGAGGAGCGACACCATGCATATCACCCTGTCTCCCACACGTCATGATCACCGGCCGGTCTTTGAAAAGGACGGCGAGGCGCTGATCATCGATGGGACGCGGTTCGATTTTTCGGATCTGTCTGATGGCGAAAGCCGCGCGATCGAGGATATGGAGAGCGACTGGTTTGTCGCCCCGGCCACCCGGATCGACGGTGTCCTGCATCTGACGCTGCTCTTGAGCCATGGCGCAGACGCCCCGCAAGAGACGCTGTTTCCCGAACCGATCCACGCCTCCGAGGATGGCCCGCTATCCTTGCCGCCATACGAGATCGAGGAACCGGCCCCCGATCTGGACTGATCTCACACCGCGCGGCTGTGACGGCCACAAGACCAGGTTATTTACATAACACGCATTATCAGATCTGTGTTCGGGGCCGTTTTTCCTGGGTGTTATGACGGGTCGCGGTGTTGGAAGAGGCCCCGACAACAAGGCCGCGCCGAGGATCCGGCGCGGCCTTTTTATGTGATCGACGCGGCGTTTTAGTTGCGGGGTGGGAAGAGACCTTCGGTCGCGATGCACCAGCGCATGCCCACAAAGGGATTGCTGATGTTAAAGGCCTGGCCGTTCCCGGTATTGGTGATCATCCGGGCATCCATGGTCACATTCGGCGTCTGATCGGAATAGATATAGATGTCTTCGGCCGGGTTGGTCGGATCGTTATAGCTGGGGCTGCCAAGGAAATCATTGCCCGGCCCAAGCCGATCGGCAAAGCCGTTCTGGCCGTTATTGGCGGCCACCAGGTGGTTGTGCGACGGCAATTCGTTCTGCGTCAGCGTCACCAGTTCCCGCCCGCTTCGTTCGCCGATCGTCACCGGGCTCAGACCCGGGCCGGTGCCATCGCCCAACGGGACACGGCCGCGCAGGTCTGGCAGGGCAAAGGTGGTGCGCCCGTCACCGCCGTAAAACGTCCCCAGCAGGGCGTACAACGACTGGAAGGAATTGATCGACAGGATTGCGCCATTGGCCTGTGCCCAGCCGCGGGGACAGTAATTGCCGCCAAAAAGCATCATCTGCCCAAGGAAGGGCTGGGCCTGGGCGCGGGCGGTGTCGGGTGTGCTGACGGCCCCGGTGAGGCCAATGGCCAGCGCCAGCGCGGCCAGTTTCGGTTTCAATCTGAAATTCATGATGGCTGTCCTTGTTGGATCGGGAATGGGCGGCGCAGACCGTCAAAACGCCGGACGGTCTGCGTGATTGGCAATCAGCTGCGCGACGGGAAGATACCTTCGGTCGCGATACACCAGCGCATGCCCACAAAGGGATTGCGGATGCTGAAGGCCCCGTTGCCGCCGGTATTGGTGATCATCCGCGAATCCATCGTCACGTTCGGCGCCTGGTCGGAATAGATAAAGATATCCTCGGCCGGGTTGGTCGGATCGTTGTAGCTGGGGCTGCCGAGGAAATCGTTGCCCGGCCCAAGCCGGTCGGCAAAGCCGTTCTGGCCGTTATTGGCCTGCACCAGGTGATTGTGCGAGGGTAGTTGGTTCTGCGTCAGCGTCACCAGTTCCTGCCCACCTCGCTGGCCGATCACGACCCGGCTCAAGCCCGGGCCGGTGCCGTCGCCCAGCGGGACACGACCGCGCAGGTCCGGTACAGCGAAATTCGTGCGCCCGTCACCGCCGAACTGCGTGCCCAGCAGCGAGAACATTGCGCTGAACGAGCTGATACTCAAAAGCTTGCCATCGGCCTGGGTCCAGCCGCGGGGGCAAAAATTGCCGGCAAAGAGCATCATCTGCCCGATGAAGGGATCTGCCTGGGCGCGGGCGGTGTCGGGTGTGCTGACGGCCCCGGTGAGGCCAATGGCCAGCGCCAGCGCGGCCAGTTTCGGTTTCAATCTGAAAATCATGGTGGATGTCCTTGTTGGATCGGGAATGAGAAGCCCAGACCGTCAAAACGCCGGACGGTCTGCGCGATTGGCAATCAGTTGCGGGATGGGAAGATCCCAAGCTCGGCAATGCACCAGCGCATGCCCACAAAGGGATTGTTGATGTTGAAGGCCTGGCCGTTCCCGGTATTGGTGATCATCCGCGAATCCATCGTCACGTTCGGCGCCTGGTCGGAATAGATAAAGATATCCTCGGCCGGGTTGGTCGGATCGTTGTAGCTGGGGCTGCC
>JASJCC010000175.1 GCA_030066175.1 Paracoccaceae bacterium | reverse complement strand
TGAAGGCGACCTGGTTGGTCACGTTTTCCCCCGGGCGGAAGAACACCATCAGCAGGATCTCTCCGCGGTTGACCGACACGACGCGGCCATCCTTGGTGTTTACGCTTTCCTTGTAGGTGGTGACGGCCCAGCATTCCTTGGGATTGTCGCCCTCGAACACCGACCAGTCGGTCATCGCGTCAACGCGGTTGGTGCTGGCGTCTTGCGCCGCAGCACCCGTGGCTCCAAGAGCACAAACCAGTGCCGCCGTGCCAAATGCCCGCCCGAGAAGTGAATTCATCCTGCAGCCTCCAGCTGTCTTTCGCCTCAATTTCGTTGTGCAACGTCCGGCCTGTTCAGGCGCGTTCCGTGCAATACCTGTTTTTCTCTCGACGGCTGGACAATAGCCTGAAAAAACAACCCGGGAAAAGCCCTATTGGCAGATAATCGCTTAGACGTGAGGCCCTGATATGACCGCTGAACTGCTTGTTGAAATCCATCGCGGTCCAATTGCCGAAAGCCTGCATCACGGCCACGCGGTGGTCTGCGGGCCGGATGGCGAGATTGTCGAGGCCTGGGGCGATCCTGCGGCGGTGGTTTTGCCGCGCTCGTCGTCCAAGATGATCCAGGCCTTGCCGCTGATCACCTCAGGCGCGGCCGACGCCTATGGGTTGACCGAAGCGCAGCTGGCGCTGGCCTGCGCGTCCCATCAGGGCGCGCCGATACATGTTGGGGCGGTTGAGCGTTGGTTGGACGATCTGGGTCTGACCGACACCGCGCTGCGCTGTGGGCCTCAGCCGTCGCGTGACAAGGACCTGCGGTTTCAGATGATCCGCGATGGCGAGAGCCCCTGCCAGGTGCATAACAACTGTTCAGGCAAACATACCGGTTTTCTGACGCTTGCCCAGCATCTGGGGACGGGGCCGGAATATATCGAGATCGACCACCCGGTGCAGGTGGCCTGCAAGGCAGCGTTCGAAGAGGTCACCGGTGAGGCCAGCCAAGGCTTTGGCATCGACGGCTGTTCGGCGCCCAATTTTGTCACCACGATGCACGGCATGGCGCGCGCCATGGCCTGGTTTGCCACGGCCGCCAGCCGCGGCGATGCGCAATCGCAGGCTGCGGCGCGTCTGACCGCGGCGATGCACACCCACCCGATGATGGTCGCCGGTGCAGGCCGGGCCTGCACCTTGCTGATGCAAGCCGCCAGCGAACCCGTGGCGCTGAAAACCGGGGCGGAGGGCTATTTCGTCGCCATCCTGCCGGCACGCGGCATCGGCATCGCGGTCAAGATCGCCGATGGCGCCACGCGCGGCGCGGAATGTGCCATCGCGGCGATCCTTGTGCGGCTGGGAGTGCTGGAGGCCGAACACCCTGATGTGAAACGCTTTCTCCGCCCGGATGTGCGCAACTGGCGCGGCGTGAAGACCGGTCATATCCAACCCGCCAGCGCCCTCGCGGTCTGACCCCGCAAGTCCGCGCCGTGATCGAGTTCATCCTTGCCGCTTTGGCCCTGACCGGCAGTCCCGGGCCCAATACGCTCAGCCTCGCCGCCGTGGGCGCGGGGTTCGGACGGCGTGGCATCCGCTATATGCTGGGGCTGACCTTCGGCATGCTCTTGGTCGTTTTACTCACCGGCACCGGTGTGTCGGCGCTGATCCTGGCCATTCCAGGGATCGCCCCGGTGGTGACCGCCATCGCCGTCGCCTATTTCCTCTACCTCGCCTGGCGCATCGCCACCGCGCCTCCGCCTTCCGCCCGCGATACCGGCGCCTCCCCGCCCCGCTGGGTCGAGGGCATGATCCTGTCGCTGATCAACCCCAAGGCTTATGCCGCCATGGCCGCGCTGTTTTCCGGTTTTACGCTGGTGAAGGGCGCCCCGGTGCAGGACATCGCGCTGAAATCCACACTGGCGATGGCCACGCTGGCCATGGTCAACCCCGGCTGGCTCTGGCTGGGCCACGGGCTGACCAGCGCCATGCGCACGCCGGGCTTGGGCCGCGCGATCAACATCGCCTTTGCCGCCCTGCTCTTGATCTCTGTGGCCGCCACCACGCTGCTTTGAACAGGTCTTTCGTCGACGCATCCCTTGGGCTACACGTAAGCAAAGGCACAAAAAAGGCCGAGCAGACATGAAACCCATCCGGCTGATCTCGGGCGTTCTGACCGTCGGGTTCTGGACCTTGATGAGCCGTATCCTGGGCGTTGTGCGTGAGATCATGATCCTCGCGCTGATCGGCCCCGGCCCGTTGATGGACGCCTTTGTCGCCGCTTTCCGCCTGCCCAACATGTTCCGGCGTTTCTTTGCCGAAGGCGCGTTCAACGCCGCCTTTGTGCCGATGTTTTCCAAGAAATACGAGGCGGATGAGGATCCGCTGGGCTTTGCCCGCGACGCGATGAACGGGCTGGGCTTTGTGCTTTTGTGCCTGACCGGGCTGGCGCTGGTCTTTATGCCGGCGCTGGTCTGGGCGACGGCGGGCGGGTTCTCCGGCGACGCGCGGTTTGACCTGACGGTGGATTATGGCCGGGTGATTTTCCCCTATATCCTTTTCATTTCCCTGGCCGCGCTCTTTTCCGGCGCTTTGAACGCCACCGGGCGCTTTGCCGCCGCCGCGGCTGCGCCAGTTCTGCTGAATGTCTTTGTCGTGGGCGCGATGCTGTGCGCCTATTGGGTCGGGGGCGAGGCGGTGCTCTGGCTCGTCTACACCATCCCTGTGGCGGGGGTCGCGCAGCTGGCCCTGGTCTGGTTCGCCGCGGATCGCGCCGGCATCCGCCTGCGCCCCGACCGCCCGCGCCTGACGCCCGAGATGAAGCGCCTGACCGTGATCGCCATCCCCGCCGCTTTGGCCGGTGGTGTCATGCAGATCAACCTTCTGGTCGGTCAGCAAGTGGCCTCGCATTTCGACAAGGCGGTGGGCTGGCTTTACGCCGCCGACCGGCTTTATCAGCTGCCCTTGGGCGTGGTCGGGATCGCCGTTGGCATCGTCCTGCTGCCCGATCTGTCGCGGCGTTTGAAAGCGCAAGATGACACAGGCGGGCGTGACGCGTTTTCCCGTGCAGGCGAGCTTTCGCTGGCGCTGACCGTGCCCTGCGCGGTGGCGCTGGTGGTGATCCCCTTGCCGATTGTCTCGGTGCTTTTCGAACGCGGCGCCACCGGCCCGGATGACAGCGCCGCCATGGCCTCCGCCGTGGCGATCTACGGGCTCGGCCTGCCGGCCTTTGTGCTGCAAAAGGTGCTGCAGCCGCTTTACTTCGCGCGTGAAGATACCCGCACCCCGTTCCGCTTTGCCGTCTGGTCGATGATCGTCAACGCAGTTGTCGCCATCGGCCTGGCCCCGGTGATCGGCTGGATCGCGCCTGCGATTGCCACCACGCTGGCCGGCTGGGTGATGGTCTGGCTGCTCGCCCGTGGGGCGCGTGAGATGGGCACTGTCGCCCGCTTTGACGACCGCTTTCGCCGCCGGCTGTGGCGGGTTTGCCTGGCGTCAGCGGTGATGGGCGGCGTGCTTTGGGGCAGCCTTCTGGTGCTGGGGCCGCTGCTCGCCACCTCTGGCTGGCGCATTCTGGGCCTTGCGCTGCTGATCGCGGTCGGCATGCTGAGCTACGCCATTGCCGGGCAGGTACTGGGCGCGTTCCGCATGGCAGAACTGCGCGGGGTTTTCCGCAGAGGGACAGGCTGACACGATGACGCTTACACCGCTGATCTCCGTGACTGAGGCTCGCCCCGCGCTGGAACGCCTCTGCGCCAGTGCGCAGGAAGAGCTTTGCCTGTCCTACCGCCTCTTTGATCCGCATTTGCCATTGGTTGAGCCGCGCTTGACCGAACGCGGGATGGAGACCTGGGCTGACCTGATCGCCTGGCTCGACCGGCGCGGGGTGGGTTTGCGGATCCTGCTGGCGGATGCCGATCCGCTTTTGGCGATGGATCTGCACCGGCAGGTCTGGAGGGCGGCCTCGGGCTTTGCTGATGTGGTGCAGGGCGATGCGCAGATCCTGTGTGCGCCGCACGGGCAAAGGGCGGGGGCGCTCTGGCGGGTTGCGATGGCGGGGCCGATCCGCCGCGCGCTGCGCCGCCTGCGGGACGAGGACAGCACCCGCCTGACCCCGGTCCAACGCGCGGTGCTGGCGCAAGGCCCGCTTTTGCGCCCTGCCACACATCACCACAGTTTCGCCATCGCAGATGGGCAGCGCTGCACCTTGGGTGGGCCAGCTGCATATGCACCCAGCGTCGAAACGGATGTTGAAGGCGACGCGCCCGCGTTCGGGCTGTCAGTGCAGATCCTCGACAGCGATTTCGCGGGCGCTGTGCGCGGTCATTTCATGGATTGCTGGAACGCCGCGTTGGATGAGGGCGCGCCGTCACTTGCCGCCACGGCGCGGCGCTTTGACACCTCGGTCCGGTCACAAAGCCGGGCGGACCTGCGGCTGCTGCGCAGCTATGCGGTGCCGCGCAACGGGATGATTGGCCTCGCCCCCGAGCCGCAGGTGACCGACCATGACCACCTTCTGCTGCAGCTTTTTGCCGAGGCGACGCGCTATATCTATGTCGAAACCCAGGCCCTGCGGCACGCCCCTTTGGTCGAGGCACTGACCAACCGCGCCGTCACCGCGCCCGACCTGCAGCTGATCGTGGTTCTGCCCGCCTCAGACAGCGCCGCACCGGAGGGTGGCGATGCCTGGCACCCAAGGCATGGGGCAGCCCTGCAGGCCAAAGCCATCGACAAGCTCAAGGCCGCATTTGGCGACCGGTTGGCGCTGGTCACCCCCGGTCCGTCCACCGACCTGCCGGCCCTGCCCGCCGCCAGCCCTGTGAATTTGCAGGCCAATGTCCTTTTGATCGACGATGCGGTGGGGGTGATCGGGTCCGCCAATCTCACCAGTCGGTCGATGCGCTGGGATAGTGAGGCCTCGGTGCTTTTCCGTGATGCCGCCGGCGTCGCACGGCTGATGGACCAACTGGCCGACAAATGGCTGGGCGCCGAAACCGAAGGTGACCCGCGGCAGGCGCAGTGCTGGACCGCTTTGGCCAAGTTCAACGCCTCGCAACCGGTGGAGGCCCGTGCCGGCGTCCTGCTGCCTTATCCCGAAGACAAAACCCGCGGCTCCAGCAAACGTTCCATGCTTTTGCCGGACGAGATGTTCTGACGCCTCAGTCCCGCCGCAGCCAATTGCGCAGCCGGGTAAATCCGCCCGGCACCAGCACGATGCAGAGCACAAACCCGGTGACAAAGCCGCCGACATCGGCCACCCAATCGTTGCCGCCTCCGAAAAACAGACCAAAGATCAACTGGATAAGCAGCAGCACCCCGATGAGGCCAAAGGCGCGGATCTGCGGCCCGCCCATCATCCCGATCCGCACCCAAAGAAGATAGGTGAAGCCACCAATCAGCCCGTAGACCGGCGGAAACGCCCCGATCAGCGGCTGTGGATCGTCCATCGCCAGCGCGTAAAGCAACGCGCCCCCGATGGCCGAGACAAAAAAGATCGCCACCATCGCCAGGTTGCCGATGACCTCCCCCACCATCTTGCCCAACGCCAGAAGCATCACACCGGACACCAGCGCATGGGTGAAGGTGGCATGCACAAAGGGATAGGCGACAAAGCGAAACAGGTGTTCCAGCGACCAGCGCCCGGTTTCGACCATGAAATCAAAGATCTCGCCGGAAAACGCGTATTGCTGTACCGCCGCCAGCCGCCAGCCCACAGCACCCGGCCCACCAACAAAGCCGCGCGCGCCCAGCGAAAACATCGCCTCGATGCCCAGCACCAGCAAGAACAGCGCCGCCACCGCGGGCGGCAGCGGGTTCACCGGGCTTTCGTTATGCGGATGGGTCATCGCTGGCCTCTTCCTTGACGACGCTCGGGGCCATGGGTAAGCCAGCCACGACGAAACTTCCAGTGTCCAAACAGCCACACGGAGACCTGACCATGACCGAGGGGGTCCACACCTCTCCCACCTTCACGCCGCGTGTCTTTTCGGGCATTCAGCCGACCGGGAACCTGCATCTGGGCAACTACCTGGGTGCCTTGAAACGCTTTGCCGACAGCCAGAATGACGGCATGCAGTCGATCTATTGCATGGTCGATCTGCACGCGATCACCACCTGGCAGGACCCGGCTGATCTGCGCCACGCCACGCGGGAGCTTTGCGCCGGGTTCATTGCCTCGGGCCTCGATCCCGAACGGTCGATCCTCTTCAACCAAAGCCAGGTGCCGGAACACGCGCAACTGGCCTGGGTGTTCAACTGCGTGGCGCGGATGGGCTGGATGCAGCGCATGACCCAGTTCAAGGACAAGGCGGGCAAGAACACGCAAAACGTGTCTCTGGGCCTCTTTGGCTATCCCGCGCTGATGGCCGCCGACATCCTCGCCTATCACGCCACGCATGTGCCGGTGGGCGAGGATCAGAAACAGCACCTTGAGCTTACGCGCGACATCGCGATCAAGTTCAACAATGACTATGGCGTGGAGTTCTTTCCGATCACCGAACCGGTGATCGAGGGCGTGGCCACCCGAGTGATGAGCCTGCGCGATGGCGCCAAGAAGATGTCGAAATCCGATCCGTCGGACATGAGTCGGATCAACCTGACCGACGACGCCGACACCATCGCCAAGAAGATCCGCAAGGCCAAGACCGACCCCGAACCACTGCCCGACAGCGTCGAGGGGCTCGAGGACCGGCCCGAGGCACGCAACCTGGTCAACATCTACGCCGCCCTCGCGGACAGCACGCCCGAGGCGGTGATCGCCGATCACGCCGGTCAGCAGTTTGGCACGTTCAAACCATCGCTCGCCGACTTGGCGGTGGCGAAACTGGCCCCGATCTCGGCCGAGATGTCGCGCTTGATGCAGGACACGAGCGAGATCGACGCGATCCTGCGCCGCGGCGCCGAGCAAGCCCGCGCCATCGCCGCCCCCATCCTGGTGCGCACCTATGAGATCATTGGCATGGTCGGTGCGGGGCACAACCACGCGCCGGAGGTCAGCGACGAATACCGCTTTTGGGAGTGACCGCAGGGTCTGCTTTTAGTGCGCGCCGTTTTGGCTTTGTAGCCGCGCGGCCAGCCGCAGCGCGTGGCTGGCATCCTGCGCGACCGGCGGCATGACCGGATCATAGGCGGCGCGGATCACCCCGGCGATTTCCGGCCGCAGGATCACCTGCCCGCTCTCCAGCTGCCCCAGCGCGGATTGATCGGCAAAAGCGCGATCCGACCAGAGCAGCATGGTCTGCACCACTTGCGAAAGCGCCAGCGTCTCGGCCGGCACGGCGGATAACTGATCGTCCATGCGCAGAAAGATGAAGCAGGCCTTGATCGCGCCCGTGTCGTCAAAGCGAAAGACGCGGTACTGATTGGCCTCCGCCGCGATGAGCCTGTCGACCAGCGGGGCGAGCCCGTCGATCAGGCGGTCGAGGTCGGGTACGTCCAACAGTTCGATCCAATCGCGGCAGAAGAACACCATGACATTGGCCCCCAGCTCCGGGTCCGTCTCGGCCATCTGGTGGCCAGCCAGCGTGCAGATCGCCTCGAACGCGCCTTTGATGACCGACAGGGTTTCGTCCTCGACACCAAACACAATCGGCGCAATCGGCCGGCCCCAGCGGGCGCAGAGGTAGCTGCCGTCGGAACGGGTGAACAGCGCTTCGATCTGGTCAGCGGTCATGTCGGGCATAGGTCACTCCCTTTTTCGGAAGGCCATGCCAGCGCCTGGGGCCAAGTGCAACCCGCCTGTCAGCCGTCGAAGAGATCGCTCTGGCCCGGCGCGCGCGGCGCGGGCAGGCCCAAGTGATCCCAGGCCTTCTGCGCCAGCATCCGGCCACGCGGCGTCCGCTGGATCAGGCCCTGTTGCAGCAGGTAAGGCTCCACCACCTCCTCAAGCGCGTCGCGGCTCTCCGACAGGGCGGCCGACAGGGTTTCAATCCCCACCGGGCCACCGGCATAGTTCTCCGCCACCAGCCGCAGATAGCGCCGGTCGGCACCATCGAGGCCCAAACCGTCAACCCCCAGCCGCGTCAACGCGCTGTCAGCCAGCGCCTTGGTCACCACGCCGCCCGCCTCGACCACCGCGAAATCCACCACACGGCGCAAGAGCCGCCCGGCAATGCGCGGCGTCCCCCGCGAGCGGCGCGCAATCTCGAGCGCGCCATCGCCATGCACGTCGACCCCCAGCTTGCGGGCATTGCCCGCGACGATGGTCTCAAGCTCGGCCACGGTGTAGAAATTCAGCCGAGTCGGGATGCCGAACCGGTCGCGCAGTGGCGTCGTCAAGAGGCCCAGCCGCGTGGTCGCACCCACAAGGGTGAAAGGCTGAAGCTCGATCCGCACAGTGCGGGCGGCGGGGCCTTCTCCGATCACCAGATCAAGCTCAAAATCCTCCATCGCGGGGTAGAGCACCTCTTCCACCGCCGGGTTGAGACGATGGATTTCGTCGATGAAGAGCACATCGCGCGCCTCAAGATTGGTCAGGATCGCCGCCAGATCGCCTGCCTTGGCCAGCACCGGCCCCGAGGTCATGCGAAAGCCCACCCCCAATTCGCGCGCCATGATCTGCGCCAGCGTGGTCTTGCCCAGCCCCGGAGGGCCGTGAAATAGCGTGTGATCCATCGCCTCGCCCCGTGTCCGGGCCGACTGGATAAACACCCGCAAATTCGCCCGTGCCTCGGCCTGGCCGACGAAGTCGTCCAAAAGCTGCGGCCGCAAGGCCCTGTCACGGTCCTCGGGCTGCGGGTCGGGACGCAGGGTAGGGTCAGGTTCGCTCATGTCAGACCGGCCCCATGCAAATGGTCACAAGACGGGATATCTGCATGCCGCCCTGATCCGCGCCGCCCTGAAACTTTTGGCTCCGAAGGGATGAGGGCCGGCATG
>JASJCC010000174.1 GCA_030066175.1 Paracoccaceae bacterium | reverse complement strand
CAAACGCCCGTTCCAGGGCTGGCGCTACCTTGATCCCAAGGAAGCCCCGCCGGACCTGCCGCAATCGCGCCAGAACGAAGAGGCGCTGCCGCCGCAACTGGCCGGCGCGCTGGCTGAAATCGGCGTACTGTAATGATACGCATCAAAGAGAACATCGAGGGCCAACGCTAAACTGGGTGTGTTGACGAAACGCGTCTGATTGAACGGAGCCCCGCATGCGTCTTTTTCTCAAAGCCCTCGCGCTGTCCTTGCTGGCCCTGCCGGCCCATGCCGACAGCCTCATCGGCAGCTATGTCGCCTATATCGGCGGCGATGACCTCTACAATTCCAAAGGCGCGCGGCTGAGCGAACCGTGGCAGGTGCTGCGGCAGGATCGGGCGAATTACCACCGCTTCGGCATTTCCCAAGCCGGGGATGAGTGGGATCCGTTTTTCAGCAGCATCGACAACCGCGCCGCGATGGAGCGGATGATCATGAACGGCACGATTGAGCCACGCGCGGCACGCATCCTGGTCAATGGCGGCGCCACGGTTTTTGTGCGCATTTATGGCGTCGGCAATACCGGCCGGTCGGTGCGGGTGACGGTAGTCGACTAGGCCCTAGCGCCCTTTGCCATGCAGCGCGTACCACAGATACGCGGGCACCTCGCGCAAATAGGACTTGACCACGCGGTGCCACTTTGTGCCGCGCAGCGCCGGGCTGTCTGAGGTGGACTGCAAGCCCAACCGTCGGGCCACCAGCCGCGCCCGCGGCGCGTGATAGGCGTCCGTCACCACAATCACATTGCGCTGCCCCAGCTTTTCCATAATCGGCAGCGCATTGCGGATGTTCTGCTCGGTTGTCCGCGATGTCGCTTCCTCGAACAGCACATCGTCAGGCACGCCCTCCGCCCGACAGATCGCGCAAATCACCGCTGCTTCCGTGGGGGGATGCTTGCCCAGCCCGCCGCAGCCGATAATCGCGCTGACCTCGCCGTCCCGCCACAGCGACGCCGCGTGCAAAGCCCGGCGCAACAGGGTTGGCGACGGCGTACCCCCCGCCCAGACAGCCGCGCCCAGCACCACGGCCACCGGTTTCATTTCCGCATCTGACATGGCCCCCGGAATGCCCGGCCTGTCCCCCCGGAACAAGCCCCTTGCAAAACCTCACGCCTCTGTCATCTGCGTTTCACACTCTGGCATTCCGCACGCGGGCGGTTATCTCTGCCAAAACGACTGCGCAAGGATCGCCACGATGACTGAAGACTATACACCCCCCAAAGTCTGGACCTGGGAACAGGAAAGCGGCGGCACCTTTGCCTCAATCAACCGGCCCATCGCCGGCGCGACCCATGACCACGAATTGCCAGTCGGCAAACACCCTTTCCAGCTCTACAGCCTCGCCACGCCCAACGGCGTCAAGGTCACCGTGATGTTCGAAGAGCTCCTGGCCGCCGGCCATGCAGACGCCGAATACGACGCCTGGCTGATCAAGATCGGCGATGGCGACCAGTTTGGCTCGGGCTTTGTCGAGATCAATCCAAACTCCAAGATCCCCGCGCTGATGGACCGCTCTGGGGACACGCCTGTGCGCGTCTTTGAATCAGGCGCAATCCTGCTCTACCTCGCGGAAAAGTTCGGCGCATTCCTGGGCAAGCCCGAGGATCGGGCCGAGCTGCTGTCTTGGCTCTTTTGGCAGATGGGCAGCGCGCCGTACCTTGGCGGCGGGTTCGGCCATTTCTATGCCTATGCGCCCTACAAGATGGAATACCCCATCAATCGCTTTGCCATGGAAACCAAGCGCCAGCTTGATGTGCTCGACCGAAACTTGGCAGAGCGGCGCTTTATGACCGGCGATGACTATACCATCGCCGACATCGCGATCTGGCCCTGGTACGGCGGGTTGGTCAAAGGCTGGCAATACGGCGCGGCCGAGTTTCTGGACGTGGCCAGCTACACAAACGTGGTTCGCTGGGCCGAGGAGATTTGGTCGCGTCCCGCAGCCAAGCGTGGGCGGATGGTCAACCGGATGACTGGCGAGCCGCATGAGCAACTGCACGAACGCCACGACGCGTCGGATTTCGACACGCAAACTCAGGACAAGATCGGCCCCAAAGACGATAGCTGACGTTGCCCGCAGGCGCTCGCGGTTTATCTCAGCCCACATGAGCAAAACCTACACGCCCCGCGGCCTTGCCGTCCCCGCAGGCCGCATCAGCCGCGCCGCCCGGCTGGGCGGGCTGACCACTGGCCTTTTGGGTGCCATGGCGACCGAGGGCACCCGCGCCCTGGCCCGTGGCGAGCGCCCGAGGGCCCGCGACCTACTGCTGACACCCGCCAATGCCCGCCGATTGACGGATGAGCTTGCCCGCATGCGCGGCGCGGCGATGAAGATGGGGCAGCTCATGTCGATGGAGGCGGGCGACATGCTGCCGCCGGAACTGGCGCAGGTGCTTGCCCATCTCCGGGCGGATGCGCATTTCATGCCGCCCAAGCAACTCAAACAGGTGCTGACCACGCAATACGGCGCAGATTTCCTACGCCGCTTCCAACGCTTTGACACGCGGCCCGTAGCCGCCGCCTCAATCGGTCAGGTGCACCGCGCCATTGCCAAGGACGGCCGCGTTCTGGCGCTGAAAATCCAATACCCGGGCGTCCGTGCGGCCATCGACGCCGATGTCGCAAATCTCGGCACTCTGTTGCGTCTTTCGGGGCTCTTGCCCCGCGATCTGGAGCTGAAACCCTTCCTCGAAGAAGCCCGCCGCCAATTGCATGAAGAGGCCGATTACGCCCGTGAGGCCAACGAACTCACGCGTTTTGGCGCGCTGATTGGCGACGATCCCGGCATCACCCTGCCGCGCGTGCAGACGGATTTCTGCACCGGCGACATCCTCGCGATGGATTTTGTCGAAAGCACACCGATCGAGAGCCTGGAAGAGCATGACCAAGCCACGCGCGACCGCGCCATGTCACGGCTTTTCCGATTGTTTTTCGAAGAGCTCTTTGACTGGCAGGTGATCCAGACCGATCCGAATTTCGCCAATTACCGCTATCAGCCCACAACCGACCGGCTGGTTCTGCTGGATTTCGGCGCCGCGAGGCACTTTCCCGAAGCGTTCGCCACCAAGTGCCGCGCCCTGCTGCAGGCGTCTTTTAAGGCGGATCGCGAGGCTGTGCGCGCTGGCCTGATCGACCTGGGCATGTTCACCGCCGACACCCCCGCAAGCCAGCAATCGCTGATCCTCGACATGGTCGACATGGCGCTGCCGATGCTGCAGGCGGACAGTGTCGATTTCGGTGACACGCGTCTGCTGACGTCGATGCGGGAAAAAGGCATGGCGCTGGGGATGGAGGAAGATTTCCGCCACATCCCACCTTGGGACGCGCTCTACATGCAACGCAAGCTGGCCGGGCTGGTACTGCTGGCCACGCGCCTGCGCGCCCGGGTACCGCTACGCGACCTCGCAGCGCCTTACGTCTGAAGACCCAGCTTCCCGATCAACCGGCTGAGCACCGCGCGGTCCTCCTCGCTCAGAGACGCTGTCCGACTGCGGAACAGCGTCGCTTGTGAGCGCAAGACCGGCTCTTCGGCCAGCACCTTGAGGTGATTGGCCCGCAAGGTCTCCCCTGTCGAAGTGATGTCGGCAATCGCCTCGGCGGTCAGGTTCTTGACGGTGCCTTCAGTCGCACCCTGGCTGTCGACCAACCGATAATCCGCCACCCCGCCGCGGCGCAGGTAGTCGCGCACCAAGCGATGGTACTTCGTAGCGATGCGCAGCCGGTGCCCATGCCGCGCGCGGAATGCCGCCGCCGCCGCGTCCAGATCGTCCAGAGTATCCACATCAACCCAGGCGGCCGGCACGGCGACAATCAGATCGGCATGGCCAAAGCCCAGCTTGGCCAGCTCTTGAACCTTTTGATCCCATTGCAGCAGCTTTTCGCGGATCAGGTCGGTGCCTGTCACCCCCAGATGAATGCGCCCCGCCGCCAGTTCGCGCGGGATCTCTCCAGCCGAGAGCAGCACCAGTTCGACCCCGTCGATTCCTTCAACCGCCCCAGCATATTCCCGGTCGGACCCGGCGCGGGACAGGGTCACGCCGCGGGCGCCGAACCAGTCAAAGGTCTTGTCCATCAACCGGCCTTTTGAGGGCACACCGAGTTTCACACTCATCTCGCCCCCTCCAACGCCAAGAGAAGGTCGGGCCGGATCACGCCGCCCACCGCCGGGATCGACCGGCCCTGCCCCAGCCGTGCGGTCAGCGCGTCATAGCGCCCGCCGGTCGCCAAAGGCGGCAGATCGGGGCGCGTATTGCTGACAAAGCCAAAGACAAAGCCGTCGTAATACTCCATCGACGTGCGGCCATAACTGGCCTCGAACCCCAGCCCGTCGACATCGATACCTTTGGCCAAAAGCGCGTTACAGCGCCGGTCAAACCGGTCGACAGCCGGGGCCAGATTGTGCAGGTCGACGGCAATGTCGCGCAGGTGTTCCAGCGCGTAGGGGCAGGTTTCGCGGACAGACAGGATCGCGTCCAAGAGCGCCACCTGTTCGCTGGCTATCGGCCCCTCATCCGCGTCCGCGCGCAGGGCGTCGATCCGGTCGGCGATCTCGGCCGGGCTGCGCAACCCCACCAGCGGCGCGGCCCCTGCATAGGGGTCCGCCGCCGCCAAGAGCGCAGCCCGGCTAGGCGGCACCGGCGATTTGCCCGAGAACCGGTTCAACAACGCACGAAACCGCGCGGGACGCCAGATATGGCGCATCAAGGCCGCCCGGCGCCGCTCGGAACAGGCAAGCCCCGCCACGGCCGTTGCGAGGATACCGATATCCCCGGTCACCGCCCGGACGTCATAGGGCGCCAAGGGGGTCGCGAAGGCCGCAAACACCTCGGCATCCGCAGCCTCGGGGTCACGCCCGTCAAAGACCTCATAGCCCACCTGCAGGTATTCCGAGGCGCGGTCCGGGTCGCTCTCCTGTCGGCGAAACACGTCGCCGGCATAGGTATAGCGCGCCGGTTCCGCGCCGTCCTGCATGTGCATCTGTACCACCGGCACGGTGAAATCGGGGCGCAGCATCACCTCACCCCGGCCCGGATCGGCGGTCACGTAGGCCCGGCCGCGGATATCCTCACCGTAAAGATCCAGCAGGGTTTCGGCCGATTGCAGGATCGCGCAATCCACCGGTTCGGCGCCCGCCGCCGCAAACCCCGCGCGCAGGCGCAGCGCCATGTCGCGGGCGGCCAGGCTCATGCAGAGAGATCCTCGCTGCTCTCCAGAATGGCGCGCACCCGCGCCACCAGGTCGGCGCGTGGCACCTCGTACTGGCTGGGGCGCTCCTTCCACTCCTCGAGGCTGGCGCTTTGTGCGATCTTGGCGCCGAGGATCAGGTCCTTTATCTGCACCACGCCCTTGGCTTTTTCATCCGCCCCTTCGATCACCGCGACGGGCGAGCCGCGTTTGTCGGCGTATTTGAGCTGATTGCCAAAGTTCTTGGGGTTGCCGAGATACACCTCCGCCCGAATGCCCGCACCGCGCAGCTCCGCCACCATCTGCTGGTAGTCGGCCATGCGGTCACGATCCATGACCGTGACAACAACGGGACCACGCTCAGAGCTTGCGATCCGCCCCTTTTCTCGCAAGGCCGCCAGCAGCCGGTCCACCCCAATTGAAATCCCCGTCGCCGGCACCGCCTGCCCGGTAAAGCGCTTGACCAGATCGTCATAACGCCCACCCCCGGCAACCGAGCCAAACTGCCGCTTGCGCCCCTTGTCGTCGAGGATTTCAAAGGTCAGCTCTGCCTCAAACACAGGCCCAGTGTAATAACCCAGACCGCGCACGACCGATGGGTCGACAATGATGCGGTCGGGGCCATAACCTTGTGCGTTAAGCAGCTCTGCCATCTGCTCCAACTCAGCAACGCCTTCCAATCCCACTGCTGAATCTGAAACGAGTTCGCTAAGGTGCTTGAGTATTTCAAAATTCCAACGACGGACATCCTCCGCCGTAACCGAAGGTTCGCCAGGTTGAGGACCATCTGCTGCAAAGCTAGCGAAGAGAGAATTCCATTTTTCTTCGAAAGACAGCCCGGATTCCATTGCTTTCCCAGACAGTTGTTCGACGACAGTCTGTTTCGCTAACAGAAAAGCTACCACCGGCTCGGCCTGATCCGCGGACAATCCCACGCCGTCGATATAGGCCCCTGAGGCATCCAGCCTCCCCTTGCCCAGCAATTCGCGCACGCCCGCTTCGCCCACCTTGTCGAACTTGTCGATGGTGCGCAGCACAGCCTCGCGCGTTTCGCCTTCGTCGAGGCCCATGACCTCAAGCACGCCGTTCAGGACCTTACGATTGTTCACCCGCACGATGTAGTCGCCGCGGGGAATGCCGACCGCTTCCAAAGTGTCGGCCAGCATGGCACAGATCTCGGCATCCGCGGCGACCGACGCCGCGCCCACTGTATCCGCATCACATTGATAAAACTGTCGAAACCGCCCTGGCCCAGGCTTTTCATTGCGCCACACGGGGCCCATGGCATAGCGCCGGTAAGGCAAAGGCAGGTCGTTGCGATGCTGGGCATAAACCCGTGCCAAGGGTGCCGTCAGGTCATAGCGCAGCGCCAGCCAGCCTTCATCCTCGTCCTGCCAGGCAAAGACCCCATCATTGGGCCGATCCACGTCGGGCAGGAACTTTCCCAAAGCCTCAACGGTCTCCACCGCCGAGGACTCCAACGCGTCAAAGCCATAGCGATGATAGACACCCGCGATGGTCTGCAGCATCGCTTCGCGGTCGGTCACATCGGTGCCGAAATAGTCGCGAAACCCCTTGGGCGTCTGCGCCTTGGGGCGGGGGGTCTTTTTCTGCTTGGCCATGGCTCTGTCGCGCCTCGTCTCTGGGTGCGCTTCCTCTACCCGACACCCCAAGCGGGGGCAAGCGACAGGGTGGGGCCGTCATTCCGGCTGACAGATCTCGCCCCGCAGGATCGCCAGAGCCGTGCGCAGGACAAGGCCCGCCACAATGGCGATCAGGGCGAGCAGAAACACAGTGCCAGCCATCTCGTGCCCACGCGATCCGGTCAGTTCGGCATAACGCAAAGTTGCAATGGTCAGCGCCGCGACCGGAAAGCTGAGCGCCCACCACGACAGCGCGAAGGGCAGGTTGCGAAAGCCGGGGGCCTGCGTCAGCACCAGGCCCAGAAAGACCAGCGTTATGCCGTAGAGCATATGGGCAAAGGCATCGAGCTGACCACCGATCAGCTGCAGCCAGGCCAGGAACCCGACGGCGGGCGGCGCGATCAGGATGGCCAAAGTCGGGTAAAGCCGTCCGGGCAGCGGATCGTGAAAGATCAGGCGGTTCATCACCAGGGTCAGCAACACGATCCAAAAGAGCATCCCGGCGGAGAAGAACAGCCACGAAATCTCGGGATGGCCAAATGACACGCCAGCCACCGGCACCACGACGTTGCCGACCGCCGGGATGAACCAGGCGGGTGAGATATGCATCGGCTGAAACGGCCGGCGCCCGATCCAGCCCGAAAGCACCGCCAGGGTCAGCGCGCCCTGCGCCAGCATCCCGGCATACCAAACCGGATGCGCCAATTCCGGCCAAACCGGCCGCGCCGCCGTGCCGATCAGCAAAAGCGAGATCGAAATTGCCGGGAAGAACGCCAGCTTGACCGGGTGGTGCCATTCCGCCCGAAACGCCCCCGGTTCGCGCAGCGCCTTTGTCGTGAAGACCGCGGCCACAGCGATGAAATCCGCCACCGTCAGGACCAAGGCCACATGGCTCGCCGTATGTGGCCAGCCAAAGCTCAGTTCCGCCCGGTGCAGCGCCAGCGTCAGGCCCGCCAGCCCCATGACGGTGGCAAAGAACGTCACAGGGAAATGCGCCAGGCGGCTGGGCGGGGCCTCGGGCGCGTCGGTGGCGATGGTCATGGCGTGTCTCCGGTCTCAAAGCGGGGCGCAGTCTGTGGATTCATGCCGGTTTCTGAATGTCGCTGGAAACCGGCGCGTTGACGCAGGTCAAACCGCCACTCAAATCGCTTGCGCCTCCGGCCCGTCGCGCCCTATTTGTGCCAGGAGCTGATCGGAGAGGCAGAGCATGGAACCCCTGGAACAGATCGAAGAGCGGCTGGCCCATCTGATCCGCACGGTTGACGAGTTGTCAGACACCGTCGCCCGGCAGGATCAGGAGATCGCCTTGCTCACCCGCCGCGTCACAATGCTGATGGAACGCGAGGCCAGTCGCGAGGCCGAAGGCAGCGGCGGCGTGGTTCTGGGGGACGAGAAACCGCCGCATTACTGATCACTTCGACTTGATGTCGAGCGCCACGACCTCGCCATCATGCAGTAGCAGATTCTTCCACCGGGCTACGCCGCCGAACCGGTCATAAATGCTGACAAACACGGTGTTTTTCGCCAATTGGCTCATCCTTGAACCACAGGGTTTGCCGCGCCGTACCCGGCAAATGCGCGACTTGACCTTTTCATACGCGATATCGGTTTCCGAGGTCGGGATCGTCTCGCCCGCCGGGCTGTAGCGGAGCTGTTCATGCGTCTCGGGGGAGCCAAAGAGCGCCAGAGCCGCCGTGAATTGCCGCGCGCATCCATCGTCGAACCCGGTCAGGAAAAAGCTGTGTGGCGAGGTGCTGCCCGGGGCGCTGTCATAAAGCGTGTAGCCGCGTCCGCGTTCGGGGTATTTCGCCACCTCGCGCCCCAGCTTGCGCGCCGACACGCCGCAAAGGCGCGCGATTTGGCCATAGGGCAGCGTGACACCCGGCCCGACCTGTTCGTAATCGGGCGCGCCCGGGGCGGGGCCGTCGCTGGCGCCACCGCTGCGATCTCGCCCGGAACCGCTCCGAAAGAGCCCACCAAAGAAGCCGCCGC
>JASJCC010000176.1 GCA_030066175.1 Paracoccaceae bacterium | reverse complement strand
AATACTGCGCCACAGCGTTTCGGTTTGTGACCAGGGATAGGTCCGGTCGCCATCGCCCCAGAGGATCAGGGTCTTGGCCTTGATGGCTGAGAGGTGATCGCTGCCATCCCACCCCTGCCCGCCATCCTTGCCGGGTTAGAGGCGATGCAGGGGTGGGATGGCAGCGATCACCTCTCAGCCATCAAGGCCAAGACCCTGATCCTCTGGGGCGATGGCGACCGGACCTATCCCTGGTCACAAACCGAAACGCTGTGGCGCAGTATTCCCGACGCGCAGCTGGCCGTCGTGCCCGGCTGCGCGCATTCAGTGCATATGGAGTGGCCGGAGCTCTTCAATGCAATCGTTGGTCGGTTTCTCGACGCAGAGTAGACCTGTCAATCCGGCGGTTTCGTAACGGCGAGGGGGCCATTCGGGCCAAGGCGCAGCGCAGTCCGTAGGCGGGTGTAGGGAATCGCGGCGAGGTTGCAGGGATTGGCGCCCGAGACGTCGGCAAAGAGGATCGTGTCCGCCACCCGGCCATAGTCAGCCATGAAATGCACGGCACTTTTGACGCAAATGATCGCGTGGTCGCGCGGCTCTATGCCGACAACGCGGAACATCTCTTGGTCAGCGTTCTGCGCGCGTTCTGACCCTACCACAACCGTCACCCCGGTACCCTTCAGGCGCAACCGCGCCACGGGGCCGAGATCGGCATCTGATCCGCCGAACATCGGCCCGGTGAAGCGGAACTGGCCATCGGATAGCGCCTCGACCAAAACGGTGGCCTCCAATGGCTCAGAATACTGGCGGAAAGCGCCGCCAAGCTGAACGGTGATCTCTGCCCCCTCGCCCGCTGAGTGAGCGGCAGCTGCGGTGTCGGGGTCGTGCAGCATCGACAGCACCGCATCGGGCACCTCCGCCGCGATCAGAGCGCGCAAGAGCCCGGTGGTGTCGCTGGTGCCGCCTGCACCCGGATTGTCCTGCACATCGGCGATCACCACCGGCCCGGGATGGGCGGACTTCGCCTGCGCCACGGCGTCCGCGGCGCTCAGCAGCCTTGCGTCAAACGTGCCCTCGACCTCGGCCAGATGGCGGGCGGTGGCGTCGGCGGCCTGATCCGCGGCCGCTTGGGTGCGGGCATAAGCAAAGATCGCCGGGCCCAGCTCGGGGATGTCGGCGGGCGGAAAGCCAAGCGCCAGATCGACCGAGAGCGCGTCGCGGTCGGGCAAGGCAGCGTAAAGCTCACGCGAGGGGCTGAAACCGGTGGCCTGCGCAGTGATCGGGATCAGGTAATCGCCGCGCCGGAACGCCTTAGCCACCGGCCCCGTCAGCGCGGCATCCAGCAGCCGCGTCGCCCGCGCGCCGGTGTCGGCCATGTCCACATGCGGATAGGTGCGATAGACGGTCACGACCGTGGCGAGATCAAAGAACGCCTGGCTGAGATTGCCATGCAGATCCAGACTGACAGCGATGGGCAGGTCCGGCCCGGTGACAGCGCGGACGCGGCGCAGGATTTCGGCCTCGGCATCGTCATAGGCTTCGGTCACCATGGCGCCGTGCAGGTCGAGATAGACCGCATCGGGTGCCGCTTGGCGGATGCCCTCGACGATTTCCGCCACCATGCTGTCAAAGGCGCCGGTCTCCACATAGCCGCCCGGCTCGGCCCCGGCCCAGAGGATCGGCACGACCTCATGCTTGCATTCGGCCAGGAACCCCGAGAGCGGGATGTTGAGGCCGTGGAAGCGCGCGGGCAAAGCCGCGCCGCGGGTCAGCTCCGGCCAGGCGCCGCGCCGTTCAAAGAGCTCCATGGTGGTGGGAAACGGCGCGAAGGTGTTGGTTTCGTGTTGAAACCCGGCAACGGCGACCCGCGTCATGCGGTGACCTCACCACCCAGCACCGTGCCGACGATGGGGATGTCGCGCAGCTTGGTGGGATCCACCTCATACGGATCGCCATCGAGCACGGTGAAATCCCCCATCTTGCCGCATTGGATCGACCCGACGCGGTCATCCATTTTCAGCACATAGGCCGCCCCCAGCGTGATGTTGTGCAGCGCCTGCGCGACGCTGATCTGCTGGGACGTGCCCAACTGCCGGCCCGTTTCCGTCAGCCGGTTGACGGCAATCCAGGCGGTGGTCAGCGGCGCCATCGGGGTCACCGGCGCGTCGGAGTGGATGGCAAAGTCTCCGCCAAAGACCTCCCACGCGTCGCGGGTCGCATCCATCCGCGCGGCGCGGTCGGGACCGATGGTCTTGGTCCAGTGCAGATCGCCGAAATAATGCACGTGGTTGGTAAAGATGTTCACCGTCAGGCCCAGCGCCCGCATCCGTTTGAACTGGTCCATCCCGGCCAGTTGCACATGCTCCAATGTGTGGCGGTGATCGGCGTCGGGGGTCTGCAGGCAGGCCTCGGTGTAAACTTCGATCGCCAGTTCAGAGGCGGCATCGCCATTGGTGTGCACATGGGTTTTCACACCCGCCCGGTGCAAAGCGTGGACGGCGGCGCGGAAATGATCGACCTCCATGTTCCAGATGCCGTGATCCTCCATCGCGAAGTAGCTCGGCGCTTTCAGCTTGGCGGTGCCGCCTTGGATCGCGCCGTCGGTGAAAAGCTTGGCCCGGCCCAGATCGAGCTTGGGGGTGGAGCGCGCGCGCAGGGCAATGGCGCGGGCGGCCTCGGCCTCCGGGTCGCCCTGCATGGCGTTCATCACCGGCACGTAGCGCGCCGGGAAGGCGGCCTCGCCCGTCACGCGCGTCAGCATGGCAACCTCTTGGTCGTCGAGACCCGAGAGCAGGTCTGCCACTGTTGTGACGCCGCAATTGCGCGCGACGCGGCCGTATGCCTCGACCGCCGCGGCATCGCCCAAGGCGGAAAAGGAAAACCCGATCACCTCACCCACCGGGAGCATGGCGTCAAACTCCTGTAGCTCACCATTGGGGCTGCCATCGGGGCCTTTCATCACGCCCTGGATATTGGTGCTGGCGTCAAAGCCGGTGCGGGCGAGCGCCATGGAATTGGCCGACATCAGGTGAAAGTTCGAATGGATCACCGCCACGGGATGCTCGGTCGACACCTGGTCGAGGTGATCCTTATCCAGCCGCCGACCGTCGAGAAAGTTCGGATCGAACCCCCAACCCACCACCGGCTCGCCCGCCGGAGTTTTCGCCGCCACGGCGCGCAACCGGTCGATCAGGGCATCATAGTCGCGCAGGCCGGGCCAGTCGGTGCCGTCCGGGTCGGTGCGGGTGTAGTGCCCGCAATAGGTGAAGCGCCAGACGCCGCCGGCGCTGACATGAGCATGCGCCTCGATTAGCCCCGGCATCAGCACGTGGACCTTGAAGCGGTCATCACGTGTCACCCGGCCCCAGCCGTCGCCACAATCCGGCCCGCCAACGCCGAGGA
The DNA here is from genome assembly GCA_030066175.1 of Paracoccaceae bacterium. Classification (GTDB taxonomy): domain Bacteria; phylum Pseudomonadota; class Alphaproteobacteria; order Rhodobacterales; family Rhodobacteraceae; genus JASJCC01. The sequence goes on along the minus strand of JASJCC010000176.1, from coordinate 5,633 downwards.
TCACGCCATCCTCGCGCACCGCAACATGGGTCGCAAACGGGCAGTTCTGGTCCATTGTGATGATCTTTCGGGCTTCGAAAACCGTGACCATATCCGGGTAACCTCCGCTTTCTTGAATCTTTGCAATGGCTTAGCCACCAGAACCGGGCAAACCACTTGACCAAACCATGCGCGTCAACGTTGACAGGCCCCAGCGTCTATGCATCGCTGGGGTTACACAACAAAAAAAGCAACCGAACCGACAAGGAGACCCGCAATGACCCAATTGCGTTTTGGACGACAATTGATGGCGGCCGCGATTGCCATTCCGCTGGCGTTTGGCGCCATGGCGAAAGAGGCCGTCGCCGAAACCGTGCTGAATGTGATCCCGCATGCCGACCTCAAGAACCTCGATCCGATCTGGACGACGGCGTATATCAGCCGCAACCACGGCTATATGATCTATGACACGCTGTTTGCGATGGACGAGAACTTCAAGCCGCAGCCGCAGATGGTGGATACGTGGACAACCTCGGATGACGGGCTGACCTGGACCTTTGTGCTGCGCGACGGGCTGATGTTCCACGATGGCGCGCCGGTGACAGGCGAGGACGTGGTCGCATCGTTGACCCGCTGGGGCGCGCGTGACGGGATGGGCCAACAGCTTTTCAAGAACATCGCGAGCCTTGAGGCCAGCGACGCCAAGACCGTCGTGATGACGCTGGCGAACCCATATGGTCTGGTGCTGGAGTCGATTGGCAAGATCTCATCCAACGTGCCCTTCATCATGCCCAAGCGGGTGGCGGAAACCGATCCGTTTGAGCAGATCACCGACTATACCGGCTCGGGCCCGTTTGTGTTCCAGGCAGATGAGTGGGTGCCAGGCAACACCGTGGTCTATACCAAATTCGACGGCTACGTCCCGCGGGACGAACCACCCTCGGCCGCCGCCGGTGGCAAGGTGGTCAAGGTCGACAAGGTGATCTGGCAGTACTTCCCCGACAACACCACCGCGATGAACGCGCTGATGGCGGGTGAGATCGATTTCTTCGAACAGCCGGCACCCGACCTGGCGCCGATCATGGCCGCCAACCCCGACATCACCGTCGAGGTGAACGACCCGCTGGGCAATATCGGCTTTGCGCGCTTCAACCACCTGTTGCCGCCGTTTGACGATGCCGACGTGCGGCGCGCGGCCCTGATGGCGATGAAGCAAGAGGATTACCTCGCCGCCGCCATCGGTGATCCGCAGTTCTGGAAGACCTGCTATTCGGTCTATCCCTGCGGCACGCCACTGGCCAACGACGCCGGGTCCGACGTGATGGCGACGGGTGACATCGACGCCGCCAAGGCCGCGCTGGCCGCCACCGGCTATGATGGCACCGAGGTGGTGATCATGCAGCCCACCGACATCCCCGTTCTGTCGGCCTTCAGCCTGGTGACGGCGGAAAAGCTGCGCAACGCGGGCTTTGCCGTCAAGCTTGAGGCGATGGACTGGGCGACGCTGACATCCCGCCGCGCGCTGCGCGACCCGGTGGGCGAAGGCGGCTGGAACATGTTCCACACCTGGTGGATCGGCGCCGACGTGATCGACCCGATGGCCATTGCCTTCTCGGGCAACCCCGATGCGGGCTGGTTCGGCTGGGCCGAAGACTCGGCACTGGAAGACGCCCGCGCCGCCTTTGCCACCGCTGGTACGGCGGAAGAAAAGCTGGAGCTTGCCACCACCGCGCAGGACCGGCTCTGGTCGATCGGCGCGTCGGGCCAGCTGGGGCAGTTCTTTGTGCCCGTGGCCTATCGCAACAATGTCGAAGGTCTGATCAAATCGCCGGTCCAGTTCTTCTGGAACATCTCGGTCGAGTGATCCGTTTTACAGGGCGACCTTTGCCGCGGGGGCGTTTGCTCCCGCGGCTGCCTTGAAGGGGGGCTGACGTGCTGACCTACGTCCTCAAACGTGTGCTGATGACCATCCCGGTGATGGTTGTCGTCGCACTGTTTGTCTTTTTGCTGTTGCGCCTGGCGCCCGGTGACCCGGCAGCGGTGATCGCGGGTGACTATGCCACTGCCGAGGATGTGCAGCGCATCCGCGAACAGCTGGGCCTGTCGCAGCCCATCATCGTGCAGTTTTTCAACTGGTCGCTGCAGCTGATGCAGGGTGATCTGGGCACCTCGATCTTTTCCAACAAACCGGTGACCGAGCTGATTGCCCAGCGGATTGAGCCCACCATGCTGCTCGCGTTGACCACCATCCTGTTTTCCATCCTCGTCGCCGTCCCCTTGGGCACCATCGCCGCCTTCCGCGCCGGCAGCTGGGTCGACCGGTCGGTGATGCTGTTCTCCGTCGGTGGCTTTTCCGTGCCCGTCTTCGTGCTGGGCTACATCCTGATCTACGTCTTTTCGCTGAACCTGCGCATTCTGCCGGTGCAGGGCTACCGATCGCCGTTCGAAGACGGTCTCGGCCCGTTTCTGGCGCATATCACCCTACCGACGGTGACCCTCAGCGTGATCTTCATCGCCCTCATCGCCCGGATGACCCGCGCCAGCGTGATCGAGGTGCTGGAAGAGGATTACATCCGCACCGCCCGCGCCAAGGGCCAGTCGGAATTCAAGGTGCTGATGCGCCACGCCCTACGCAACGCCGCCGTGCCCATCGTCACCGTCGTCGGCATCGGCATCGCGCTCTTGATCGGCGGCGTGGTGGTGACGGAAAGCGTCTACAACATCCCCGGTCTGGGGCGGTTGGTGCTCGACGCGGTACTGGCGCGGGATTATCCGATCATCCAGGGCCTGATCCTGTTCTTCAGCTTTCTCTACATCCTGCTGAACCTGCTGATCGACCTGACCTACACATTCCTTGACCCAAGGATCCGCTACTGATGGCCGAGCAAAGCGCACATGACACCGCCGCGGCCACGCCGATGCCCAAGGGCATCAAGGACCCAAGCGTCTTTCAACTCGCCCTGCGCAACAAGAGCGTGTTTTGGGGCAGCATCCTTCTGGCGCTGATCGTCGTGATCGCCGCCATCGGCCCGTTCCTGACGCTGGATCCGGTCGCTTTGAACCCGATGAACCGGCTGAAGGCACCGGGCGAGGCGGGGCTTTTCGGCACCGACCAGCTGGGGCGCGACGTGTTCTCCCGCGTTGTGAACGGCGCCCGCGTGTCGCTGATCGTGGGCCTTGCCGTGGCCGCCGTCGCGGTGGCGATCGGGCTCTTTCTGGGGCTGATCGCCGGCTATATCCGGGTGATGGACGCGCTGATCATGCGGGTGATGGACGGGCTGATGTCGATCCCGGCGATCCTCTTGGCCATCGCGATGATCTCGCTTTCGGGCGCCACTTTGGCAACTGTTGTGATCGCCATCGTGATCCCGGAGATCCCCCGTGTGGTGCGGCTGGTCCGGTCGGTTGTACTGACGGTGCGCGAAGAGCCGTATGTCGAAGCCGCCATCTCGGTCGGCACCCCCGTGCCGCTGATCATGTCGCGCCACGTGCTGCCCAACACCATCGCGCCACTGATCGTGCAGGCGACGTATATTTGCGGCTCGGCCATGCTGACCGAAGCGATCCTCGGCTTTCTGGGCGCCGGCATCCCGCCCGAAATCCCGTCTTGGGGCAACATCATGTCCGAAGGGCGGACGTTTTTTCAGCTGACCCCATGGATCATCTTCTTCCCCGGCATCTGCCTGGCCGTGACCGTGTTGGCGGTGAACATCGTCGGCGACGGGCTGCGCGACACGCTGGACCCGAGAATTGCGAGGAACATGCGATGAGGCGAACAATGGAGCCACCCGAGCGCCATGCCCGACCTCGGGAGGGCGGTGCCAAACGCGCCGCGGCTGTTCTCCAAAGCATCCTCGTCATGCGAACCCACGCTTGGTCAACAAATGCCCTCCCGGGGGGGAGGTCGGGCATGGCGCTTGCGCGCCGGGGGTTTGAGGCAACGGTTGTTGAGAGGAACAGTCGATGAGCCCCGTCCTCGAAGTCCGCGGGCTCAGCGTCCAGCTGCCGCCCCATGCCGACCGCCCCTTTGCCGTCGAAGACATCGACATCACAGTCAACGCTGGCGAAATCGTCTGCGTCGTCGGTGAATCCGGCTCGGGCAAATCTGTCACCGCCTTCACCGTCATGGGCCTGCACGACAAGCGCGCTTTGACCCCGGTGCAGGGGGAAATCCTGCTCGAAGGCGAGAACGTCCTCGACGACAGCGAGGCGCGCATCCGCAAGCTGCGCGGCGAAAAGATGTCGATGATCTTTCAGGAGCCGATGACCGCGCTGAACCCGGTGGCGCGGGTGGGTGATCAGATCGGTGAGATGCTGGAGATCCACACCAAGCTGTCGGCGTCGGAGCGCAAGGCCCGGGTGATCCGCGCCATGGAAGACGTGCACCTGCCCGATCCTGCGCGCATGTACCGGTCGTTTCCGCATCAGCTCTCGGGTGGGCAGCGCCAGCGCATCATGATCGCCATGGCCCTGGTGCTGGAGCCGGTGCTGCTGATCGCCGATGAACCGACCACGGCGCTCGACGTGACCACCCAGGCGCAGATCCTGAAACTGGTACGCGAGCTGCAGGAACGCCGCGGGATGGGTGTGCTCTTCATCACCCACGACATGGGTGTGGTGGCCGATATCGCCGACCGCGTGGTAGTAATGCAGCACGGCAAGATCGTCGAACAGGGCCCGGTGGACGGGATCATCCGCGCACCGAAACACCCCTATACCCAGATGCTGATGCAGGCGGTGCCGTCGATGACCCCGCCGGAACGCGCCCCGGCAGCGGGCGAAGAGGCGCTGGTGACCAATGATCTCAACAAGCTTTACGGCACGGCCGGGATGTTTGGCGGCGGTCGCGTTGTGCATGCGGCCAAGGATGTTGACCTGACTGTCAGGCGTGGCGAGACGCTGGGGATTGTCGGCGAAAGCGGGTCGGGCAAATCCACCGTGGCGCGCTGCATCATGCGGTTGATCGATCCGACCTCGGGCGCAGTGCTGATCGCCGGCGAAGATATAGCCGCGATGCGCGAGGGCGATCTGCGCCGCCACCGCCGCGACATCCAGATCGTGTTTCAGGACCCCTACCGCTCGCTCAACCCGCGCCGCACGGTGGGGCAGTCAATTGTCGAAGGGCCGGTCAATTTCGGCGTCTCTGAGACCGAAGCGCGCGCCCGCGCCGAAGAGTTGATGCGTATCGTTGGTCTGGCACCCGAGGCTTTGGAGCGCTTTCCCCACCAATTCTCCGGTGGCCAGCGCCAGCGCATCTGCATCGCCCGCGCTTTGGCGATGGAGCCGCGGGTTTTGGTGGCCGACGAGGCGGTCAGCGCGCTGGACGTCAGCGTGCAGGCTCAGGTACTGAAACTGCTCGACGACGTGCGGCAACGCTTTGATCTGGCGATGCTCTTCATCACCCACGATCTGCGCGTCGCTGCACAGGTCTGTGACCGGATCATGGTGATGCGGCAGGGGGTCGTGGTCGAACAAGGGCCCACGGCCGAGGTTTATGCCAACCCGCAACACGACTACACCCGCGCGCTGCTCGCCGCCGCGCCGGGGCACAGCATGCTGGCGGGTTAAGCATGCGACGACCGCCCACCTCTTTCACGCAGCGCCGACCAAACGCCCCGCCCGGCGGCACCGCCGGGCAGCGCCCGACCTCCCCC
>JASJCC010000034.1 GCA_030066175.1 Paracoccaceae bacterium | reverse complement strand
ATGATCCAGATCACCATGCCGCTGAACTTCCTCGGCACGGTCTATCGCGAGATCCGCCAGTCGCTGGTGGATATGGGTGAGATGTTCAACCTGCTGGAGCAGCCGCAAGAGGTCAGCGACAAGCCCGGCGCGCCGGAATTGGCGGTTGGGGGCGGGGTGGTCGAGTTCGACCAGATCGCCTTTGGCTATGATGCGGCGCGGCCGATCCTCAAGGGAGTGTCGGTCAAGGTTGGCGCCGGTGAAAACGTGGCTCTGGTGGGCCCCTCGGGCTCGGGTAAATCGACCATCGGGCGGCTCTTGTTCCGGTTTTACGACGTGCAGGGCGGGGCGGTGCGGATCGATGGGCAGGACCTGCGCGATGTCACCCAAGACAGCGTACACGCGCAGATCGGCGTGGTGCCGCAGGACACGGTGCTTTTCAACGACACGATCCGCTACAACATCGCCTATGGCCGCGATGGCGCCACGCAGGACGAGATCGAAGAGGCAGCGCGCGCCGCGCAAATCCATGAGTTCATCAGCGGCCTGCCGGAGGGCTATGACACTGCGGTGGGGGAGCGCGGGCTGAAGCTTTCGGGTGGAGAAAAGCAGCGCGTGGGGATCGCCCGAACGCTGCTGAAGAACCCGCCGATCCTGCTGCTGGATGAGGCGACCTCGGCGCTGGATACAGAGACCGAAGCCTCGATCCAGGACGCCCTGAAACGCGCGGGAGAAGGCCGCACCGTGATCACCATCGCGCATCGGTTGTCGACCATTGCCGATGCCGACCGAATTGTCGTGCTAGAGGCCGGCGCGGTGGTTGAGGAAGGCACGCATGAGGCGTTGCTGGCACGGGCTGGGCGCTATGCGCAGCTGTGGTACCGTCAGCAGAATGAGGAGCAGGCGGCCTGAGGCTCAGACCTCGTTCAGAGTGGCTTGAACGGTGTCAAAAAACGGTCCGAGATGGGCACCGTCAACCAAGGCGTGATGGACCTGGACCGACATCGCCATGCGCCAACGATCACCTTCCGGAACGATCTTGCCGCAGGCAACGCGGGGAATACAGTCCTCAGCATCACGGACAGCTTGATCGAGCGACGTGAAATCGAACCACGGCAAGCAAGAGACATAGGCAACCGCCCCTTCGACGGCGGCAAATGGCTGGAAATCCGTGTCGTCGCGCACGCGGGCGATCCGCTGTTGTGCCATTTTGTCGAAACGGTCGAAGGAGGCATCGAAAGGCAGGTATCCCAGCCCGTATGTGCCGTCAGGGCGCGGGACGGTCATCGACATGCTCACAGCGTCATGCTGGGTCACCACGTCGCCCTCGAAGCTTTGCTTGAGCGCGGGAACGGCATCAAGCCCGGCGCCGATGGCAAAAAGGCAAGCGCGATAGACCGACACGCCCTGCGGTTTGCGGATTTCAATCAAACGCGTGACGTCCTGCCTAACCGTCACGGCGTAGTGCGGGCGCGCATAAGGGCGGAACAATCGGAATTGCGGCGCCCGTTCCCAAGTTTCAATGTCGATGGTCGCGCTGGCCATGGCGATGTCCTTGTCCGGTGGCGTTGGGGTGAGAGTATGTCTCTCAACCGGTATTGCCCACTGGCTTTCATACACCAACGACGCCATGCGGAGAGGAAGGTTCGGGTTGCGGCGTGCGATTTCTTTGAATGAAATCGACACCGGTCGTCTAAGGGACACGCTCCAAATGCGTCTCGTGAAGCGGCAAACCTGAATTCGTGAAAAACTGGCTGTCGCCCTGTTGCCTATCGGAAACGATGTTTCTAGTTAGTGGACCGCTGCATACATTGGCAATCGGAGGGGTGCGTTATGGCGCGTGTGGAACGCGAGGGGCTGCAGGTCGACACAGTCCTGCAGGAATTCATTGAAGAGCAGGCTTTACCCGGCACCGGAGTGAGTACCGAGGCCTTCTGGAAAGGGCTGTCAGAGCTGGCGCATGACTACGGTCCGCGCAACCAGGCGCTGCTCGACCGACGTGCGGATCTGCAGCGCCAGATCGACGAATGGCACAAGATGCGCGCCAACCAGCCGCATGATCACGAGGCGTATAAGGCGTTTTTGGAGCAGATCGGCTATCTGCTGCCTGAAGGCGACGCGTTCGAGATCGAAACCGCCAATACCGATCCCGAGATTGCCCGGGTGCCGGGGCCGCAGCTGGTCGTGCCGATCACCAACGCGCGTTATGCGCTGAACGCGGCCAATGCCCGTTGGGGCAGTCTCTATGATGGGTTTTATGGTACGGACGCCATGGGTTCTGCCGCCCCAACCGGCGGCTATGACCGGGGGCGAGGCGCCCGTGTCGTGGCACGGGCGCGGGTGTTCCTGGATGAGGCGTTTCCGCTCCAGGGTACCAGCCATGCGGATGCACGGCGCTACTATGTCGACAAGGGTGCACTCTTGGTTGACGATCTGCCGTTGATGCAACCGGAAAAGTTCGTCGGCTATCGCGGCCATCCCAAGGCGCCGGATGCGGTAGTGCTGCGCAACAACGGCCTGCATGTGGAACTGGTCTTTGACCGCACCCATCCCATCGGCTCACGTGATCAGTGTGGGTTGGCGGATGTGCGGTTGGAATCGGCAATCTCGGCCATCATGGATTGTGAGGACTCGGTCGCTTGCGTCGATGCCGAGGACAAGGCGCTGGCCTATGGCAATTGGCTGGGCCTGATGAAGGGCGACCTGACCGAACAAGTCGAAAAGGGTGGGCAAAGCTTCACCCGGGCGCTCAATGCCGATCTGGCCTATACCGCGCCCGACGGCAATCCGATCAGCCTCAAGGGCCGGGCGCTGATGCTGGTGCGCAATGTCGGCCATCTGATGACCAACCCGGCGATCCTGCTGCGCGACGGCACTGAGATCTTTGAAGGGTTGATGGACGCGATGGTGACCACGCTGATTGCCATGCATGATCTGAAAAAGACCGAAGGCATGCGCAACTCGACCAACGGGTCGGTTTATGTGGTGAAACCCAAGATGCATGGGCCTGACGAGGTGGCGTTTGCCGATGAGACCTTTACCTTTGTCGAAAAGGTGCTGGGGCTGCCGCAATACACCGTGAAGCTGGGGATCATGGATGAGGAACGTCGGACGTCGGTGAACCTCAAGCAGTGTATCCGGGCGGCCAAGCACCGGGTGGCGTTTGTGAATACCGGGTTCCTCGATCGCACCGGGGATGAGATCCACACATCGATGGAGGCCGGCCCCTTCAGCCGCAAGGATTTCATCAAGCGCAAGGCCTGGATCAGCGGTTATGAGAACCGCAACGTGGATATCGGTCTGGAATGTGGCCTCTTGGGCAAGGCGCAGATCGGCAAGGGCATGTGGGCCATGCCGGACCAGATGGCCGCAATGCTGGAGCAGAAGATCGAACATCCGAAATCCGGCGCCAATTGCGCTTGGGTACCGTCACCCACCGCCGCGACGCTGCACGCGCTGCATTACCACCGGGTGGACGTCTTTGCGGTGCAGGCCAAGCTTTTGGCCGGCGGGCGGCGGGCGCATGTGGACCAGATCCTCGATATCCCGATGGCGTCCTTCCGCAAGTGGAGCAAGGAGCAGATCCTGCGAGAGGTCGAGAACAACGCGCAGGGTATTCTCGGCTATGTGGTGCGTTGGATTGACCAAGGCGTGGGCTGTTCCAAAGTGCCCGACATCAACGATGTGGGCTTGATGGAGGACCGCGCCACCTGCCGGATCAGCGCGCAGCACATCGCCAACTGGCTGCATCACGGCGTGGTCAGCCGGGACGAGGTGATGGGGGTGATGCGCAAGATGGCCGAGGTGGTGGATGGCCAGAATGCCGGGGATGTCGCGTATCATGCCATGGCGCCGGGTTTTGACGGTATCGCGTTTCAGGCCGCCTGTGATCTGGTCTTTGAAGGGCGCGAGCAGCCTTCGGGGTATACCGAGCCGGTGTTGCACCGGCGGCGGTTGGAGCTGAAGGCGGCCTAAGAGGTTTTGCGCCCCGCTTGCGCGGGTCGCGAGGGGGCCGGGCGCGGCTTGCAGGCGCGCCCGGCCCCAAGGGGCTCTGCCCCGTCATTGCCCTTGGCAATGACTCCCCGAGGTATTTCGAAACCGAAGAAGGGGGTGGATCAGGGCTTGAAAGAACAAGGGAGCGAGGAGACAGATCATGGCTGGACTATCACTGCGCCGGGCGCGCACCATCATTCGCAAGACGCTGGAAAAGGGGCGTGAGCTGGAGCTGAAGCCGCTGTCGGTGATCGTGCTCGACGCCGGCGGGCATGTGCAGGCGTTTGAGCGTGAGGACGGGGCGTCGCCCGGCCGGTTCCAGATTGCCCATGGCAAGGCCTATGGCGCGGTGATGCTGGGCATGGCCGGCACCGCGCAGATGCAGCGGGCCGAGGCGCAGGCCTATTTCATCGCGGCGGCCAATGGGGTCTACGGCGGGCAACTGATCCCGGTGCCGGGCGGCATCCTCGTGCGCGACGCCAAGGGCCGGGTGCTGGGGGCTGTGGGGGTCACAGGCGATACCTCGGACAATGATGCGGCGGCGGGTACGGCGGGGATCGCGGCGGTCGGCCTGACGGCGGAGATCTAAGCGCATGGGCGCGGCGGGGTTTGTCTATGTCATGCGCTCCCCCGCCACGCCTTTGATCAAGATCGGCATGAGCGGGCGGGCGCCGCATTTTCGCGCGCGGGAGCTGACAGCTGATCCGGAATACGGCCAGCTCGGGCCGTGGTCGGTCGTGGATTACCGCGAAGTGACCGACATGCGGCGGTTGGAGCGCGCGTTGCACCGCCGGTTTGCGCCGTTCAACCAACCGCTGCCGGGCGGGGCGTCCGAGCTCTTTTCCGTCAGTGAGACCGTGGCTTGCGCCGCGCTGATCGAAAGCGCCGAGACCTGCCTGGCCGGGGCAAAACCGGTGGGCAAGCTGCGGGTGCATCCGGGGCTGATGGCGTATCTGCGGCGGCTCTTTCGGGAGACCGGGCTCGAACAGTTCCTCGATCTGCAAGAGATGTGGACGCTGTCGGTATTCAACAGCACCGCGGGCGGGCGGGATTTCACGCTGAACATCGACCGGCATGAGGTGGCCTTGGCCGCGCCTATTCGGGGCGCCGAAGTTTGGCGTTTCATGATCTATGCCGACCGCAAACTTAGTTCGAGTTGGGCGGTCAGGCGGTGGTTGCGGGCGCATAGGGGCAGCCGGTCTTTCTTTCGGAGTTATGAGAGTGCCCGGCCTGGAGGAACCGCGATTTTATTCGATGCCACCTATGACGACGCGCTTACGTTCTTCGACCTGCCGATGATGCGCAGGGCCCTTGTCGCCTATTGGTACGACGCGCTTCTCAACCTGCGCGATCGTGACAAGCGCAGCTTTTTTGCCCGCTTTCACAACCACAACGCGGTGGCTGAAATAATTCACGTCCCCTGATATGCCGAATTGGCAGGCAGGTTTGCGACAAGGGCCGTTTTCCCGGGCCGGGAAACCTTTCGGAAAGGGGCGATATGCTCTAGATAAGCGAAAGGTATCCGCAACAGAGCATCGCAATGACCCGTCCCATCGTCGGTATCATCGGCAATCAGTATCTGATCAACGATCAATACCCGGCCCATGCCGGCGGGACGATGAATTCCGAGGCTGTGGCGAATGTAGCGGGTTGTCTGCCGTTGCTGGTGCCGGCCGATCCGCGCTTTGTCTCCGTCACCGAGCTGATGGAGACCTGCGATGGCTTTCTTCTGACCGGCGGGCGGCCCAATGTGCATCCCGAGGAATACGGCGAGCCTGAGACCGAGGCGCATGGCGCCTTTGACCGGGCGCGGGATGCGATCACCTTGCCCTTGGTGCGCGCCTGCGTCGATCGGGGCCAGCCGTTTCTGGGGGTTTGCCGCGGGTTTCAGGAGGTCAATGTCGCGATGGGGGGCACGTTGCATCCCGAGATCCGCGATCTGCCGGGGCGGATGAACCACCGCATGCCGCCTGATGGGACCTTGGAGGAAAAGTTTGCCTTGCGGCACACGGTGAAGTTCAGCGCCGGCGGCGTCTTTCACGATTTGATGGGCGCCCAAGAGGTGATGACCAACACGCTGCACGGGCAGGGGATCAAGACCGCGGGCCAGCGCATCGTGATCGACGGGCATGCGCCCGATGGCACGCCCGAGGCGATTTATGTCAAGGGGGCTGCGGGCTTTACCCTGTCAGTGCAGTGGCATCCGGAATGGGATGCGGCCAACGATCCGGTCTCGCGCCCGCTGTTCCAGGCCTTTGGCGAGGCGGTGCGCGCCTGGGCCGGGGGACGCGGTGAGCCGGTACGGCGCAGCGCCTGAACCATGGCTATCCCGCGCCGGGCGAGCGGTTGAACCAGCAGCGGCCTTCACCCGGCTCACAGGTCTCGACGCGTATAGGATCGCAGCTGAGGGCTTGTCGCTGGACGAGGTCCATGGCCTGCGCAGCCTTATCCTTCTGGCGCATTTCGGTCTACCGGAACAGGGCGAACAGGCCCATGACGCGCTCGGCGATGCGCAAGGCGTGGCGCGCGTCTTGCAGGAACTTTTGTGCGAGGGCGTTTGCAACTAGCGGATTTTGCCCTGGAACAGACGTGATTTGCGCTGCCTCAAGGTGCTCAACCGAAAGGGTTGGCACTCTGCCGGATAACAGCAAGAGGAGACTCGCATGCGCATTCTGATCGCCTACGCCACAACCGAGGGACAAACCCGCAAGATCTGCCGCTTTGCCGCGGACCATCTCAGCACGCAGGGCCATTCGGTGGAGCTTTTAAACGCCGGTGATACCGAAGGGCTCGACGTCGTGCGGTTTGATGCGGTGGTGATGGCGGGGTCGGTACATGCCGGCAACCTTCAGGACGATCTGATCCGCTTTGGCGCTGAAAACGCTACCCTGCTGGCGTCGCGACCGACGCTTTATCTTCAGGTGTCGCTGAGCGCGGCGGGTGATGACGCAAGCGAGTGGGAGGATCTGCGCCGCATCGCGGGCCGGGTGAGCGATGCCATTGGCTTTGTCCCGGGGCGTACCGAACATGTGGCGGGCGCCTTCCGGTTTACGCAGTATGACTTCTTCAAAAGCTGGGCAATGCGCTGGATTGCGTCGCAAAAGGGTGAGGATATCGATCCGCATGCCGACCGCGAATACACCGATTGGGCGGCTTTGAGCGCGACGCTGGACGAGTGGGCGGCCAGCGTCTGAGCCTCCTCAGGCCGCAAGCGCCGGGGCGCTGGCCTGCAAATACGCCTGCACCTCGTGCCGTTTCAAGCAAAGCCGTGCCGTCGGGCCATGTGCCGCGAGGTTGCTGCGCAAGTCGGGACAGGCGCGAAATAGTCCCTCACGCGCCGTGTCGCTCAGCGCAGAGAGGCCACGTTCAGCCACGTGAAAGCTTTCGGTCGCCACCCCTTCGGCAAAGATCACCTGATGGCGATCCATCAGCAGGTGGATATAGGTGACCATGCCGCCCTCTTCGACGCGCACACCGTGGCCATCCACCAGATGACGCGCGGCGGCAAACACCTCGGCCTCGCCAAAGAGCAGCTCGGTTTGATAACCCTCAAGCAGCATCCGGTGCTGAGGTGACACCAAAAGCGACCCCATGCCACCGCCGAACACATGCGGGGCGATGCGGATGGGCGCGTGATTGCCGGCCGCCCGCACCGTGCTCGACCCGACCCAGCGCAGGGGCTGCAGCCCGTCATCGCGGGTGACCAGCAGATCTCCGATCCGCAGCGTTTCGATCGCGCGATAGCCGGTGGCGGTCAGAATCTGCGTGCCCGGGGTGAAGCAGATGATGTTGTCGATATTGCTGAACGACACCAGCGTGCCGTCGAACATCTCGATCGTGCCGGTCGCTTCGCCGCCGACCGAGCTGGTGATGTTCAGCGTGGTGCGGTCGGCCAGCCCGTTGAGGTCCAGCACGTCGCCGCCGGTTTGTGACGTGGTGCCGCCCTCGATGGTGATGTTGCCCGGCCCTTCGGCCAGATCGGCCAGGGTGATGACGTCGTCCCCCGCGCCGGCGTCGACCTTGTCTTCCGTCGCGACATTAATCGTATCGTCGCCGGCGCCGCCATCAAGCGCATCGCCGCCGAGGCCGCCTGACAGGCTGTCATCACCGCTGCCACCAGAGAGATTGTCGTTACCTGCGCCCCCGTCCAGCACGTCGTTATCGGCGCCGCCCAGCAGAGTGTCATCGCCGTCACCGCCAAAGATGGTGTCGTCGCCATCCCCGCCATCGATGGAATCGTCACCCGACAGCGCGATCGCCTCGTATGAGATGTCGGTGACATAGATTGCCTGCGTGCCTGATTGCAGGTTGCCATAGATGATCTCGATCTGCGCCACCGGGCCGTCGATTTCGACCAGCACCGACCCACCTGCATCCGCCTGATTGTCGGCCTGGTTGTCGGCGGTGATGGTGTTGCCCGACACCGTGTCGCCGCCCGCGGGCGTCAGCGTCACAGCCACCGCGTTGCCGTCCGCGTCATAGGCGTTGACGGTGACCTGGTCGGTATGGTTGCCGGCGCCGAAATCGATGTCGTTGATCCGGAACGAGACGTTCTGCACCTCGTCCTCGACCGCAGCCCCCGCGCTGGCGGCAAAGTCGATCGTGGTGGTCGATGTGGCGCCGTCGCCATTGCCAAAGAGGCGCAGGGCCGAGACGGTCGAGGTTTCTTCGCCCGCGGCCACGTATTCGGTGGTGGTGTCGACCTCGAAGACCGGGTTGTTGTTGCCGTCATCGGTGAAGGTCAGCGTGGCGTCGATGGCGCCGGTGTCTTGCGTGAAGCCGGCGGTCAGGTCGGTGGCGTCGGGGCCCTGGGCGGTCCAGGTAATCTCACCCTCGATGGTGGCGGCGGTCAGCGACGCATCGTAATCGCCATAGATCAGGTCGGCGCCCGCTTCGCCTAGAATGGTGTCATTGCCGGCACCACCCGCAACCGTGTCGGCGCCTCCCCCGGCGGCAATGCTATCGGCCTGGCTGTCATTGGTCAGCCCATCGGGCGACAGCCCGGTCGGGTCGGTATAGGTCGCATCGATGAGGTCGGCACCACTGGTCCCGTCGATCTGCCCGTCGCCGTAATCGGCATAGGTGAACGCGATGTCACCCGCAGCGGCGTTCGGGTTGCTGTCCGAGGCGTTGACCGTATAGGTCCGCCCAGCGACCAGCGGTTGTTCGGACAGCGTATAGAGCCCCGCCGCCGGCCCCTGTTCGATCTGGAACTGAACAACTTCAAAGGTTTGCCCGGTGACGCTGTCGGTGATCGTCCAGACGTATTCGGCGTCGGCGGTGGAGGCGAGCGAGGTGTTGCCGCCGATGGTGATCGACGCAATCGCCCGTTCAGCCCCCGCCGAGTCGTCATCCAGCGTCTGCCCGCCGACGCCTGCCTCGTTGTCGGTTATCGAGGCAAAGCCGTCGAAGGACGAGCTGCCGGTCCAGACAAAGGTGCTGCCTGTGCCTGTCGGTATGAGCCCCGTGGGGTTCAGGTTGTATATGCCAACCGTGTATACGGCCATCAATCGTCCTTTCACCGGCACCGCGCGTTGTGGCGGCCCGGTCGGACGCAAGAGGATTCAGCCCCGTTGCGCCACTGCTTCACTCCAATCACGGTCGTCTGACGGACCGTTTCCTTGATGGATACAGTGGCGGTGTGGCGGGAATTGGAGACAATTGAGGCAAATTTAGACGATAATTGTCGGTATCGGAAACAAAACGCCCGGCCACAGTGGGCCGGGCGTTTCAACGTGATTTCAGGGGGTTAGACGAAGAAATCAACCTCTTTATTCATCGGCAGCGTGCGAATGCGCGTGCCCGTGAGGTCAAAAATCGCGTTGGCCAGCGCCGGTGGTGCGGGCGGTGTTCCGATCTCACCGACGCCGCCCAGATGCTCCATCGTTTCCAAAACGCGAACCTCGCAGGCCGGCATTTGCGGCATCCGCAGCGGATCGTAGTCGGGGAAGTTGCGCTGTTCGACCGCGCCCTCGGCAAAGGTGATCTCTTCGGTCATCGCGGCCGAGAGGCCATAGACCATGCCGCCGGTCAGCTGCGTCTCGGTGATGCCGGGGTCAAGCACGGTGCCCACATCGGCGGCGATCCAGGCGCGGGTGATGCGGATGGCGCCGTCCTGATCGGCGACCTCGATCACCATGGCGACCGGGCTGCCAAAGGAATAGCACATCGCCACACCGCGCCCGATGCCGTCGGGGGTTTCGCCGGTCCAGCCGCTCATCTCCTTGACGGCCTCCAACACGGCCGCGGCGGGCCCCCATTCAGCGCGGGCGAGCGTCAGGCGGAACTCCAGCGGGTCCGCGCCTGCGGCATGGGCCATTTCGTCCATGAAGCTTTCATGCACGAAACCGTTGATCGAATTGCCCACCGACCGCCAGAAGCCGATCGGCACCGCCAGATCGGCGTGATAGCCGCGCACCCGGTAGTTCGGGATGGCGTAGGGTTGGTTGAACAGCCCCTCCACATGCACCTTGTCCGGCCCGCCGGGGCCAAAGCCGATCCAGCGGGCCAGCGCCTGTTGCGTGACCGACGGGGCCGAAACGCTGGCATCCATCATCACCGCAGCCCCGTCCTGCACCGCGCCGCGCATGCGGGCGATGGCGGCCGGACGGTAGAAATCCTGCGTCATGTCCTCTTCACGCGACCAGGTCACCTGCACTGGCGTGCCCGGCACGGCCTTGGCGACGCGGGTGGCAAGCACCGAGAAATCGAGCTCCCCCCGACGGCCAAAGCCGCCGCCCATCACCGTGGTGATAACCTCGACCTGCTCGGCGTCGATCCCGGCCTCCGCCGCGCAGGCATCGCGGGTAAAGGTCGGCCCCTGGTTACCCGACCAAAGCGTCAGCCCCTCGGGCCGGATCCAGGCGGTGGCGTTCATCGGCTCCATCGTCGCATGGGCGAGGAAGGGCAGGCGGTATTCAGCTGTCAGTTCGGTGGCGCCGGCGGGCAGGCTCTCCACATCGCCGTCATCCCTCATGGTCGAGTTCGGCGAAGTGTCGAACCCGGCCTCGATGGTTTGCATCATCGCGTCGGTGTCGTCGGGGTAGGGCGCGTCATCCCACACCACCTCGATGGCATCGACGGCTTGCTGCGCCAGCCAGGTGTTGCTGGCAATCACCGCCACGCCGTCGCCCAGATCGACGACCTTTTCCACGCCGGGCATGCCGCGGGTGGGGTTGTCATCATAAGACAGCATCCCGCCGCGTTTGGGCGACCGGCGGACCGCGGCGAATTTCATCCCGGGCAGACGGGTGTCGACGGCGAATGCCGCCGTGCCGGTCGCTTTGCCGACCATGTCGACGCGCGGCAGGCTCTTGCCCAGATAACGCCACTCCGACGGATCGCGCAACGCCACCTCGGGCGGGTCGATCTCTGCGGCCTCAGCCGCCAGGTCGGTATAGGGCAGGGTAGTGCCATCGGGGGCAATCACCGCGCCGTTTTCCGTGCGCAGCTCGCTTGCGGAAACACCCAACCGCGCAGCGGCGGCGCCTTTCAGCATCTCCCGCGCGCCGGCACCCGCCACGCGCATCCGCTCAAACCCGTCCTTCATCGCGGTCGAGCCACCGGTCACCTGCAGGTTCAACAATTTGCCGATGCCACCCATGGCGTCGGCCAGCGATTCCTGAAAAGCCGAGGCGTCATAGCCTTTGTTGGGCAGCCCTTCGCCCATCATGGCCGAGTTGAAATAGGCCTTGGCGGGCGGGCCATGGATCACGCGGATATCGGCAAAATCCACATCGAGCTCTTCGGCGACCAGCGCGGCCCAAGTGGTGTGCGTGCCCTGGCCCATCTCGGCCCGGGGCGCGATGATGCTGACACCTTCGCCGTCGATCAGGACAAAGGCGTTCAACGTGCTTTCGCCGTCCCCCGGCTTCAGCGGGTTGGGCGCCGGGCGGCGGACCTGCCAGACGCCAAAAGCGGCGCCCCCGGCAATGGCGAGCGTGCCAAAAAGAAACGTGCGGCGGGCGATTTTTCCGATGCTGGCCATGGATTAGCCCTCCGATGTCTGTGCGGCGGATTTGATCGCGGCGCGGATGCGCGGGTAGGTCCCGCAGCGGCAGAGGTTCCCGGCCATGGCGATATCGATGTCTTCGTCGGTCGGGTTCGGCGTTTCCGCCAAAAGTGCGGCCGCCTGCATGATCTGGCCCGACTGGCAATAGCCGCATTGCGCCACCTGGTGGTCAACCCAGGCCTGCTGCAGCCGGTGCAGCGTGTCGGGCGTACCCAGCCCCTCGATCGTCGTGACCTCACCCCAGACATCGGCCAGCGTCACCTGGCAGGACCGCACCGCCTCGCCATCGATATGCACGGTGCAGGCGCCGCAGGCGGCGACGCCGCAGCCGAACTTGGTTCCGGTCAGCCCAACCGCGTCGCGCAGCACCCACAGAAGGGGCACGTCTTCGGGCAGGTCAACGTCGTGGGAAGTTCCATTGATCGTCAGGCTGGTGGTCATCATCGCCTCCTGTGGCAGAACGGTTCTGACAAAATTAGCAAGATGTGTCAGCTTGTCAATTGACGTTTTCAAGAAAAAGTGTCAGAACGTCAGACATGATGGACGCATCCGTTGAAGACCCAAGGCAAAAGGCCATTCTGAAGGCGGCCTTCGATGCCTTTGCCAGCTATGGGTTCCGCCGCACCTCGATGGAGGATATCAGCCGCGGCGCGGGCATGTCGCGCCCGGCGCTTTACCTGCATTTCAAAGGCAAGGATGAGATTTTTCGTGCTTTGGTGGCCTATTACTATGACGATGCCGAGCAGATGGTGGCCGAGGCGTTGGGTGCGCCTGGCGCGCCGGCAGAGGTTCTGGCGCGGGCCTTTCGCGCACAATCCGGCCAGATCGGCGAACGCATCCTGACCTCACCGCATGGGCACGAGATCCTCGATGCCGGCATGTCGGCGGCGGGCGAGCTGGTGGCCGATGGTGAGGCGCGGCTGACAGCACTTTATGCCGAGTGGATGGTGCGCTCTGGGCTGCGCTCGCGGGCTGAGGCGCAGGCCATGGCCGAGGTCATGGCGATGGCGCTCAAGGGGGTGAAAGCCCCGCCTTATGAGACGTATCTTCAGCGGATGGACCTTCTGGCGCAGAGCTTTGGCGCCGCTTTGACGCAAAGCTGACAGGTCAGGTCACCGCCTTACGCATCTGGAACTGCGGCGTGTCCCAAAGCTGGTTGTCGAGGATATCGGCCAGGATCGCCACGGCACTGTCGATCTCGGCCTCGCCAATATAAAGCGGGGTGACCCCGAATCGCATGATATTGGGTGCGCGGAAATCGCCAATCACCCCGCGCGCAATCAATGCCTGCATCGCCGCATAGCCGTCGTCAAAGGCAAACGACACCTGGCTGCCGCGCAGCGCGTAATCGCGCGGGGTTTGCAGGCGTAGCTGCGGGCAGGCGGCCTCGACCCCGGCGATGAAGCGGTCGGTCAGGGCGAGCGACCGGGCGCGCAGGTCCGCCATATCCACCTTGTCCCAGACGTCCAGCGCTGATTCCAGCGCCGCCAGTTGCAGCACCGGCGGAGTGCCGACGCGCATCCGCTCGATCCCCGCGCCGGCGCGGTAGCTGGGCTCAAACGCAAACGGGCTGTCATGGCCGAGCCAGCCGCTCAGCACCGGTTCGGCCTGATCGGCGTGACGCGGGGCGACGTAAATAAAGGCCGGCGCGCCGGGGCCGGCATTGATGTATTTATACGTGCAGCCCACCGCGAAATCCGCGCCACAGCCGGCCAGATCGACGGGCAGGGCACCTGCGGAATGTGCCAGATCCCAAACCGTCAGCGCGCCCACCGCATGGGCACGCCGGGTCAGGTCAGCCATGTCGTGACGCCGCCCGGTGCGGTAATCGACCTCGGTGATCATCGTGACGGCCACGTCGTCGGTGATTGCGTCACCCACCTCCTCGGGCGCGACGACTCGCAATTCATACTCCGGCCCCAAAAGCTTGATCAGCCCCTCGGCCATATAGAGATCGGACGGAAAGTTGCCGCTATCGGACAGGATCACCCGACGGTCGGGGCGCAGCCTCAGCGCGGCGGCAAGCGCCTGGTAGACCTTGATCGACAGCGTGTCGCCCACCACCACGTGGCCGGCTTCGGCCCCGATCAGCCGACCGATCCGATCGCCCAGATCCCGCGGCATCTGCATCCAGCCACAGTCGTTCCACCCGGTGATGAGCTTTTCGCCCCACTCCTCAGTCAGCATGCTCTGCATCCGATCGGAGGCGGCAAGGGGCAAAGGCCCCAAAGAGTTGCCGTCGAGATAGATCACCCTGTCGGGCATGTGAAACTGGGCGCGGGTCCAGGTGAAATCGGTCATGTTGGCCTCGTTCAAATCTCGCCGCCAGCGATCTGGATCGCCTGGCCATTCATGCTGCCGGAATGCGGGCTGCAGAGCCAGACCGCGGCCTCGGCCACCTCTTGCGGCTCGATCAGCCGGCCATGCGGGTTCACACCGACCATCAGGTCGCGCGCGGCGTCGGCACCCATACCGGTCCGCTCCATAATCTTGGTGACGTTGTCGGTGACGATGTCGGTGTCGACATAAGCGGGGCAGAGCGCGTTGAAAGTGTAGGGTTTGGTCGCGTAATCCGCTGCCAAAGCCCGGATCAGCCCCAGCATGGCATGTTTGCTGGCGGTATAGGTCGGCGCGCCTTTCAGGCCCTTGAGCCCGGCGATGGAACTGACGGCAATCACCCGGCCCCAATCGGTGGTGGTCATGGATTTCAGGCTCTCACGGATCGTCAGAAAGGCGCCGTCGATATTGGTGGCCATCATCTGGCGCCAGAACGCCATGTCGGTTTTCAAGAGCGCGCGGCCCTCGGCGATGCCGGCATTGGGCACGCAGATTTGCACCGGGCCGCGAGCGGCGACCGCCGCAGCGATGCCATCGCTGACCGAAGCCTCATCGGTCACGTTCATCACCAAAGGGTGCAGGCGCGGCCCGGCGGCCTCCTCCAGTTTCGCAGCGCGGCGGCCAGTAATCGTGACCTCGGCGCCCTCTGCGGCCAGAGCCTGCGCGATGGCCAGGCCAATGCCCGTACCGCCCCCGGTGACCAGCGCGTGTTTGCCTGCTATCATGTTTTCCCCCCTCGACTGCTTTTGCCGACCCTAACGCTTTGCCCCCCTGTGACAAGACGCGCCTTTGCGTTACGCATTCACGTATGTGAATGCTTTGGCGTCGATTGGAAGGGAGGATCAGACATGCGTGTGATGGCGATAGGGGCGGTTCTGATGGCCGGCGGGGCGTGGGCCAGCGAGGATATCGCCGACAAATACCCGGCCTCTGAGCTCTACAACAAACCGGTCGAGGTGATCCCGCATGTGTTCTCCGCCATCGGTGCCACGGCCCCGCCGACCTATGAAAACTCCGGCCATAACAACAATCTCAGCTTCATCGTGACGAATGAAGGCGTTGTGGTGATCAATGGCGGCGCCTCGGCCCGTCTGGCGTCAGCTTTGCATGACGAGATCAAGGCGATAACCGATCAGCCGGTCAAGCTGGTGATCAATGAAAACGGCCAGGGCCACGCGATGCTGGGCAATTCCTATTGGGCGGACCTCGGCGTGGATATCCTCGCCCATGCCGACGCGATTGCTGAGGTGGAAGAGAACGGCGATTTCATCCTGCAAGGGATGGAGCGCTACAACCGCGATAAGGCCGAAGGCACCCGCGTGGTGAATGCTAACCTGTCGTTTGACGACACATATGTGGTCGAGATGGGCGGCGTGACGATGGAGGTGCTGCATCTGGGCCCGGCGCATGACCCGGGCGATTTGCAGGTCTGGATCCCCGACTGGGGTATCGTGATCGCCGGCGACATCGCGTTCCACGAACGCATGCCGCCGATCTTTGAACATACCTGCACCAGCTGCTGGCTTGAGACGTTTGACGGGCCGTTTGCGGCTCTGGGGGCGACCTATGTGATCCCCGGTCATGGCCATCCCACCAACATGGCGCAGGTGACGCGCTATACCTCGGACTACATCAAAGACCTGCGCGCCAAGATCGGCGCGCATATCGACGAAGGCGGCGATCTGGCGGGGGCGTTTTATGTCGACCAGTCGAATTGGGCGCATCTCGACACGTTCGAAGAACTCGCCACCAAAAACGCCGGCCGCGTCTTCGAAGAAATGGAGTGGGAGTAGGCCGAAAAAGCCCCGTCTTTTTCGGCCAGTGGGTAAGGGTGTTTTTTGCACCGCAAAAGATCACCAGCCCACACCTTTGCCATTCCAGGCGCCAGCCCGGCCAAATGCCACTTAACACCCGCAGTACCTCTCCCCCCGCCGCCTTGCAGGGCGTCTCCCCCGAGGTATTTTGAAACCAGAGAAGCAAGGGACGTGTGATGCT
This sequence comes from Paracoccaceae bacterium, assembly GCA_030066175.1. GTDB lineage: Bacteria > Pseudomonadota > Alphaproteobacteria > Rhodobacterales > Rhodobacteraceae > JASJCC01. Next base: position 5,977 of record JASJCC010000034.1, on the reverse strand, counting down.
GAAATGGATCGACCTGCCGCCGATCTGGCTGATTGGCTTTGTCGCGGCGGCGTGGTGGCAGAAGACGTACTACCCGATGGGCCTGGGCTTCGGTCCGGGCTGGGCGGATCTGTTGGGGGGCCTGTTGGTGGGCGGCGGGCTGGTGCTGATGTTCATGGCGGTGGCCGAGTTTCGGCGCCACCGCACGACGGTGATGCCGCATGAAACGCCCGAGCGGTTGATCACCTCGGGCATCTTCAAACGCTCCCGCAACCCGATCTACCTGGGTGATTCGATGATCCTTGCCGGTTTGATCCTCTATTGGGACGCGGTGTTGGCGCTACCGTTGATCCCGGTCTTTGTCTGGGTGCTGGAACGGCGCTTTATCATTCCGGAAGAAGGCCGCATGAGGCGCAAGTTTCTTGCGGATTTCGCGCGCTACACGCAACAAACCAGAAGATGGCTTTAACTTTTCCACGAGCTATGCTCTACAGCCGCGACTGACGTTGTGGTGAGCAGGTCAGCATTGTAGACGCAACGCCAAAGAGCGGCCCGGCGAGGCCGCACGACAAGCTTGTTCTGACGCAAGGGGGACAAAAGACGTGAAGATTGGGACGCCAAAGGAAGTCATGGCGGGCGAAGCCCGGGTGGCCATGACGCCCGAGTCGGCGCTGCAGCTGCAAAAGCTGGGCTATGACTGCTTGATCGAGGCCGGAGCCGGGGAGGCCGCCGGGTTCAGCGATGCCGCCTACAAAGAGGCCGGTGTCACCGTCGTCAAGACGCCCGCGGCGCTCTGGAAAGAGGCCGACATCATCGCCAAAGTGCGTCCGCCCTCGGATGCCGAGGTCAAGCGTCTGACCGAAGGCAAACTGCTGATCTCGTTCTTCTACCCTGCGCAGAACGAAAAGCTGATGGAAGCCGCCTCGAAAAAGGGCGCGTCGGTCATCGCGATGGACATGGTGCCGCGGATTTCCCGCGCGCAGAAGATGGACGCGCTGAGCTCAATGGCCAACATCGCCGGCTACCGCGCCGTGATCGAGGCGGGCAACAACTTTGGCCGCTTCTTCACCGGTCAGATCACCGCCGCGGGCAAGGTGCCCCCGGCCAAGGTGCTGGTGGTTGGCGCCGGTGTGGCGGGGCTTGCCGCGATCGGCACCTCGACCTCGCTGGGTGCTATCACCTACGCCTTTGACGTCCGGCCCGAAGTGGCCGAGCAGGTGGAATCGATGGGGGCCGAGTTTGTCTTCCTCGATTTCGAGGAAGAACAGCAGGATGGTGCGGCCACCGGCGGCTATGCCTCGGTCTCGTCGCCGGAATTCGCCGCCGCGCAGCTGGCCAAGTTCCGCGAACTGGCGCCCGAGATGGACATCGTCATCACCACTGCGCTGATCCCCAACCGCGAAGCGCCCGAGCTTTGGACCAAGGACATGGTCGAAAGCATGAAGCCGGGCTCGGTCATCATCGACCTGGCGGCGGAAAAGGGCGGCAACTGCAAGCTGACGGTGATGGACGAAAAGATCGTCACCGACAACGGCGTGACGATCATCGGTTATACCGATTTCCCCAGCCGGATGGCGACGCAGAGCTCGACGCTTTATGCCACCAATATCCGGCACCTGATGACGGATCTGACGCCTGAAAAGGACGGTCAGACCAATCACGACATGGAAGATGACGTGATCCGCGGCGCGACCATCGCGCATGAAAAAGAGATCACCTTCCCGCCGCCACCGCCCAAGGTGCAGGCGATTGCGGCGCAAAAGAAAGAAGCGCCCAAGGAACTGACGCCGGAAGAAAAGCGCGAGCAGGAAGTCGCGGCCTTCAAGGCGCAGACGAAGAGCCAGGTCACGCTGCTGGCCGTTGGCGCGGCACTGGTGCTGGGGGTCGGGTTGATCCCGGGCATGCCGGCAAGCTTCATGCAGCACTTCATCGTCTTTGTGCTGTCGGTCTTCATCGGCTTCCAGGTGATCTGGAACGTGGCGCATTCGCTGCACACGCCGCTGATGGCCGTGACCAACGCGATCTCGTCGATCATCATCTTGGGCGCGTTGATCCAGATCGGGTCGACCAGCATGCTGATCACGCTCTTGGCCGCGCTCGGTATCTTCATGGCCTCCGTCAACATCTTCGGCGGCTTCCTCGTGACACGGCGCATGCTCGCCATGTTCCAGAAATCCTAAAACGGGGCAGAGGCAATGGAAAACGCATTCACCATCGCGGCCTATGTGGTCGCCGCCGTTCTCTTTATCCTGTCGCTGGGCGGCCTGTCGGGCCAGGAAAGCGCCAAGCGTGCCGTCTGGTATGGCATTGCGGGCATGGCCATCGCTGTGCTCGCCACCATGATCGGCCCGGGCCAGGGACTGTGGGTGGCCTCGATCGTGCTGGTCGCCACGGGCGCGGGGGTCGGCTATCAGCTGGCAACCCGGGTCGAGATGACCCAGATGCCCGAGCTTGTCGCCATCATGCACTCGCTGGTCGGTCTGGCGGCGGTCTTTGTGGGCTTTAACGCCGATCTGATGATCAACTATGTGGCCGGCATCTATGAGGCCGAAGGCCTGGTGATGGGCGCCGTGGGGGATGATGGCATCACCGCCATCGGCCTGCCGAAAGAGTTCTATGCGGGCCTCTCGGCCTTTGGTCAGTTGATCGCCAAGAAATCCAGCGTCGAGATCGGCATTCTGCGGGTCGAACTGGTGCTGGGCATCTGGATCGGGGCTGTGACCTTCACTGGCTCGGTCATCGCTTATGCCAAGCTGGCAGGCAGTTCCTCGATGCTGCCCTTCGCCGTCGACACTGGCGCGAAAAAGCTGCCGGGTGGCCATTTCCTGAACGCGGGCGCCGCGGCGCTGTCTGCTCTCTTGTTGTTCGTCTACCTTGGTGGTGGCGGCTCTTGGGCGCTGGTTGTGCTGACGCTGGCGGGGCTCTTTATCGGCTATCACCTGATCATGGGCATCGGCGGCGCCGACATGCCGGTCGTGGTGTCGATGCTGAACAGCTATTCCGGCTGGGCGGCGGCGGCGATTGGTTTCAGCCTTGGTAATGACCTCTTGATCGTGGTCGGCGCGCTGGTGGGCTCGTCCGGCGCGATCCTGTCTTACATCATGTGTAAGGCGATGAACCGGTCGTTTGTGTCGGTCATTCTGGGCGGCTTCGGTGGCCCGGCGGGCGAGCAGATGGCGGTCGAAGGTGAGCAGGTTGCGATCGATGCCGATGGCGTCGCGCAGGCCCTGGATGAAGCCGATGAGATCATCATCATCCCCGGCTACGGCATGGCGGTAGCGCAAGCGCAGCAGTCGGTGTCCGAGCTGACCAAGCGGCTGCGCGCCAAGGGCAAGAACGTGCGCTTTGCCATCCACCCGGTGGCGGGGCGTCTGCCCGGGCATATGAACGTGCTTCTGGCCGAGGCCAAGGTGCCCTATGACATCGTGCTCGAGATGGACGAGATCAACGAGGATTTCCCGGACACCGATGTGGCCATCGTGATTGGCTCGAACGACATCGTGAACCCGGCCGCACAGGACGATCCAAACTCGCCCATCGCAGGGATGCCGGTTCTGGAATGCTGGAAGGCCAAGCAGGTGTTTGTGTCGAAGCGTGGCCAGGGCACCGGCTATTCCGGCATCGAGAACCCGCTCTTCTTCAAAGAAAACACGCGGATGTTCTACGGCGACGCCAAGAAAAGCCTCGACGATTTGCTGACGCGGATCGACTGAGGCGGGTTTCGCAGGCTTTCGCCTGCGACCGGGGCCCCGCGACGCTGTCGCGGGGCCCTTTTTCGTTGTACTTCCAAAAGCGAGTTTGCAGCTGCTAATATCGGTTTTGCAAACTATGCCGTCTGATACCTTGCGGCAGTGACCGGGATGGGGCAAAACCTTGCGCCAAGACATAACGCAAGATGGGGGACAGACCCGATGACAATCGCAACGAACCGCAACGTGCTGGCCGAGGCTTTTGGCGCCACAGACGGCACGGGCTTGCGCGTCAAGCAGGTGGCGCTGGTGGTGCTGGGGATCGTCGCCCTGGCGGTGGCCGCCAAGATCAAGATCCCGATGTGGCCGGTGCTGATCACCATGGGGACGTTTGCGGTGCTGACCATCGGCGCCGCCTATGGCCCGCGTCTCGGGCTGGCGACGATCCTGGGGTACATGATTGTCGGCGCGCTCGGTTTTGATGTGTTCGCAGGGTCGTCGGCTGAGGCTTATGGGCTGACCTACATGATGGGCGGCACGGGTGGTTACCTTGTCGGCTATGTGCTGGCAACGCTGGCGCTGGGCGTTCTGGCGCGCCGCGGCTGGGACCGGACGGCGCCGAAAATGGCGGGCGCGATGCTTTTGGGCAATGCGCTGATTTATGTGCCGGGGCTGATCTGGCTGGGGGTGCTTTACGGTTGGGACAAGCCGATCCTGCAATGGGGCCTGACGCCCTTCCTGATTGGTGACGCGCTGAAGCTGGCGCTAGCGGCGCTGTTGTTGCCGGCGGCCTGGAAGCTGGTCGACCGCGCGCGCGGCTGAGCCCTCAACGAGATTGTTATTATGCGGAGCGGCGTCGGGCTTTGCCCGGCGCCGCGCAGTTTTCTGGTTCTGCTGGGGCGATGTGAGCCAGATTGTCCAACCTCGGTGTAAGTTCTGGCCAAATCGCAATGTGTCAACTAAGATTGACACATTGCGATTTGCCGGAGGGGACATGGCACGCACCTTTGACGGATATGACGCGCCGCGCCTGACCGGCGCGCCCCGGCCGGGGATGTGCACCGATTGTGGTGTCTCGCGTCTTGCAGATGGCCGGGCCTGTGGTCGTGCCTGTCAGTTCATTCAGCCGGATTATCCTAGCCTGGAGCGCGCCGTGCATGGGCGGGAGACCGCACCTGAGCAAGCGGATGAGGCGTTTTTCGGCGTCACGCAAGCGATGCACCGCGCGCGGCTTGTGCCGGCGGCCTCGGGCGCGCAGTGGACCGGTCTGACGACCGAATTGGCGGCGGAATTGCTGCGGGCGGGCGCGGTGGATGCGGTGCTGGCCACGGCGCCGGATCCGGCCGACCGGTGGAAGCCGCTGCCGGTGATTGTGACCGATCCCGAGGACATGGCGCGCTGTCGGGGTATGCGGATGGGGTACGGACCGCTTTTGGCGCTGCTCGAGCCGGCGCGTGCGGCGGGGCATCGGCGGATCGCGGTGATCGGGATCCCGTGCCAGGTCTACGCTTTGCGCGCTTTGGAGGCCGAACTGGGCTTTGACGAGATCACGGTGGTCGGCACCCCCTGTTCCGACAACACGACCACCGAGAATTTCCACGATTTCCTCGCTTTGCTGGATGACCACCCCGAGACGATCTCATACCTCGAGTTCCGCGCGGACTACCGGGTGGAGCTGCGCTTTGACGATGGGCGCAAGCCGCGGTTGATCCCGTTTCTGAGCCTGCCGATTTCCGACCTGCCATCGGATTTCTTTCCGATGACCTGCAAGACCTGCGTCGATTACACCAATCGGCTGGCGGATATCACCGTGGGCTATATGGGGGGTGATGGGGATCAGTGGCTGATTGTGCGCAATAGGCGCGGCCAGCGGTTGTTGGAGCGGTTGGGGGCGCGGGTTCAGCTGCGGCCTTTGACGGATAAGGGCAAGCGGGAGGCTGCCGTGAAAGGCTTTGTCACCAACACGCGGTTGGCGGCTGGCGGGCTGCCGCTGCGGCGGATGCCTGATTGGGTGCGGCCGATCGTGTCGTTTCTGCAGCCGCGCACCGGGCCGCGAGGGCTCGAATTTGCGCGGGCGCGGGTGGAGATGAAGGCGGTGGAGACCATCCTGCATCTGCGCCGGGCGCATCCGGCGCGGATCAAGAACATGGTGCCGGCGCATGTCTGGCGGGTGGCGGCGCGCTATGGCTTGGTGCCGGAGCCAGGTGAGCAACGCGACTGATTTCCTGACATCGCCGATGGAACGCGCACGGGGCCTTCCCCGCGGGGGCGCTTTGCGATAGCGCTGGGGGCAGGAGGACCAGCGATGC
>JASJCC010000033.1 GCA_030066175.1 Paracoccaceae bacterium | reverse complement strand
GTCAAAACGCCACTCTCCTGCTGCTTCAGGATCGCGATGATCTGCTCCTCGCTGAACCGTGATCTCTTCATTCTGTCCGTCTCCTTCGTTGGGACGGACTCTACCTCAAATCGGAGGAGGAAACGGGTCTCAGGTCAACGCGCTTGCCGAGGAGGGGCGAATAGTCGATGTCTCCCACCTCACCGCCGATCAGGTTTACCTCTTTCACGGTGAAGCCGACGACACAGTGGCGCGCGCCTCAATGGACGCGGTGCGGCAGACATATGCCTTCCTCGACATACCGGAGGGTCAAATCACCTACGAGACCGAGATCGAGGCGGGCCATGGTTTCGTCACCGAAGAGGCAAGTCTTGAATGCAACATCACACGCCCGGACTTTCTCATCGACTGCGACTTTGACCAGGCGGGCGATATCCTCAACCAGCTATATAGCGGTCTTGTGCCTCCGACAGAGCCTCGCAGTGAAAGCCTGATCACTTTCGATCAGGCTCAGTACCTAAATGGTGCAGTTGGTATGGACGCCACTGCTTTCGTTTATGTTCCCGAAGACTGTGCAGACGGCGCCCTCTGTCGTCTCCATATTGCGCTTCATGGCTGCAAGCAGGGTCGCGAACGGATTGGCGATGCGTACGCTGTCCTGACCGGATACAATCAATGGGCCGAGACAAATGGTATCGTCGTGCTTTATCCTCAGGCGCTCACCATTCCCGCGCCGTGGTGGAACTGGTTCGGTGGCAATCCAAACGGATGTTGGGATTGGTGGGGATTTGCTGGCGACGATTACCTGAGCCAGGACGCGCCTCAGATCGCAGCTATCGCCCGTATGGCCGACGCTCTCGGCGCACGGTTTACGGATTAGAGGATCTCCCTACTCGCGGTCTGACTTCCGCGGGAAACTCTGTTCGCGGCCCAGACCGGCCAATCGATTGGAACTAGTCTGCTGCATTGCAGGGCCCCAATAGCGGACTTCCTGTAGATCTACCCGCTATTCAAGAATTTCTGACAGCTTGGGGGCCTCGCACAGATTGAGGCACCATCGGCGAATTTCACTGAGGGGACGGTAGACGGGCGCGTCGCCATACGATTTCCTACCGTCTCAGGGCCAAAGTGATCACCACGAGTTCGGCCTAGCAAGTGTCAATAGGTTGCTTAAGCCGTCCCACTCACTCCACCATGTGAGGCTCCAAGCTTGGAAGCGCGATCACGGACGCTTGTCACGACCCGAAATCAACCGCTGTGACTCCGAACCGAGCCTAGCAGCTAGTTCGTGCAAAGAGTCCACTAAGTGCAGAATAGGTAGGGGAAAACGGACGTACCGCATTGCGGTAATGCGAATGATCGCTTACCTCGCTCTAAAGCGGAAAATGGACTTGGTTTGGTAATGGCCAAACGCTAGGCAAGTCTCCTGTCCTTGCTCAAGTTTGGTTTTGTCTGAGATCACCAGACGCCTTGCTCGGGACCTGAGAAATCCACCGGCTCTTCCGCTAATGCTATTGTGTTCTGCTTGCCTGGCGTCAGAGGTCCCGATCCACAACGGTTAGGGAACCAAATTTGGGTGGTCTTCAATAAAGGCTTCGAAATAGTCGGCAAACGTTCCGACAATCGGGGGCAATTGCTCATAGGGTGGATAAAACAAGGTCAACCACAGCGAACTCGCGGACCATTTGGGCAGCAAGTCAACCACCTGTCCTGTGCGCAACCCTGCACCGGTGATGAAGTCCGGCAAGACGCAGATCCCTTCGCCAGCCAACGCCAGCGCATAGAGGTAATCGCCATTATTCGCGACGATGTGGTGTCCTGCCTTGATGCTGCGCCTGTTGCCCTGTTGGTGAAACTCCCAAGTCTCCGCACTGCCATCAGGGCTGTAAGACATGAGGTAGTTTCTGTCCAAATCATCGGGATGCGCCGGTGGTACGATGCGCTCAAGCAGGGCGGGGGACGCGATCGCGCGGCGAGGGACTTCGCAAAGCTTGCGCCAGATCGTGGACTTGTCGCTAGGCGGTCCAGACACTCGGATGGCAAGATCACAGTTTTCCTCGATCACATCGAGCAGGCGATCGGTGAAATTGACCTCGACCGAGATGTTTGGAAAGGCCAGCCGAAACCCGGCGATGACCTGAGGCAGAAGCGTGACCCCCAGCGAGACAGGAGCCGTGAGGCGCAGATGTCCGCTATCGGGCTGGATGGCGCGCTGCAGGTCATGTGTGACCTCGTCAAACCCTTCCAACAGGGGCCTGTAGCGCGCCAGGACAGTGGCCCCGGCACTGGTCAACGCAACTTGCCGCGTCGTGCGCACGAGGAGTTGCACGCCGAGGTCCTGCTCCAATTGTGCGATGATCCGCGTCACCGACGCGGGCGCAAGTCCAAGCTCCCGCGCCGCGAGGGTAAAGCTCTTCAAATCTGACACCGCACGCAGCACACGGATTGGTTTGAGTTCGATCATGGCAATCCAATTATTCCGTTTTTGACAACAGTAAGTGAATAAACGCGTCTATTAACTTTATCAATTGGCAGAGCATCTTTGGCGCATACGAACGACACGCCAAGGAGGCCACGATGATCACGGACATCAAAGGACTGCACCACGTCACATCGATGGCGGCTGATGCAAACACCAACAACGATTTCTTCACCCAAACGCTTGGAATGCGCCGTGTGAAGAAAACCGTCAATTTCGATGCTCCTGAGGTGTATCACCTCTATTACGGGGACGAGGTTGGCACCCCTGGTTCTGTCATGACCTATTTTCCGTTTGGCCGGATGCCGAGTGGCCGCCGCGGTGTCGGCGAGGTGGGTGTCACTGAGTTTGCTGTGCCCAAAGGCAGCCTGGGCTTTTGGCGGGAGCACCTCGCTGCCCAAGGCGTGACTGGCATCGCCGACGGTAAAGACTTTGGAGAGGCCCGCTTGAACTTTGCGGGGCCAGATGGTGACGGGTTTGCTCTTGTGGAAACCGAAGAGCGCGGTCGCGCGGCCTGGACAGGCAATGGCATTGGCTCTGATGTCGGCGTGTTAGGCTTCAACGGTGCGCGCTTCAGCCTGCGCAATGCAGACGCGACGGGCGAACTGCTGGAATTCATGGGCTACCAGAAGTCGGAAACCGACGGCAACGTGACCCGCTACCTCATCGAGGGTGGCAACGCAGCCGACACGATCGATCTTGAGGAATTGCCGGATGCACCGGCAGCAGGCGGAGGGGCAGGCTCGGTTCACCACATTGCCTTCGCGGTCGAAGACCGCGCTGCGCAATTGCGGGTGCGCCAGGCCCTGATGGACACCGGCTACCAGGTCACGCCTGTGATCGACCGCGACTACTTCTGGGCAATTTACTTCCGGACACCTGGCGGCGTGCTCTTTGAGATCGCAACCAACGAGCCCGGTTTCAATCGCGACGAGGACACAGCGCATCTGGGTGAAGCGCTCAAGCTGCCCTCGCGCTATGAGCCGCATCGGACGCAGATCGAGCAGATCCTGCCCAAGCTGGCGGCCTGAGAAGGGACGAAGGACATGAAGGATATGATGACACAAGATCTCTATCACGCGCGGGTGAAAGCACCCGTGCCGGGAGCTCCGCTGATCTTTGCCTTTCATGGCACGGGGGGTGACGAGAACCAGTTCTTCGCGCTGACAGGGCAACTTCATCCGGAGGCGGGCATTGTCTCGCCCCAGGGCGACGTCTCCGAGATGGGCGCGGCGCGGTTCTTCCGGCGCACAGGTGAGGGTGTCTACGACATGGCGGACCTTGCCCGCGCGACGGAGAAGATGACCCGTTTCATCGAGACGTACCGCGCGGAGTATCCGGACAGCCCGGTCTATGCCTATGGCTACTCAAATGGGGCAAATATCCTGGCGTCAGTGGCCATGGCGCGGCCCGATCTCTTTGATCGCATGGCGCTGTTGCATCCGCTGGTGACTTGGGAGGCAACCCCGCCTGCTGGGACCGAGGATCTCGATGTCCTGATCACCGCGGGTCGCCGCGACCCGATTACGCCCTGGCCTCAGAGTGAAGCCCTGATCACCTGGTTTCAGAGTTCAGGTGCCAAGGTCGCGACAGAGGTTCACGATGGCGGTCACGAGCTGAGAAATTCCGAGCTTGTGGCGCTTCAGGGCCTACTCACCAAGTGAGCACCGCCGGGCCAATCCCTCGTCAGGCTGCGTCGTGCTGCAACGCATTCAGTGTGGACAGCACCGCAGCCTCCTGGATGGCCCAAGCGAAGAAGCTCGCAATGAAAGGGTCGGTTTCACGACCACGTTTGCAGCAGAGGTAGTAGGCCAGACCAGATGGGATCACGGGGCCAAAGGGACATGTGAGCCGGCCATCGAGCAGCGCAGACGCCACCAAAAGCGAGCGGGCCAGCGCCAGACCAGAGCCGGCAACTGCGGCATCAATCACCTGGTCGGCTGCGTGTCGCTCGAAGGTGATCGTATTGGGCAGGTCGGACATGTCGCCCACCTGGGTATGGGCCGACCAAAGGGTCCAGCTCGGCGGCAGGCCAAAGGTCATCAGCGAGGTGTCGTGCAACAGCGGCATGTTGGACAAATCTTCCGGCCCGTTGACGCCACGCGTCTCACAGAGGTCGGGACGCATGACAGGAATAAGGAGTTCGCGATGCAACAGCACGTGGAAAAAATCGTCAGGCGGGGCAGACGTGTAGCGGATGACGACCTCCGGCTCGTCTCGCTCAAGCGTACTCAACGCATGGTCGGCTTCAATGAACAATTGGATGTCGGGATGACCTGCAGTGAAGCTGTGCAGCCTCGGCAACAACCACTTGCTGATGATCGGTCCGCTGGAATTGATCCGCAGCCGCGGCTTTTCGGACGGACACACGCGGTCAAAAGCTTGTCTGATTTGAAGGAAGGCCTCACTCAGCGCAGGCTGCAGACAAGTGCCCGCATGGGTCAATTGCACCGCGCGGGTTTTGCGCTCGAAAAGCGGGACACCAATGTCCGCCTCCAGCGCCTTGATGTGTTGACTGACCGCTCCCGGTGTTACCGAAAGCTCTTCCGCGGCTCGTTTGAAGGAGCCAAGCCTGGCGGCGGATTCAAAAGCGCGCACACTCGAAAGGGCAGGCAAGCGTCTGAGAGGCATGAGGCCTCCATATTCATAGTTTAGCCTGACTAAACCATAGGCGCAAAACTTCTGCTTTGTCGAGCAACCGCAGCAGACCCAATTCACCAGCATCGTCAGAACCAGCTAACGCGAGGCAGCACAATGTCCCTGTCCCCCTATCTCCTCTCACTCGCCGCCGGGCTGGCTATTGGCGCGATCTACGGGCTGATTGCCGTTCGGTCGCCCGCACCGCCGATCATCGCGCTGCTTGGCCTCTTGGGCATGCTGGCCGGCGAAGCCGCTGTGCAATGGCTGCGCGGCCATGGCGATGCCGTAGCCCAAGCCCTGCACATGAAATCCTTTGCGGTCACGGACTATCAGAAAGCCGACCGCACCCACTCTTCCACCAACCCTGAAGCTTAATCAAAACGGAGCCTAAACATGTCTAAACTAGATGTCCTCACCCCCTTGAACAGCCAGCTGATCTTTATCGATCACCAGCCGCAGATGGCCTTTGGTGTTCAGTCGATCGACCGCCAGACCCTGAAGAACAACACGGTGGCGCTGGCGAAATCGGCCAAGATCTTTGACGTGCCGACGATCATCACCACTGTTGAGACCGAAAGTTTTTCGGGCAACACCTATCCCGAACTGCTGGATGTCTTCCCCGATGCGCCGCTGCTCGAGCGGAGCTCGATGAATTCGTGGGACGACCAGAAGGTGCGCGATGCGCTGGCCAAGAACGCCGCCGAGGGTCGCAAGAAGATCGTCGTTTCGGGCCTCTGGACCGAGGTCTGCAACTTGACCTTTGCCCTCAGCTGCATGGCGGACACCGATTATGAGATCTACATGGTCGCCGACGCCTCGGGCGGCACGTCGGAAGACGCGCATAAATACGCCATGGACCGCATGGTGCAGGCCGGCGTGATCCCGGTGACCTGGCAGCAAGTGCTGCTGGAATGGCAGCGCGACTGGGCCCGCAAGGACACCTATGACGCGGTCATCGCCACCGTTCAGGAGCATTCGGGCGCCTACGGCATGGGCGTCGATTACGCCTACACCATGGTGCACAAGGCGCCCGCGCGCAGCACACACAAAGGTGAGACACTGGCGCCGATCCCCGCCGAAACCCCGCTGGCGGCCGAGTAATCGGTTGCCCAACGGCCGCGCCCCATCCTCCCCGGGCGCGGCCACTTTTCCAGACGTACAGCAAGGAGCAGGACATGGCCGACACGATCCTTTTCAACGGCAAGATCACCACGATGGACCCCGACCAGCCGGAGGCGACAGCCGTTGCGCTCAAGGATGGGGTCATTGCAGAGGTCGGCAGTGATGCGGACATCCTGCGCCTGAAATCCGCCGAGACCGAGGTCATCGACCTAGGCGGCCAGCGCGTCATCCCCGGTCTGATCGACAGCCACACGCACATCATCCGGCAGGGCAACAACTTTGCCATGGAACTGCGCTGGGATCATGTGCCGTCGCTGGCGGATGGCCTCGCCATGCTGAAAGCGCAGGCCCAGCGTACGCCGGCTGGTCAGTGGATCCGGGTTGTCGGGGGTTGGTCGGTTGATCAATTCGCCGAAAAGCGCCTACCGACAATTGATGAGATCAACGCCGTGGCGCCGGATGTGCCGGTCTACGTTTTGCATCTTTACGATCGTGCCTGGCTCAACCAGGCGGCGCTGCGGGCGCTTGGCATCGACAAACATTTCTACGAACCCTTCGTCTCGGGCCGTCTGGAGCGGGACCATCAGGGCAACCCGACGGGTCTGGCGCTGGCGCGGCCGAACGCGCAGCCGCTTTATGCGCTTCTCGACATGGCGCCGAAGCTGGACTTTGAGCAGCAGGTCACTTCGACCAAACATTACTTCAAGGCACTGAATGGTTTGGGCCTTACCTCGGCGCTCGACTGTGCGGGGGGCTTCCTGAACTATCCGGACGACTACGGTGTGATCACCGAGCTCAACAAGCGCGGCGAGCAGAGTGTGCGCATCGGCTACCAGCTCTTTGCGCAACGGCCGCTGTTCGAGCTGGATGATTTCAAGCGCTGGAATGACATCGTCAAACCGGATGCGGGCGACGATTACCTGAAATGCGTCGGCGCCGGTGAGATGCTGGTGGCCTCGGCCTATGACTTTGAGGATTTCTCCTATCCACGCCCCGATTTGCCGAAGCGCATGGAAGGTGACCTGAAGCCGGTGTTGGAGTTCTTGTTCGAGAATCGTTGGCCGATCCGCTTCCACTGCACCTACGAGGAAAGCGCGCATCGCCTGCTGAAGGTTGTCGAAGAAGTTGGTCGCGACAAAGGCCTTGAAGAGCTCAACTGGATCTTCGACCACGGCGAAACCGTGTCGGAGGCGACGATGGAATGGGTGGCGCGGCTTGGTGGCGGGATCAGCTATCAGAACCGCATCGCGTTCCAGACCACGGCCTACCGCGATCGCTATGGCGAAGATGCGCTGCGTGACGTCATGCCGGTGAAGAAGATGATGGCCTCGGGTGTGCCGCTGGCCGCTGGGACGGATGCAACGCGGGTGTCTTCGTATAACCCGTGGCTTGCGATCCACTTCGCGGTGTCGGGCAAGGGCCGTGGCGGCGACATGATCTGGGCCGCCGGCAACCGCCTGTCGCGCCACGATGCCTTGCGCCATTGGACGGCGGCGGGGGCCTGGTTCTCGCGCGAGCAGGACAAGAAGGGCCAGATCAAGGCCGGGCAGTTTGCCGACATCGCCGTGCTGGACCGCGATTACTTTGCCGTGCCGGAGGATGAAATCACCGAAATCGAGGCGGATCTGACCTTTACCGGCGGCAAGATCGTGTATGCCAAGGGCGCCTTTGCCGGTCATGCCCCGGCGCCGCTGCCCGAGCTGCCGGATTGGTCGCCGGTGCCGATGTTCGGCGCGCCGGGCGCCCCGCACCCGTCGGCCCCGCCGCTTGCGGCCGAGTGATGGCCGGTTGCACCGCCTTGCCCCAATCCGCAATGCGGTTGGGCTTTGGCATCACGCTCGTCCCACCCCCGTGGTTGGACGAGCCCCCCGGAAATGACGCGCGGTGGCCCACCCGCACGCCTTTTGAGGAGCCTAGAACCATGTCTGAACTCGCCACACCAACCATCTCGATCCAATACGTAGAAGGCGCCAGCAAAGCCCGCTACGTCGCCCAGGTCGACGGCCATGCCGAGGAAGCAGAGCTCACCCTGTCGAAACTCTCCGACAGTCTGATCATTGCGGACCACACCTATGTCCCGGACACGTTTCGCGGCATGGGCATCGCCCGCCTGCTGGCGGAGCGTTTGATCGCGGATGCAAGGGCAAAAGGGCAGCGGATTGTGCCGCTCTGTCCGTTTGTGAGGGCCCATGCCGCCAAGAACAGGGAGGCGCTGTCAGATGTCATCCAGTGGTAGCATGACCGCCGGCGCCGTGCCGCCCGCCCGCATGGGGGCGTTCTCGCCCTTTCAACACCGCGCCTTTGCGCTTTTGTGGACCGCCACGCTGATCTCCAACATCGGCACCTGGATGCACGATGTCGGGGCCGGCTGGCTGATGACGACGCTGAACTCCAGCCCGGCGGTTGTGACGCTGGTGCAGGCGGCAACGACGCTGCCGGTGTTTCTTTTTGCTTTGTTCGCCGGCGCCTTGGCGGACCGGCTCGACAAGCGTCGCATGCTCATCACCATTAACGTGGTCCTGACCGGGGTGATCAGCGCCTTGGCGCTGTTGGTCTGGCTGGAGATGATGACGCCAACCCTGCTGATCCTGTTCACGCTGTTGATCGGCACCGGCGCCGCCTTTATGGCGCCGGCCTGGCAGGCCGTGGTGCCGCAACTGGTGCCGCGCGATCGGCTGAAGCCGGCAATTGCCCTCAACTCGATGGGGATCAATATCAGCCGTGCCATCGGGCCGGCGCTTGCCGGCGTCTTGATCGTCAGCGTCGGTCTGGCGGCGCCGTTTGTCCTGAACGCCATCAGCCATGTGGTGATCATCCTCGCCCTGATCCTGTGGCGGCCCGACCCGTCGCCCGTGCGCGCGCATCATGGGTCGATCCTGTCAGAGATGGGCACGGGCCTGCGCCATGTGCGCCACAACGATGCGATGAAGGCCACGGCGATCCGCGCGGTTGCGTTCTTTCTATTTGCCTCGGCCTACTGGTCGTTGTTGCCGCTGATCGCGCGTGAGGCCGAAGGTGGCGGGTCGCAACTCTACGGCATGCTGATGGCGTTGATTGGCGCCGGTGCGGTCACCGGGGCGCTGCTGCTGCCGCGCTTGCAGGATCGTCTGAGCTCTGATGCCACCGTGCGTGTGGGCACCATGGGGACGATCCTGGCGCTTTTGGCCCTGTCGGTTTCGGCCACACCGCTGGCGCTGATGGCCGCGGCCTTTCTTGGCGGTCTGTCGTGGATTGCGGTGCTGACGTCGTTCAACGTCTCGGCGCAAACCGCTCTGCCGAACTGGGTCCGGGCGCGGGGGCTTGCCGTCTTCCTGATGGTGTTCTTCGGCTCGATGTCGCTGGGCTCGGTGATCTGGGGGCAAGTCGCCACGGCGACCTCCGTACCGGTGGCCCTGATGATCGCGGCGGCAGGTCTGGCTTTTGGCATCGTTGCGACGCGGTCCTTCGCGGTCGGGCAGGGCGAGGCCTCGGATCTCTCCGCCGCGTCGCACTGGCCGCAAGCGCCGGTTCTGTCCGAAACGCAAGAGCCCGACCGGCCCGCGATGGTTGTTGTCGAGTATCAGGTCGCCCCGGCGCAGACGGACGCTTTCATCACCGCCTTGCGCGCCTTTGCCAAGGAGCGTCGCCGCGACGGCGCCATCGACTGGAGCCTGCATGAAAGCGTTGAGACCCCGGGCACGTGGATAGAGTCGTTCCGGCTGCCAAGCTGGCACGAACACCTTGCCCAGCATGAGCGTGTGACCAAAGACGACGCGGCCCGACAGGAAAGCGTCCGTGGCTTTGACACGCGCGAGACTGGGCCGGTCGTGCGGCACTATATCGTGCCCAACTCCGCCTGAACCTTCCTAGCGGTCCCGGCTGGCGCCAGCCGGGGCCTGTTCCTTTCTTCAAAGGTGTCTTCCATGTCCAACCAACGAAACGCGCCAACCCGTCGCCACGCGCTGCAACTGCTGCTCGCGACGCCGCTCATCGGTCTCTCCATGCCCCGTGCCGCGCAGGCCAGTATCGACGAAGCCCGCACCCTGTTGTCGCAAGGGCGCGCCGTGGTCTATTTCCGCCACGGTGCCACGACATGGTCGGGCATCGACAGCATCGACTGGCCGCGCGAGCGTCAACGTCTGTTGTCGGACCTCGGCATCGCTCAGTCCGAGCGTATTGGCGCCGCGTTCCGTGCGCAGAACCTGCTCGTTGGCGAGGTCATCGCCAGCCCGTTTGCCCGCTGTCGCGACATGGCCGAGATCGCCTTTGGCCGGGTCGACGAACGCATGGAGCTGCTGGGTCTGCTGTCGGACCGGCAGGGACGCGCGGATCGCGTCGCGTATCTGCGCAGCAAGCTTTCCGAGCCCACGACAGGTGGCAACCGCATCATCGTTGCCCATCGTTCAAACATCGCGGAAGTGGCCGGGGTGTCCCTTGGTGAAGGCGACGCGGTTGTGCTGCGCCCGAACGGTGAGGGTTGGGACACGCTTGCCGAGCTCTCGCCCAACGATTGGTGACCCATTCTTGCTGCTTCGGCCCTTAGCGGACCTTCGTCAGAAGTTCTCCATGCTGCCGTGCTGCCCGTCAAAACGGGCATTCGATGCAGACGCTCGATACTCTGCGGCGCAGATATCAGCTACGGTCGCCAATCAACTGCTGCATCGCACTTCAACACGTCGGTTTAGGGAGCGTCCCGCCTCATCTTCGTTACTGGCAATCGGGTCGTCCTCTCCTCGTCCCACCGCAGACAAAACAGACGCCTCCATACCAAGAGCGACCAACGCAGAGACAACTGAAGCGGCGCGGCGCTGTGAGAGGTCGCGATTGTAATCATCCGCGCCCTCGCTGGAGGAGTGCCCCACAATTCGAACTGAAGATGCCCCAGCTTCCGAGAGACCGTTGTAGAGATCCGCCAGAACCACCCTTGAAGACGGGCGGATTACGTCGCTGTCAAAATCGAACTGAATCCCATGCAGGACTGATCCGCAGCCCAGTTTAGGCTGTTCTGACTCAAAGCAAGCGGCCGCCGCATCACTAACGTCACCGTCATAAGACTTGAACGGAGCGCCGTTGGTGGACCGCAATCCGCGGATCGAACCGTCTTCACTAGCTATCAGGATAAACTGCGATGAGATACCCGCATCGTTTTGACCCAAAGCACGAAGTACGTTTCCGTGCATGGTTCCTGAGAGCATTGCGTTGCCATCGTAGCATCCAGTGACGGTGGCGCCTTCCTGTTCAAGTTCAAGCTTCACACCGCGCCCGCGCCATACGCCGCTGAACCCCGTTGACAGCTCTGGTTCGTCTTGAACTCCGTGGCCAATAAGTTCAGAAAACTCCAAAAAAGTCTGATCACGCTGGACGTCGACTCCGTCGGTCATTCGCAGCTTGACCCACTCAACTTTGGGCTGTTGAGGCTCCATTTGAAGCTGAGTGATGTCACCTTCCTCGGCGCTGCTTGCCACTTCTCCGCGGGCCAGCAGTACAAACGGACCATTGGTTCCTTGCGGGGAGCCTAGCACCTCAATTGTCTTGAAGAAGGTCTGCGATGGACTGGGCGTTTCTTTGACATTTGGAACCGAGAATGCAGAAAACGTCGTCCCAGCCGGTAGCGCATACACAAATTCGACGAACTGTCCCGCATTTGCTGGTTTTCCCATTGCGACAAAGCGTTTGTGATTTCCATCTATTGCAGCGATGGCATGTTCCGGCTTGATACGCAGCTCTTCGGCGCCAACAGAAATTTCCAGCGGCAAGACACCCTGGGCAAAGTTCATTAGGTCTGGTTCTGCCTGTGTCTGAGCCGAGATAGTGTCTGCAAAGAGGACGGTGAACAGGGCGGCAAACGTGAATTGATTGATCGGGCTAAACTGTCCCATCGCCAGTATTCTCCATAATCACAGGTTCTCGAACTCGCCGATGATAGCCTCATCGCAACGCATCGAGCAAACCGAGAACTCAATCAAATGAATACTCCCAAACCTCACGCGCGACCTTGTCGTCAATTCCGTCGGATTTTCGAAGTCTAGCAACGAAGCACTTAGAATTCTTGCTTACCACGGATAAGGTGCAGAGGCTCAAAGGCCGGCCCAAAGCTGTTACTGAACCATTATCTCAATTGCTGCGATCGCAAAACCTATTGCTACATGCGTTGCAAGTGCGTTTTCCAATGTCCGGTGAACTCACTTTTTCGAGACGTAGCTATCGAATGAGTTTCTCGCTTCAACCGACCTAATCGGCCCTTTCTGCTGTTCAAAAAACATCGGCAACGCTGCGGTGTGACTTCCGCCAATCGGAACTTGGTTGATCTCGCTGCAATAGACCACCGTGGCGGACCCAGTACGAATAGCTGTCGAGTGTTCACCCATTGGAAGCGAGGCCGATTTCCTCACTTTCATTCATGCCAATGCAGATTACTGGCAATTGCCCGCACAGCTATGTAAACTGGCATAACATTGGCGCTCGCAAGTGCGGGAGGGTTTGAAAATGGACAGGCGGACTTTCAACCTTGGTCTGGGTGCTGCGATCGCGGCTGCTCCGGTCGTACGGCAGGCCAGCGCCCGGGAGTACACCGGCCCAAACGTCATTCTGATCCGCTTCGGCGGCGGGGTTCGCAGAGCCGAAACGATCGACGAGGCCGCGACCTACGCGCCGTATCTGCGCCATGTCCTGGCCGGGCGCGGGCTCTTCATTCCGGACATGCGGATCGCCCAGCTTGACGGTGTGAACACCAGCCATGCCGAGGGAACCCTGAACCTGCTGACAGGTCGTTACCTCGCCTACCGCGACGCTGGCTCGAAGTTCCTGCAAGACCGGCTCGAGCCGACCGAACCTACCCTTTTCGAGTATCTCCGCGATGCATTTGACATCCCGTCTCATCAGGCCCTTCTGGTCAACGGCGAGGATCGACCGCAAGAAGAGTTCTTCACCTACGGCGTCAACGAGCATTACGGAATCGCGTATCGCTCGGAAATGCTGAGCCTGCATCGCTTCAAGCTCTACAAGTTTGCGCGGATCGTCGAAGAGGGCCGCGCCGACGAAGCGACGCTCGCGGACGCGCAAAAACAGTACGACGCCCTCATCGCCGCGGACCCGCGCACCATCACGCCCGACCAATCGCCCGAGGTCACGGCTTTCTGGGAGGATTGGCGCGCCCATTACGGAGACGACGGCCTGAGAAATCCGCGCGGGGATCGCCTTCTGACGGCACTGGCGACCCGGGCATTGCACCAGCTTCGACCGCGTCTGATGATGGTGAACTATCAGGACCCGGACTATGTGCACTGGGGTAATGCAAGCCACTATACGCGGGCAATCCAGATCATCGACGACGGGTTGCAGCGCCTCGTCGAAACGGTCGACGCCGACCCCTTTTATCGCGGCAACACCGTCTTCGTGATCACGCCGGATTGTGGACGGGACGAGAACCCGCTGATGGACGTGCCGTTCCAGCACCACTTCAACAGCCGGGCGGCGCATGAGACCTGGGCCGTGGTCTTCGGCTCAGGGATTGAACGCGGGCGGACCCTCGACCGTTCAGTTGATCAGTCTGCCATCGCCCCGACCGTTGCGGCGATCATGGGGTTCCAGGCGAGCCGGGCAGAAGGCAACGTGCTGACCGAGGTCTTCGCATGACCGCGCTCGCGTCTCCCGCCGCCAGAGCAACGCCACCAGCGCGCCTGCTGAAGGCGGTATTCAATCTGGTGATGGGATCACTTCTCTGCCTGTCTCCGCTGACAGCCGTTCTGGTGCTTGGTTGGCTGACGCGCAGAATGGCAACCAGGGTTCATACCCGGCTTGGCCATGCCGCAGAGTACCCTGGTTGGGTTCTCGGACCGAGAGGCGAGGGTTGGATCGTCAGGCTCATGGGGGGCTTGGCTGCGAATATACGCGCCGGTGTAGTGTCCGCCGTGGGCCTGGCCGCGCTCACGTTGCCATTCACGACGCTGTGGCTCGGCGCCTGGTGGGCCGGTTGGGAGAACTCTTTCAACAAGGGATACGAGCAATCCGCCGTCGGCCCGGTCGTCTGGTTACTTGGCGCCATGATCGCCCTGCCGATCCTGTCCCACCTGCCGATGGCCCTGGCCTATTCCTCGGCCGAAGGTCGCCTGGGTGCGTTCTTCGAATGTCGTCGCATCAGAAGTGTGGTCCGGGCGGCGGGATGGCGTATGCCATGGCTCGCCTTCTTGTCGGTCGTTCTTTGCCTTCCCTTCCTAGGACTGCGGGCGCTTGCGGTCTTCATCGAGGGCATTGTGCCCGGCTTTTCCGACATGACACCGGCCGAGCAGATGCAGGTCGCGCAAGTGTTCGATGTCGCGGGTGCGGCAGTGACCTTCGTGAGCCTGCTGTTCCTTCGAGACCTTGCGAGTTCGATCTACGCCCGCGCCGTCCCACGTGCCGCGCGAGGTCGGTCGATGGCGGTCTGGCAGGACCACGAGGCTCTCGCCGCCGCGTCCAAGCGCCGCGAGCCCTCGCGTCCGACGGCGGCGCTCTGGCTCTTGATCTCGTGTGCGATCTGGTCGGGTCTGCCCATTCTCATCGTGATGAGCCAGTTCATGAATTACACACCGATCCTCTGGCTCACCCACCCTGTCTTCCTCCTGCCTTGGGCCGGGTGACGACTGCGACGGAAAGGCTCCTCGGGTGCTTGTTTGAGGCTTCTCTGGGCGCCGTCATCCGGGCATTCCGTTGGATTGTTGGGGTGTCTTTGCGGGCGTATACGTACCAATGCTGCGGTTTTTCAGAGCCGCCTCCGGCCCACAGAGGACTTTTGTCATGAAAGGGATTGCCGCGCTGCAGCTTCCCCAAAACTGACATTATTTGGCAGACCAACCAGGACGCTGCTCGAACGACTGCAACGCAGACAAAGAGGAGAATGCAGCACCTACACATTTCGTTGGCCTTACGCGCCTTTGGCCTTCAAACTACCTTACATTCCTGGGACGACTGGTTGGCGCATGACCGCTTGCTGTTGTTCGAAGGTCAAACCCCTGAAGTGGAACCGCATCCTGGAGATACAGTTGAAAATCTGCGTAGTTCAGCACAATCCGCAAGACGATCTGAAGGCATCCTTGCGCATTCTGTTTGAAACTGTAAGGCGCGCAGCAGAGGAGCGCCCCGATCTTATCGCTCTTCCAGAGTACTACGCCTTCATGGGGGATGGCTCAAAGAGCCTCGCTGCAAGCGGCGCGTGGTTTGAGGAGATCAATGGGCAAACTGCAGAGCTTGCAAAGACTTTAGGGATTGCGATCCATGCAGGCTCGATTGCTGAGAAACGTGAAACCGGAACGTTCAACACCACTGTAGTTCACGGGGCGGACGGGGTTGAAATTGCGCGGTATTCCAAGATCCACCTCTTTGATATCGACTTGCCCGATGGCACGCAGTTTCGGGAGTCTGATCTGATTTCCGCTGGGTCGAGCGTGGAGACTTATGAGCTTAACGGTTGGAAGATTGGCTGCACGATTTGCTACGATCTGCGCTTCCCAGAGCTGTTTCGCCGCCTGCGTGATCTGGGTGCAGAGCTCATCCTCGTGCCGGCCGCTTTCATGCGTGAAACCGGACGCGCGCATTGGGAGGTTCTGCTCCGTGCGCGTGCAATAGAAACCGGAACATATGTCGCGGCTCCTGCTCAGGTGTTTTCGTTCAACGAAGGAAAGGGGCATTGTTACGGTCACAGCCTGATCTGTGATCCCTGGGGTAATGTCATCGCCAACGCATTCGATTCATTGGGTTTTGTCGATGCCCGGCTCGACAAAGACTACCTCAATGATGTGCGCGCCAGGGTTCCCGTCCATCGGCACTACGTCTTGACGTGAACCCACGCCCTACAATGCGGGCCGCGCGCACCACGGAAGAATAATCCCGCAGATGCCATCGGTCGAGATTGCACAGTGGGCCACAGGGGAAGAAAACTTGTATTAACCAAGTGACGTCGTGACGTTAGAGGCTGAAATCCGCGCCGTCATCCCTGGTACAATTGAGCGGCAGGTCCGCAAGGTCATCGATCATATTGACGAACATGTCCGCATTTGGATTGAACGATCCCCATTCATGACAATGGCAACCTATTCGTTGAACGGCGCCGTTGATGTGTCGCCTAAGGGGGACCCCGCAGGCTTCGTGAAGGTGCTCGACGAAAAGACGCTGGCCATTCCAGATTGGCCGGGGAACCATCGGTTCGACAGTTTCCTCAACATCCTGGAAACGGGCAGGGTCGGGCTCATGTTCCTCGTGCCCAATCGGCTTGAAGTCGTGCGGGTGAGCGGCCGTGCCTAGGTGGTGCGTGACTCTGAACTCCGCGCAAGCATGGCTGTCGAGGGAAAGATCCCGGACTTTGCAATCGTAGTTCGTGTTGAAGAAGCCTTCTACCATTGCGGAAATGCGGTGATCCGATCGGGCTTGTGGGAACCTGAGAAGGCGGTTTCTGTTGAGGGCTTGCCGACCTACGGCCGCGCTTTGAAGGACCATGGAGCTTTGGATACGCCTCTCGAAGAGGTCGAGCGTTTGACGGAAGACAACCTGAAGTATCGGCTTTACGACGAATAGCGTGACCTTTGACGCGCAGGCGTCACCGCCACGAAATCCTTCGAACTGGGTCGAAAGAAAACACTTCAGTAGCAACGTCCAGCTCCCGTTTCAGGGACTTGTCTTCATTTACTGCACGTTTGCCATTGTCTGCTTTGGGATCGCAGCCGAAGTCAGAAGCTGTGCAGCATCGTGGCAGTAGTATGTCGGGCAGGTGGTTGTTCGCGGCCCAAACAGGTCACTCGGCAGGGGGTAGACTATGCGGAAATTGAAACCCACGTTGCTGCGGTTCGAATAGCCTAGCTCACACTCGGCTTAGCAAGACCTAAATCCGCTTTGTACCTTGAATGGCGCAGCTGCGAATTTCTGCCGAAGGTGACAGCGCGCGAAGCATGAAGACACGGTCGCGGATCAGCGTGAAGATCGCTGGCTCAGAAAGGTGGAGAGAACATTCCCGCCATCTGTTCTGTTTGCGGATGCGAAGCGGTGGCGGCGCCACCAGGATCCGCCCATAGGATCAGCGGGCCGGACCAGTGCATAGTACAGGTACTATGTAGCCGGCAGGAAGGCGCCGGGATCCGATCGAAGTGATCTCGCGGCCTTCGTCGTAGACGCAGCCGATCCTATCACGAAGGAACCTGTTAAAGGCGCGGTTGTCCAGTTTACGCAGCCGCGGCAGGTCGGCGCCGACACTACCGGGCATAACCTGGATGTAATTGGCATAAGGCGAAGGATGAATGAGCTCGAGGTTGTAGTTGCAAAGCTCCACGTCACTTCGCGAGGCCGGCCCTGATGTACATCCCGCGACAAGAGCTACCAGGGCGAAAATGCAAAGCACGTAACGCAGCACATTGACATCCCCACAGGCCATAGCAGTCATACCTATACCGCATCTCATGCCGCCATTTGGTGAAATGTGACTAAAAGGTTAACGGTCACGGCCGAATATTGCCCTGCTCTGATCGCATGCTAGGCGAAAGCCGGCTTCAGTATCTCAACGTGGAGCTCAAGGCTCGCTAGCGAGTTTTGACAGGGTGGAAATCTAGAGTGCAAGACCAACGTCAAGATCGGCCCATTCCTGCTGTCGGACAATGTGTAGAGATGCTGCGTGTGCAACCCGCATAGCTGCCATTCGCCGCGCCTGCACGATCTGAGTCGTCGCCAACGCCCGAAGAGTGGGACAAAGCCGCCTTCGGGTTTGGTAGCATCGAGCGACGCTTCCGGCCCACAGCGGTCATTGATGCAAAACGCAGCGAATGACTGGAATTGACCCAAAGCGGCCATCGATGCAAACCGCGGCGAATGTCTGGAACGAGCCCAACCTGGTCATTCGTCGGGGTGCGGCGAACGACCGGTTTCAGCCAAACCTACTTGCGCGCTTTGCAGTATAGCTTGGCGATCAGGCTTTCAACCAAGCTCAAATTTGGTTCTCGTAACTTGGGATCGGTTGAAGCAGCTGCCGTTTCACAGGCTGTCCTAAGATGCATAACGTCCTTAGGTGCCAATAAGCTGAAGTTTTCGGGATGACGCGCAATGGCCACCAGCAAGTCGCCTTCAAAAAAATCTCCTTCTGCGAAAGGGTCTTTTCGCAGAATCTCAATGGCTCTCGGAAGAAGGTGGAAAGCGCCGATGGACTGCCCGAGCATAATTCGAAAGTCTTCGACGCAATAATCCCCCAGCCTTTTATTCCGCGACTGATGGCAGGTTGTGACTAGGTGAGACGTGTATTTCGGTTCCGGCCATATCTCTTTTTCTAGTTGCTCAAGAGTCATGTCGTCTGTCGCTTGCATGTTCCGATCCTGACTGAAAGGAAAAAGTAGTCAATGTCTGCAAAGTCCGCCCAGCCGCCATCGATGCGGCACGCAGCGAATGACTGGACTGAGCCCACACTACCCATAGATGTTCTTTGCGGCATTGGGCGCAAGGTCGGTGACCTGCCGTTCGCTGAGCAAGTCACGAACGGCAGCAGCGCGCAGCTACTTGACTTGGGTGGTTACGACAATCGAACAGCGGGCTACGGAGCACTACCCCTTGGGATTTCGCCAATGGGCTGTTCAGTTTGGTTTGTGCCTCACCATTCTGCAAAAGCCTATGGCGGGTATTCTCGCTATGACGCTTTTCGCCTCCGGATATAGTGGCGTTCTCCCTCAGCGCTTCAACTGCGAAACAATATCTGAGGCAGTGATTTTGTCATCTGCGGCCAGCATGAAGGCTTTGGACAGGATCACAGACAGGCGCGCATCGCCCTCGAATGGCAGGGCCACATCAGCCGCCTTGGGCACGCCAGCGGCGACGATGCACAGATAGCGGTCGCCCGGAGCCATCAGGATATTCGAGCTGCCAAGGTGGATCTTGTAGGTGTTCAGCTTACCGTCGACGATCAGGTACTTACCCTCGATATGTGCCACATCGCGGATTTTCAGTCGGGGGATCAAGGCGTCCAGCACCGCCTTGCGGGTCTCGGCAAAGCCGTCGAGATCGCCGAAAGCGTAGGTTTCCCAGTATAGTCGCGCCTCGGGCGTCGGGCCTTGGTCGATCCACGCCGGATCGTTACCGACGCTGGCCACACCGACGAACAGATCAGCCTCGCGCAGAGTTTCCGACAGCAGGCGCACCGGCACGTCCTCCAACGGAACCTGCACGCCCCAACGGGTGAACCGCAACTGGTCTGTGCCGACATATAAGAGGATGCCCGCGTCGTTCCAGTTCTCGTCATCCCACTTCTTGTGAATGAGGTATTCGACGGTCAGATCGCTGGTGACAAAGCTCTTCGTCGCCCAACTGTCGTCGAAGCCGTCGTCATAGGCGCCCATCAGGCTGTAGCGCCAGCCACGCGCCGCCATCAGCGTCGCCATCTGGTGCTGTTTCAGCATATGCGCTGCCATGCGGTTTGAGTAGGTGCGGGTTGTGCGTTCGGCATCGGTCAGCAGGTAGACCTCTCGGAAAACCTGTTTCGTCGGTTGCACGATCTCCAGCGCCATCAGCCGGGCGCGCCATGCCATGACCGTATCAGTCCCGGCCTCTACGGGGTGCCATAGCCGCACGCGGGTGGCGTCGTCCACCACCACAGGCGCGCCGGTCACATCCTGCCACACGCCGCCCCGCCACAGTGCCGGGGTGGTGACACCGCCTGTGGTCAGCGACCAGATCAGCCGCGTTGCCAGGACGCCGACCAAGGGGTGGCCGATGTAATAGTCCTGCAACTCGGAGATCGGCCAGTCGAGATCCTCTGCAAAGAGCCGGTCCATACGGTCGCGCTGCGCGATCAGCACCTTTTTCAGCGCCTTAACCTCGCCCTGCAATTTGCTCAGCTTGGTTTTCAGCGCGGCTTTTTCCGAGACGACCTTGGGCTTGGATTTCTGCGGTGTGCCATCTGGTTTCAGCCATGTCTGGGTGACATGGCCCGGCCCGTCGACGGTGATCCGCAGCGCGTAGTCGTCGAATCCCACGGTCTTTTTCCCGGCCTCCAGCCCGTAATCCGGCACAACACGCTCTTCGAGCTGGATCGTGGTGATACCTGCGGTCTCGGCCTTTTGCCGAACCAGTTCTGCCACCTTGGCCTGCGTGCTTTTCTGCTTGATTGCAGTGCCAAGGCGCGACAGCCGCGCGGTGACCTGCGTGCCCGGTGTGACCTCCAGATACCACAAGCAGGCATTGGCGACGGATTGCGCCGCCGGGCCAAGGCCGGGCAGTTTGGTCATACCTTTCTCGCACAGATCGGCGATCAGGTTGACGGTCTTGTCATCGCGCAAGCCCTCTGCCGTCCAGACCAACCCTTTCAGCAGGGTCGCGTTGGGCTTGGTGAACAGCTTGCTTTCGGTGGTGGTGAAGTGATGCTCTTCGCCGGTTCTGTTATTGGTGTAGCTTTGACGATGCGTGATGATCTCGGGCTTGGCCACCAAAGCCTTGGCGAACCAGTCCTGCAGATGACGGCGGAGCCATTCCTTGCCCACCGCGTTGCGCAAGTCCTTAGTGGCGTTCGAGAACTTGACCGGCGGCTTGGCGGGTCCGGCGTCGGAAGCGTGGTTCAAGACCCGGTGCCATTTCGCGGCTTCTTCGCTGGCCTGCTTGGCGAGATCGGCAGCCACCGCATCACCGAAAGGATCGCCGCCCAGCTGGGTATAGGGTACGACGCTCAGGTCTTGCCCCTCGGCTGCGGCCAGCATGCTGCGGATGCGCTTGGCGACCTTGCGCAGGTCGGGGCCCAAATGCGGCTCAACATGAAGTTCCGGCCAGTCCAGCATTGCGCCCAGACGGTGCAGGTCAGCCTCTGCCAGCGCTGTTTTCTTGTGTGCACGTTCTATATTTTGAACCATGTGGGCGATCGGCCAATCATCAAAACGCTTATGCCCGCGCTGTTCCGCACTGACGTGCAAGGCTTCGAGCCAGTCGATCAACTCGGGCGCAGGGATCGGCAAACTGCCCAGCATTACCCCCTTGAAGATTTCCAAGGACGGCAGCGAGAAGAACTCTCTATAGCCATCCTTTGTCACACGAGGCTCGGGCATCAGAATGCCGCGATTGGCAAAGACATAGCGCGCCATTTTGGCGGCCATTTCCTTGTCCGCCTTCAAGGTCTGGTAGGCCGCGATCTCCTTGAGCCTCCAGTAAAAGGCGCTATCGCCCTGCTCCGAGAGTTTTTCCGTGATCTCTTCAAGCAAAGGGTTGTCCGGGGTCTTGCAAACGAGCATTCCGCTCATTTCTCAGCCCCCCTTCAACGGCGTCAACCGCAGGAAGGTCACGACGCTGTCAGAGGTCAGGCGCAAAGGTTGGTCCAGCGTGTCGACCTGAACGTTATCCACCAACAGAACAAACCCGTTGCCTTCGAAAGCAGCCAAAGCCACGTCGATCTGTGTGTCTACATCCGAACCAAGACCAGCGTTGCGCGGCGCATCGCGATCGACAAGCGGCGCGTCCCCGGTTTGGCGGTCTTGTTCGGCGCGCACCCGTTCCGCGATGAGATCACGAGCGGTCAGGGGCGCGCCGGAAAGTTGTAGGATCTGTTCAACGATATGGGAGCGCGGAATGCTTTCATCGCGAATCTTCAAGGGAAAGGTCGTCACAGGTTGCTCCGTTATGTCGATTTCTTCGTTGAAACTTGAAACCTATCATATTCATTTGCAATGCCTTCCGAAGTGTTGCCGTAGCGCTTTGACGAAACTTGTCGCCGGACACTTCTGCGACGTCTGACCGATTACATCGGCTAAGACGCTCGGTGTGGACATAGCGAAGCGTCTGCATGAAAACGGTCGCTTTCTGGCCGAGCAGCAGTCTCCGGCCAAAAAAATGCGCTTTACGCACCGCGCCTAATTGATTGAGCTGGGAGCGGTCATCCACCTCGCCCCCTCTCGAATGTCCGGTGAGGGCCGTCAGCGATCAGAAATATCATCCCAAGACAGTTCAAAGCGGGCCAAATACTTTCGGACTCGGTCTGAATCGTTCACGCTGCTTCGTTGTTTGCGCGAGACCTGACCTGAGACCCGTTTCCTCCTCCGATTTGAGGTAGAGTCCGTCCCAACGAAGGAGACGGACAGAATGAAGAGATCACGGTTCAGCGAGGAGCAGATCATCGCGATCCTGAAGC
>JASJCC010000177.1 GCA_030066175.1 Paracoccaceae bacterium | reverse complement strand
GGGATCGGCGACAGCCAGCCGCCGAAGAACAGCAGCGACGTCAGTGCGCACATCAGGAAGATGGCGATGTATTCGCCCGCCATGAACAGCAGGAAGGGGGTGGAGGAGTATTCCACCTGGTAGCCCGCCACCAGCTCAGATTCCGCTTCGGGCAGGTCAAAGGGCGGTCGGTTGGTCTCGGCCAAGGCGCTGATAAAGAACAGGAACACCATCGGCAGATGCGGCAGCCAGTACCAGCTGAAGAACCCATAATCACCATCCTGCGCGCGCACGATGTCACCGAAATTCATGCTGCCAGTCGAGATGATCACCCCGATGATGATCAACCCAATGCTGACCTCGTAAGAGATCATCTGCGCCGCCGACCGCAAAGACCCCAGGAACGGGTATTTCGAGTTCGACGCCCAGCCGCCCATGATCACGCCGTAAACCTCGAGCGAGGACACGGCAAAGACGTAGAGGATCGCCACGTTGATATCCGACAGCACCCAGGTGTCGTTGAACGGGATCACCGCCCAGGCGATCATCGCCAGCACAAAGGATGTCATCGGCGCCAGCATGAACACCGGCTTGTCGGCGCCGGCCGGCACCACCACCTCTTTGACCACGTATTTCAGCGCGTCGGCCACCGTCTGCAGCAGGCCATAGGCACCCACCACATTGGGCCCCCGGCGCATCTGTACGGCGGCCCAGATCTTGCGGTCGCCATAGACGAGGAACAGCAGCGACACCATCACGAACCCCAGCACCGCCAGGCATTGCGCCATGATGATCACCAGGGTGCCCAGGGGCGTGGTCAGAAAGTCAGCCATCAGGTCCTCACACCATCGGAATTCCGTTTTCGGCACAGGCAAAGGCGACCACTTCGGCGTCGATCGTCTTGAGCCCGCGGGGCAGCGCCGCCGAGATGGTGTAAACCGCATCTCCGCGCCAGAGGCCACCCTCTTCGTATACATTTGTGCGCAAATGCCGCGCGAAGCCGTAGCCCCGGATCAGCGCATATTGCGCCGCTGCGCATTGGGTATAGTCCTCGACGTCCTCCGGGCCCCGCGCCCCGCGCATTGCCACGTCGAATTGCACCAGATCGCCATCCAAGAGGCGCGTCTCGATCCCTTCGTAGATCGGGGCAAAAGGGCGTTCGGGCGGCGGTGCGGTGCAGCCCGCCAGCGCGCCCGCCACCAGAAGGGGCGTTATGGGCCAGGTCTGCCACACGCCCCGGTCTCACTCGGCCGCGATCTTGGTCTCGGCCCGGGCGCGGGCGTTGCGGCTCAGCTCGGCCATCAGTTCCGAGGCGCGGGCAATCGGGTTGGTCAGGTAGAAATCCTGGATCGCATAGCGGAAATCGGCATCGCCCAGCTTGCCCTCCGGCACCGGCTGCCAGTCGTTTTCCGGCACATCGTCGATCTGCGCCAGATGCGGCACCTCGGCCACCAGCGCCTGGCGCAGCTGCGCGAGGCTGTCCCACGGCTGCTGCGCGCCGATCTCGGCGGAAAGCGCCCGCAGAATCGCCCAGTTTTCCTTGGCCTCCCCCGGCGCAAAGGATGCGCGCAGCGCGAGCTGCGGCCGGCCTTCGGTGTTCACAAACAGGCCCTGTTCCTCGGTATAGGCCGCGGCCGGCAGGATCACGTCGGCGCGATGCGCGCCGCGGTCGCCGTGTGAGCCCTGGTAGATGACAAAAGCCCCCTCGCCGATCTCGACCTCATCGGCGCCGAGGTTGTAGATCACGTCGGCCTCTTGCACCGCCTCCATGCCGCCTTCGTTGACCGCGCCCACATCCAGCGCGCCCACACGCGAGGCGGCACTGTGCAGCACCATGAACTTGGCACCGGCGTTTTCGGCCATCTTCATGGCAAAACCAAGCACCGCGGCGCCATCGGCCTCGGTCAGGGCGCCCTGCCCGATGATCAAAACGGCGTTCTTGTCCTGGATGCCCTCCGGCACACCACCGGCCGCGCCCCGCTCCAGATCAGCCCGGCCCGGGCCCCATTCGTTGACGTTATAAGACAGATCAACCACCGGCCCCACCCGGTGCACATCGGCGCCGGCGGCCCAAGCCTTGCGGATCCGCGCATTCAGCACCGGCGCCTCGTCGCGCGGGTTGGTGCCGATCAGCAGGATCATGTCGGCCTCATCGATATCCTCGATCGTCGCCGTGCCCACATAGGCCGACCGGTTGCCCGCCGGCAGCTTCGCCCCGTCAGTGCGGCATTCGACAACGCCGCCCTGGCCTTCGATCAGTTGCTTCAAAGCAAAAGCCGCCTCGACCGGGGCCAGATCGCCCACGAGGCCAGCAGGCTTCGACGCGCCTTTCAGGGCCTCGGCTGCCTTTCCAAGCGCCTCGGGCCAAGTGGCGGCACGCAGCTTGCCATTCTCGCGCACATAGGGCCGGTCCAGCCGTTGACGGCGCAACCCGTCCCAGACAAAGCGCGTCTTGTCGGAAATCCACTCTTCGTTCACGCCATCATGGTTGCGCGGCAGGAAACGCATCACTTCGCGGCCCTTGGTATCGACCCGAATGTTCGAGCCCAAGGCATCCATCACATCGATGCTTTCGGTCTTGGTCAGCTCCCAAGGGCGGGCGGTAAAAGCATAGGGTTTGGACACCAAAGCGCCCACCGGGCAGAGATCGATGATGTTGCCCTGCAGGTTGGAATCCAGCGTCTGGCCCAGATACGAGGTGATCTCGGAATCCTCGCCGCGACCGGTCTGGCCCATTTGGGTGATGCCCGCCACCTCGGTGGTAAAGCGCACGCAGCGGGTGCAGGAAATGCAGCGCGTCATGTGGGTTTCGACCAAAGGCCCGAGGTCCAGATCCTCCACCGCGCGCTTAGGCTCGCGGAAGCGGGAGAAATCCACCCCATAGGCCATCGCCTGGTCCTGCAGGTCACACTCGCCACCCTGATCGCAGATCGGGCAATCCAGCGGGTGGTTGATCAGCAGGAACTCCATCACGCCTTCGCGGGCCTTTTTCACCATCGGTGAATTGGTCTTGACCACCGGCGGCTGGCCCTCTGGCCCGGGGCGCAGATCCCGCACCTGCATGGCACACGACGCCGCCGGTTTCGGCGGGCCACCGACAACCTCAACCAGGCACATCCGGCAATTCCCGGCGATCGACAGACGTTCGTGGTAACAGAACCGCGGCACCTCGATCCCGGCTTCTTCGCAGGCCTGGATCAGGGTCATCGCGCCGTCGACCTCGATCTCGTTGTCATCGATGATGATTTTGCGTGTGTCGGACATGCTGGCGTCCTTTTCCCATATGGCTTGCACGGGCTATGCCCGGCGGCGTTGCCGGGCTGCCATCGCTTGAGTGCCGTCATAACCCGGGCAAGCGCCGGGGGCTAGTCATGCAAGCGTCCAGAAAGCGGGAAAAATCGACGCGGCAGGCGGTTTTCCGAGTTTGTGATCACGTTTGCAGCGCGGGCAATGTTTGCGCTATCAAACGCAGCAGATGGACCTAGCGCAAAAGCCGCCCGATATCCGAGGTACGGGCGATCTCTTTCTTGCCAAACCGGCAGAGTTCCCGGTCGCTTTTGGCATCCACGCCCTGGTCTGCCAGAAACGCCTCGGCCTTGGCCCGCATGCGGGTCTTTTCGGCCTTCGAGGTGACGTAATCCTCGATCTCCTCCTCGGAATAGCCCAAGGATTTTGCCCGCGATTTCAGATCACTCAGCGTTGCCATCGCGCGGAACATCCGTGCACTGATGTCGTCACACGTCTTGCGAATCTCATCCGCGATGGCCACCGCCATCAACCCGTCATCAATCTCGGCCACATCACGCAAAGGCGGCTTGGCCGCGGCGGGCAGCGCCAGCGACGCAGAAACGGTCAAGGCAATCACAAAAGCGGAACGCGCGCGCATATGGGTCTCCTGTGGCGGCAGGCCTGCTGCAACCGACATCCCAAACGGGCGGCTGTTATGCAATAGCAACGCCAGTTTCGCCCCGGAATAGGCGAAAACTCACTCCTCGCAGGTGCCCGCGAGTGTCAGGGTTTCCCCGTCAATCGGCAGCGCATCCTGCGGCGTGTCGGGGCCGATGGTCCAGGCGATATCCGAGGTGCCGTAATACTTGATGCAATGCGAGATCGCCTCGTATTCCGCCGCCTGCACCGCGCCTTTCAGCGACCGCGACACCGGCCGGATACTGACGGTGAAATTCTGCCGGGTCTTGGCGTCGGATTTCGCCGAGCCGCGGAAATACTGGCCGTCAAACGTGTTGTCCCCCCGGCCAAAATCCAGGTTGAGCCCCAGACGGTCACACGCCCCCAGCGCCAGCACCAAGGCCAAAACTCCGATCACACGTCCCATCACTGCTCTCCCTGGCAGAAGATTCCATAATGCCGGGCCGTCTTTGCGCGGCGAAACGGCCTGTCTTTGTCTCTACTGCAAGCGCGCCGCGTTTGAAAGTCGTCTCGGCATCAATGCCGCCGAGTGTGGCGCGCAAGGCCGCGCGCGGCGTCAGAGCAGACCGACCAGGAACACCGTCACCAGGATGAGGCCAAGCACCGGGAGCCAGACGGCATACCGGCCGATATCCTCGATCGCCTGATAGGCCGTATCGCGCGGCGCGCCGACAAACCCGCAGCGGCCACAGGCCACGTCATGCGGATAGGGGGCACTGTCGCAGGAGGGGCAACTGTCTGGGTGATAAGAGAAACTGCGCATGTGGGCCTCGGTTTTCTACCAATGAGACCCGGGCTAGCGGCGTAAACGGGCGATTCTGCGGCGCTGGGGTGGTGACACTGGCACCTTGGCTCAGGTGTCCGTCGTTGCCCCAACCTGGGCCTCGAGCCAATCAAAGTCGAACACCTGCTCCGACGGGCCTTTTGCGATCAACGCCTCAACCTTGTCACGCGCCCCGGCGAAATCGGGGATATGCCCCTCAGGCACCCACCAGAGGGCGTAGTTGGGGCCTTTGTCGGGTTCGAACCACTCCGCCCGGCGGCGATAAAACGCGCCATGCACGGTCTGATAGACAAAGGCCTTCAAAGCCTCCGGCGACTGCCAGACCGAGAACGACGCGATCACTTTGGGATCGTCAAATAGCGGCCAGCCCACCGCCTTCGCCCGCGTCTGCTCATCCCCGCTGCGCCAGACAAAGCCGTCGGCGCGTTCGGCCAGCGCGTTCACCCGGCCCACTGCATCGACAAACGGTGCCACCGCCGGGTCCCCGACCTCGGCAATCAACGTGCCCCAATTGAAATGCGCCAGGTGCATGCCCTACTCCGGCTCGCGCAGCATCAACCCGATGGGCGTGCGTTCCTGCAACTCAATAAGCCCGGCCGCGCAAAAGGCGGCATCGTCGCTGTCAGCGGTCAGGTTATGCTTGCGCAAAAAGGCCTGCTGCAAGGGCTGATAGCGTTCTGGTGTGATCGGCGAAAACTTGCGGGACAGGTTGCGCATGCTGTGTCCGCGATCGCTCATGGCGGCAAAAGCCGACAGCCTGTGCCGGTCAATGCCGGGGTGGTGTTTTTCCAACCCGGGGCAGTTATCAGCCAGCAGAAACGCCATGCTTTCCTGAAACATGTGCTCCACCCAGACCTGCGGATAGGGCACCCTGCCCTGCGCCGACGCAACCCCGGCGCAAAGCGTCAGGCTTAAGACAAGCGCCGCGCGGATCACTCCGCCGCGACCGCGCTGAGCCGCCCGGTCTTTTGCGCCTTGATGCGATCCTCGATCTCGTCGCGGAAGTTGCGGATCAGGCCCTGGATCGGCCACGCCGCTGCATCCCCCAGCGCGCAGATCGTGTGGCCCTCAACCTGCTTGGTCACGTCAAACAGCATGTCGATCTCTTCGACCTCGGCCTCGCCACGCACCAGACGGTCCATCACCCGCATCATCCAGCCGGTGCCTTCGCGGCAGGGCGTACACTGGCCGCAGGACTCGTGTTTGTAGAATTTCGACAGCCGCCAGATCGCCTTGATGATGTCGGTAGAGTTGTCCATCACGATCACCGCCGCGGTGCCGAGGCCGGACCTCTGCTCCCGCAGGTAATCAAAATCCATGATCGCCTCGCGCATATGTTCACCGCGGATACACGGCACCGAGGATCCGCCCGGGATCACCGCCTTGAGGTTGTCCCAGCCGCCGCGAATGCCGCCGCAATGCTTTTCGATCAGCTCCTCAAAGCTGATCGACATCGCCTCTTCAACCACACACGGATTGTTCACATGGCCGGAGATCGCAAACACCTTGGTGCCGGCGTTGTTCGGGCGGCCAAAGCTGGCAAACCATTCCGGGCCCCGGCGCAGGATTGTCGGCACGACGGCGATGGATTCCACGTTGTTGACCGTGGTCGGGCAACCATAGAGCCCCGCGCCCGCCGGGAACGGCGGCTTCATCCGCGGCATGCCCTTCTTGCCCTCAAGGCTTTCGAGCAGAGCGGTTTCCTCACCGCAGATATAGGCGCCCGCGCCGTGATGCAGGTAGAGGTCAAAATCCCAGCCGGAGCCAGCCGCGTTCTTGCCCAGAAGGCCCGCGTCATAGGCCTCATCAATCGCGTTCTGCAGCGCCTCTTTCTCGCGGATATATTCGCCGCGGATATAGATGTAACAGGCATGCGCCTGCATCGCGAAGCTGGCAATCAGGCAGCCCTCGATCAGCGTGTGCGGATCGTGGCGCATGATCTCACGGTCCTTGCAGGTGCCCGGCTCGGATTCGTCCGCGTTCACAACCAGATAGCTCGGCCGCCCATCGCTTTCTTTCGGCATGAAGGACCACTTCAACCCGGTGGGAAAGCCCGCACCGCCGCGCCCGCGCAGACCCGACTGCTTCATCTGGTCGATGATCCAGTCGCGCCCCTTTTCGAGGATGCCCGCGGTGCCATCCCAATGGCCACGCATCTGCGCACCTTTCAGCGTGCGGTCATGCATCCCGTAAAGGTTGGTAAAGATGCGGTCCTTGTCCTGCAGCATGTATCAGTCCTTGTGTTTCTGGCGGTCCCGCCAGAGCCCGAAAATCATCCAGATCGCCATTGCAAACCCGGCCAAAGCGGCCAG
The DNA here is from genome assembly GCA_030066175.1 of Paracoccaceae bacterium. Taxonomy (GTDB): domain Bacteria; phylum Pseudomonadota; class Alphaproteobacteria; order Rhodobacterales; family Rhodobacteraceae; genus JASJCC01. Next base: position 1,987 of record JASJCC010000177.1, on the reverse strand, counting down.
GTCAAACAGCGCGCGGGTGCGCTGGCTCCAGTCCAGCGCGCCCCCAAGGGCGGTGGCGATGATCCAGAAAAGACCAGTGCCGGCGATGATCAGGGCGATCACCCGTCCGCGCCGTGCTGTCTGGCTGTTCCGGTCCATCCCCTAAGCCCTTCTTGTCATCCCGCCTTGGCGGCGAGTTTCTTGGCCTGCGCCACCCAGCCATCACGGCTGGCGCGGCCCTTGATGCCGCCGAGGTTTTCATCGACCCAGGCGACCTCATCCGCGCTCCACTGCGCAACTTGATCAAAGTGGTAGACACCCAGCGCCTCGATTTCCTTTGCAAGCTTGGGCCCAACGCCCATCAGCATGGTCAGGTCATCCGCCTTGCCATTCCGCGGCGCCTTGAGGCCCGCGGGTTTCTGCGGGCCCTTCGGCTTCGGCGCGGGTTTGGGCGTGGCCGTCTTGGCAGCCACAGGCTTGGCAGGTGCTGCAGGAGCCTCAGCCTTCGCAGCCGGTTTGGCCTTCGCGGCGGGCTTGGCCGCCGAGGCCGGCTTGGGCGCGGGGGCCGCAACCTTGGCGGCCGGCGCCGCTTTGGCCGCCGGTTTCGCGACAGGGGCCGGTTTGGCCGGCGCTTTCACAGCCACCGTCTTGGCCGCCACCGGAGCCTCCGCTTTGGCTTTCGGCGCCGGGGTCGCCACGGCCTTCACTGGCGTGGGCTTTTTCACTTCGGCCGGTTTCTCCGCCACTTTCTTGGCCGGCTTGGCCTTGGTCAAAGGCGTCACCTTGGCGGGGGTCGAGGCCAGCGGCGCGGCTTTTGCCACAGGTGCCTTGGCACGCGGGGTCGCCGCCTTGCGGGCCACCGGCGCTTTGGCGCGCTTGAGCTCAGGTGCCACGGCCCAGAACATCTGCGGCTGCATGCCCATCGGCATCATCGCCGCGCTCATATCCATCATCATCTTGCTGGTCCGGAACGCCATACGCGCCGGATAGGTCATCATCATCGCGGCCTGTTCGATGGCCACACTGGGGGACAGGGATTGGGGTGTCTTCATGGTTACGGTCCTCGCTCCATTTCAGGTAACGCGCAGCCAAGACTGCGCCTTTCGGCGCCGCTCCTCCCACAGAGCCAGTTCTTCGAAAAGATGCCTCGCACAGTGTGTGACGCTGTGCAAGGCATCCCGTCGTCGCAGGGGTCGTCTTAGTAGACGTCCCCATCATCCACGCGTTTGGAGAAATCGGTTTCCCCGCCCGCGGCCAGTTGTTTGGCCTGTTCGACCCAGTTGTCACGGGTCACCCGGCCTTTGAACCCTTCGAGGTTCTCATCCACCCAGGCGATTTCCTCCGCCGTCCAGGCCGCAACCTGATCGAAATGGAAGAAGCCGAGCGAGTGGAGGAGTTTCTCCAGCTTCGGCCCCACGCCCTTAATCTGTTTCAGGTCGTCCGGCGCGCCGCCGCGGGCTTCCGTCAGCCCTTCCGGTTTCGCGGCCTCGACCGTCGAAGGCGCATCGGCGGAACTGACGACCGGTGCCGTCGCGTCCTCTGTCTTGTCGACGGCCGGTTTCGCCACGGCCTCGACCTCGGGGGCCTCTCCCGGCAATTCGGATTTCATGTCCGAACTCGCGCCCGTCACGCCCGCATCCGCTGCCGCCGCAGACTGTTCCGCTGTGTCGAGCGTTTCGCGGGCTTCCTGCCACGGTGTCGTAAGCGGCACCTCGGTGCCGTCAATCCGCTTGACGGTATCCCCGATCTCGACGGCAAGTGCGGCGCTCGCGTTGTACTGAGGCTTCCCCGCCTCGTAATCCTTGAGGCTCGTCAGCCCGGCCTTCGGTTCCGCCGCATAACGCCCGTTCTGCGGCCCCGGCACCGGGACCTTGCCCTCGGCGAGTTCGTCGATGATCTCGGCGAAACGCTCGGTGGTCAGGTCCTCGTAGTAGTCCTTCCCGATCTGCGCCATCGGGGCGTTGGCGCAGGCACCGAGGCACTCGACCTCCTCCCAGGTGAACTTGCC
>JASJCC010000168.1 GCA_030066175.1 Paracoccaceae bacterium | reverse complement strand
AAGGATCCGGCGCGCGGGCGAGCAGACATCCCCCCAGGTGGCGCGCGCAGTCGGAGATACCCGCCAATGCGGGTCAGCGGCGGGTTGATCAGTGGCAGCAGATCAACCCGCCGCATTTCGTTTCAAGGGGGCGTTAGGAAAGGCCGAAGGGACAGTGGGCCGAAGGCTGAGGTTCAGAGGTGAAAGTCGACACAAGGTCGACGGTAAGGGGCGGGTGTCTATCCCGGCCTCGTTTCGCCGTGTGCTGGAAGCTGGTGACCCGGACTGGACCGACGGGCTGAACCCGAATTTCGTGATTGTCTACGGCGATCACCGCCGCAAGTTCCTGGAATGCTACACCATCGACGAGATGGAGCGCGTCGAAGACAAGATCAGCGCCATGCCGCGCGCCTCGCAAAAACGCCGGCTGCTGGAACGGCTCTATTCCACACAATCGGTGACCACCAGCGTCGACGACACCGGCCGCATCGTGTTGCCGGCCAAGCTGCGCGACAAGATCGGCATCGGGGCTGAGGCGTATTTCGCGTCTAATGTCGACACTTTCCAGATCTGGGAGCCCGAGACCTACGAGGCCGATGAGCTTTCGAAAATGGAAGCAGAACTGGACGGGCTGCCGGACGATTTCGACCCGGCGCAATTCCTCGACGAAGAGGAGGGCTGACATGTCCGCTGCGGCGCGCGCCCCTGAGGAGGCTCCGCATGTTCCGGTCCTGTTGCAGCCTTTGCTCAAGGCTGTTGCCCCCGTTTCCGGCACCTGGATTGACGGCACCCTGGGTGCGGGTGGATATGCGCGCGGGCTTTTGGATGCAGGCGCGGATCATGTCATCGGTATTGACCAGGACCCCGAGGCGCATGAGCTGGCTTTGGACTGGATCGGCCCCTACGCGCCGCGCATGACGCTGATCGAGGGCAATTTCGCGCAGATGGATGAGGTTGCCGAGGGTGTCGATGGCGTGGTGCTGGATCTGGGTGTGTCGTCGATGCAGCTCGATCAGGCCGAGCGTGGCTTTTCGTTTATGAAAGACGGGCCGCTCGACATGCGCATGGCGCAAGAGGGCGAGAGCGCCGCCGATTTGGTCAATGACCTGCCCGAGGCCGCGTTGGCCGATCTCCTGTATATCTATGGCGAGGAACGCGCGAGCCGCCGGATCGCCAAAGCGATTGTCAAAGCCCGGGCCGAGGCGTCGATCGCCAGCACTTTACAGCTGGCCGAGATCATCGAAGCCTGCCTGCCACGCGCCAAACCCGGGCAAAGCCACCCGGCGACGCGCAGCTTTCAGGCGCTGCGGATTGCGGTGAACGACGAATACGGCGCGCTGTGGCAGGGGCTGATGGCTGCCGAACGGGTGTTGAAGCCCGGCGGTATGCTCGCCGTGGTGACGTTCCATTCGGTCGAGGACCGGATGGTCAAACGCTTTTTGCAGGCCCGCGGTGGCAAGCAGGCCCGCGCCAACCGCTATGCACCGGAGACCGAAGCACCCGCGGTGCAGTTCGAATTGATCAGCCGCAAGGCCATCGCCCCGGACGCGACCGAGCTGGCCGCCAATCCGCGCGCACGGTCGGCCAAGCTGCGGGTGGCGCGGCGCACCGAGGTTCCGGCGGGTGAGATCGACGCACGGGACATTGCCATGCCCGACTGGAAGGGGGGACGCTGATGCGCAGCTTTCTGTTTGTTCTGACGGCCTTGGCGGTGATTGCCAGCGGCTATTGGGCCTATCACGAAAACTACAAAACCCAGGCCGCTTTGGACGACGTCGCCCAACTGCAGCGCGACATCGCAGATGCCCGCGAACGTCTGGCGGTGCTGCGCGCCGAATGGGCCTATCTCAACCGTCCCGATCGGCTGCGTGACCTCGCAGACCTGAATTTCGACCGGCTGGGCCTGTTGCCGCTTCGCCCCGATCAGTTTGGGCGGGTCGATCAGGTGGCCTATCCGATGCCCGAGACGCTGTTGCAGATCTCGGAGCCCATCGACGTGATCAATTCGGGGGTCACACAATGATCCGCACACCGCTGCGCCCGCTGGCGCGCATCCTCGAGGCCCGTCAGAACGGCGAAAACCCCGACGCGATCGAACGCGAAAACCTGCGTATCCGGCATGAACAGATGCGCGACCGCGCGCGGCTGCGGGCCGAAGGGCGGCTCTTGGTGCTGGGGGTGATGTTCTTCTGCGCGTTTTCCGTGATCGGGCTGCGTATGGGGCATCTCGCCGCCTCCGAGCCGACCGAACCGCGCGCCCAGGCCACCGGGGCGTCGATCATCGCGCAGCGCGCCGATATCGTCGACCGGCAGGGGCGGATCCTGGCGACCAACATTGAAACCCACAGCCTCTACGCCCATCCCCAGCAGATGATCGAACCACTGCGCACCGCCGAGGCGCTGGTTGAGATCTTCCCAGAGCTTGATCACGACCGTCTGGTCAAGGACTTCACCGGGGAACGTAAGTTCCTGTGGGTACGTAAGAAAATCAGCCCCGAACAGATGCAGGCGGTGCATGATATCGGTGAGCCGGGCCTGCTCTTTGGCCCGCGGGAGATGCGGCTTTACCCCAACGGCCCGATTGCCGCGCATGTGCTGGGTGGTACCAGTTTTGGCCGCGAAGGCGTGCATTCGGCCGAGGTGATCGGCACCGCGGGGATCGAGAAATACCTCGACACCGCCCTGCGCGACCCCGGCCGCAACGGCGCGCCGTTGGAGCTGGCGCTGGACCTGACGGTGCAGGCGGCCTCCGAACGGGTGCTGGACGCGGGTATGAAGCTGATGAACGCCAAGGGTGCGGCCAGCGTTTTGATGGACGTGCAGACCGGCGAGGTGATCAGCCTGGTCAGCCTGCCGGATTTCGACCCCAACGACCGCCCACGTGCGCCGACCTCGGGTGAGCCGGGAGACAGCCCGCTCTTCAACCGCGCGGTGCAGGGCGTCTATGAGCTTGGCTCGACCTTCAAGATCTTCACTGCCGCCCAGGCGATGGATCTGGGGCTGGTGAACGCGGAAACCATGCTTGACACCCGCGGGCCCTTGCGCTGGGGCAAACACAAGATTCGTGATTTTCGCAATTACGGCAATAGCTTGTCGGTCACCAAGGTGATCGTGAAATCCTCAAACATTGGCACCGCGCGGATGGCGCAGATGATCGGCAGCGAACGCCAGCGCGCTTTTCTGGGGCAGATGGGCATGCTGGAGGCGACGCCGCTGGAGATTGTAGAGGCCAAGGGCGGCAAGCCGCTTTTGCCGCCGAAATGGTCCGAGCTTTCGACCATGACGATCAGCTATGGCCACGGCCTTTCGACCTCGCCGCTGCATCTTGCGGCGGGATATGCGGCGATTGCCAATGGCGGCTATGCCGTGCGCCCGACGCTGCTGCGCCAGACCGCGCCACAAACCGGCCCGCGGATCATGAGCGCCGAGGCTGCCCAGGCATCCCGCACCATGCTGCGTCAGGTCGTCACCGAAGGCACCGCCAGCATGGGCGAGGTGCCGGGATATTTCGTTGGCGGCAAGACCGGGACGGCGGACAAACCCAAGGCCCGTGGCGGCGGCTATTACGACGACAAGGTGATTGCCACCTTTGCCACGCTGTTCCCCGCACATGATCCAAAATACGTGTTGATCGTCACGCTGGACGAGCCGGTGGAAACCTCTGGTCCTGAACCGCGCCGTACCGCTGGGTGGACCGCCGTGCCGGTCGCGGCCGAGATGATCACCCGCATCGCGCCGCTTCTGGGCCTGCGCCCTGAGCGCAAACCGCTCAACATGGCCGGTGTGACGCTGATTTCCGACTGATCCGCTTGAGGCCCCCCTTGGTTCATGCCTATTTGGGACAAAAGACAAAGGGGGCGCGCATGGCTGACACCGTCAAGACATTGACCGAGCTGGGACTGACCGCGCGCGGTGGGCGCGAGGCGCAGGTCACCGGCCTGTCGGTTGACAGTCGTGAGGTGAAAGACGGCCATCTCTTTGCGGCCCTGCCCGGCACAAGGGTGCATGGTGGCGAGTTCATCCAATATGCGTTGCGGATGGGGGCAGGCGCCATCCTGACCGATGTGGAGGGCGCAAAGATCGCCGAGGCCGAACTGGCCGCGTCTGACGCCGCGCTGATCATCGCCGCTGATCCGCGCCAGACCTTGGCCTATACATCCGCGCTTTGGTTTGGTCAGCAGCCCGAGGTGGTCGCGGCGGTGACCGGGACCAACGGCAAAACCTCGGTCAGCAGCTTTCTGCGCCAGATCTGGCAAGAGCTTGGGGTGCGCGCGATCAATCTGGGCACCACCGGGGTCGAAGGCGACTGGCAGGCGCCGCTGCGCCACACCACGCCCGAACCAATCACCCTGCACCGGATGCTGGCGGGCGCGGCCGCGGCCGGGGTCAGCCACGCGGCGATGGAGGCGTCGTCGCACGGGCTCGAACAGCGCCGTCTTGATGGCGTGCAAGTCCGCGCCGCGGGGTTCACCAATTTCAGCCAGGATCACCTGGATTACCACGCCACGTTTGAGGATTACTTTGCCGCCAAGGCGGGGCTCTTTGCCCGCGTGCTGCCCGAGGATGGCACCGCGGTCATCAATATCGACGATCCGCGCGGTGTGGACATGCTGGCCATCGCCAAGGCCCGCGGGCAGGAAGTGATCACCGTGGGGCGCGAGGCGGCGGATCTCTGTCTGGAGGCGCAACGCTTTGATGCCACGGGCCAGGACATCCGCCTGCGCTGGAACGGCAAGGCGCGGCAGGAACGGCTGGCGCTGATTGGTGGCTTTCAGGCGGAAAATGTGCTGCTGGCGGCGGGGTTGGCGATTGCCTGTGGGTCCGACGCCGACGACGTCTTCGACATGCTGCCGCTCTTGGGCACGGTGCGCGGGCGGATGCAGCTGGCGGCGACGCGCGACAATGGCGCGACGGTGTTTGTCGATTACGCCCACACACCCGACGCGGTCAGCACCGCGTTGCAGGCCTTGCGGCCGCATGTGATGGGCAAGCTGGTGGCCATCATCGGCGCTGGCGGGGACCGCGACAGCGCAAAACGGCCGTTGATGGGGCAGGCGGCGGCAGAGCATGCCGATGTGGTGATCGTGACCGATGACAACCCGCGCAGCGAGGACCCCGCCGCCATTCGCGCCGCGGTGCTGACGGGCGCGCCCGAGGCGACCGAAGTGGGTGACCGGGCCGAGGCGATCCTGCGCGGCGTCGATGCGTTGGAACCCGGCGATGCGCTGCTGATCTGCGGCAAGGGGCATGAGACCGGCCAGACCGTGGGCGACACGGTCTATCCCTTTGACGATGCCGAACAGGCCAGCGTGGCCGTGGCCGCATTGGAAGGGCGCGGGCTATGAGCGTGCTCTGGACCTCGGACGCGGCGGCAGAGGCCACGGGTGGGCGGGTGACCGCGCCCTGGCAGGCCACGGGTGTGTCGATCGACACGCGGACCCTGCAGCCCGGCGATCTCTTTGTGGCCCTGAAGGCCGTGCGTGACGGGCATGATTTTGTCGCGCAAGCTTTGGAACAGGGGGCGGCGGCGGCTCTAGTCAGCCGTGTGCCCGAAGGTGTGGCGGACGATGCGCCGTTGCTACTGGTTGACGATGTGCAAAGCGGTTTGGAGGCGTTGGGGCGTGCCGCGCGGGCTCGGTTTCAGGGCCGCGTGGTGGCGGTGACTGGCTCAGTTGGAAAGACCTCGACCAAAGAGATGTTGCGCACCGTGCTGGGCGGGCAGGGCGCGGTGCACGCGGCGGAGAAGAGCTACAACAACCACTGGGGTGTGCCGCTGACCCTGGCGCGGATGCCGGCCGAGGCCGATTTTGCTGTGATCGAGATCGGCATGAACAAGCAAGGTGAGATCGCGCCGCTGTCGCGCATGGCCCGACCCGATGTGGCGATGGTCACCATTGTGGCGCCGGCACATTTGGCGGCGTTTGAGAGCCTGGAGGGGATTGCGCATGAAAAAGCGTCGATCTTTGAAGGGCTTGAACCGGGCGGTGTGGCGATCTGGAATGGCGATCTGGAGGTCAGCCCGATCCTGGCGGACACTGCGGCGCGCTTTGCTGCGCGCGGGATTTCCTTTGGCGAACGCGATGGCACCGATCATCACCTGGACCGGGTGACGGTGGGCGATGCGACCACCGTGGCCGAGGGCCGGATCGGTGAGGCGCCGGTGCTGTATAAGGTGCTGGTGCCGGGGCGGCATTTCGCGGTGAACGCCATGGGGGTATTGGCGGTGGTGACGGCGCTTGATCTCGACCGGGCGCTGGCAGTGACCTCCCTCGGGCATTGGGCACCCGGCGCCGGGCGTGGCGCGCGTGAGGTGATCACGCTCGACGCGGTGGACCCGCATCTGTCGGTGCAATTGATCGATGACAGCTATAACGCCAATCCGGCCTCACTGGGGGCTGCGCTTGAGGTGCTGGCGGCGGCGGAAGTGCAGAACGATATCGGCCGGGTGTCGCGGGGCCGCCGGATCGCCTATCTGGGCGACATGAAAGAGCTGGGCCGGACCGAAGGTGATCTGCACCGCGCCCTGGCCGATCTGCCGGCGATGCAGGCCATTGACAAGGTGCATTGCGTCGGCCCGCTGATGCGCAGCCTGTGGGAGGCGCTGCCCGACGAACAGCGTGGGCGCTGGACGCAGGACAGTACCGATATGGCCGCACATGTGGCGCGCGATCTCGATGCCGGTGACGTGGTGCTGGCCAAGGGATCGCTGTCGATGGGGCTGGCAGGTGTGGTTGACGCGATACGCAAAATGGGCCAAGGCCCCCTCGAAAGTGACGGGTAGAAGGACGGGTACATGCTCTACTGGCTGACGGCATTGTCGGACGGGGGGGATTTCTTCAACCTCTTTCGCTACATCACCTTTCGGGCGGGTGGGGCGTTTATGACCGCGCTGGTCTTTGGGTTCATCTTTGGCCGTCCGCTGATCGACGTACTACGCAAGCGCCAGGGCAAGGGCCAGCCGATCCGCGATGACGGGCCCGAGGGGCATTTCGTCAAGGCGGGTACGCCCACGATGGGCGGGCTCTTGATCATCGGAGCGCTGGTGACCTCGACGCTTTTGTGGGCCCGTCTGGACAACGCGTTTGTCTGGCTGGTGCTGTTTGTGACCATCTCTTATGCGGCGATTGGCTTTGCCGATGATTATGCCAAGGTGAAAAAGCAGAACGTGGCCGGTGTGTCGGGCAAGCTACGGTTATTGTTGGGGTTTTTGATCGCGGGGATCGCCGGGTATTGGGCGGCGCAGTATCATCCGGCGGATCTGTCGAACCAGCTGGCGTTCCCGATCTTCAAGGATACGCTACTGAACCTGGGTGTGCTGTTTGTTCCCTTTGCGATCATCGTCATTGTCGGGGCCGCGAATGCGGTGAACCTGACCGACGGGTTGGATGGCTTGGCGATTATGCCGGTGATGATTGCGACCTCGACTTTGGGGATAATCGCCTACGCGGTGGGGCGGGTCGACTTTACCGAGTATCTCGACGTGCATTACGTGCCCGGGACTGGGGAGATCCTGATCTTTGCCGCCGGCGTGGTCGGCGGCGGGCTGGGGTTTTTGTGGTACAATGCGCCGCCGGCGGCGGTGTTCATGGGCGATACCGGGTCATTGGCGTTGGGCGGGGCTTTGGGCGCCATCGCCGTGGCGACCAAGCATGAGCTGGTTTTGGCCATTGTTGGCGGGCTCTTTGTGGTCGAGGCGCTGAGCGTGATCATCCAGGTGCTCTATTTCAAGCGCACCGGCAAGCGGGTGTTTCTGATGGCGCCGATCCATCACCACTATGAGAAGAAGGGCTGGGCCGAGCCGCAGATCGTGATCCGGTTCTGGATCATCTCGCTGATCCTGGCGATCATTGGCCTGGCGACCCTGAAAGTCCGCTGATCCGGGGCATCCCTCTGATCCAAAGGAGCGCGCCTGCGGCGCGCGCTTGATATCTCGTCACCGGCCTCTGGCCGGTTCCTCGGGCCGCGCAGTGGCTGCCGTTGGGCTTATCTTGTGATGTGCCGCTTTGGGCCAGTGTCAGAGGTCGCAGGTAGCGCCGGTATGCGGTGCGCTGCACGTTTGCTGCGTATCGGATGCCGCATAGGCGCCGGCGACGGCCAGCACCACAAGGGCGGCGGCTTGGATCAGTGTTAGGAGTTTCATGCTCTGCCTCGGGTTCTTTTGTTGCGTCCGCTGTAGATGGGGCGCTTGGGCAGAACTATACAGGTAAAAGCCTGTAAAATCGCGCTTTTCCTGCGGAATCGGCGGGGGTTTGCCTAAGAAACGCGCCGATTGCCGGCTGGGCGGGCTGTTTTTGCGCGGTTGGCGCGTCGTGTCGCCAAAGTATTGATCGGCCTGACACAAAAAAAGCCCCGGACGAAGATCCGGGGCCTCTTGGAATTTCCCTTCAGCAGAAGGCGATCACTCAGCGGCGATCGGCGCCTGGGCGAGGTTGCGCAGCACGTAGTGCAGCACGCCGCCATGTTCGATGTATTCGATCTCGATCGCGGTATCGATCCGGCATTTCAGCTGGATCTCTTTGCTGGTCCCGTCCGCATAGGTGATCGTGCAGGGCACGACCTCTTGCGGTTTGATCGTATCGAGACCAGAGATCGACACGGTTTCATCCCCGGTCAGGCCCAGCGATTTGCGGGTGTCGCCGCCGGTGAATTCGAACGGGATCACACCCATGCCCACCAGGTTCGAGCGGTGGATGCGCTCAAAGCTTTCGGCGATCACTGCCTTGACGCCCAAGAGCGCCGTGCCCTTCGCCGCCCAGTCACGGGAGGAACCAGCGCCGTATTGCTCACCACCGAAGATCACCAGCGGGGTGCCGGCCTCCTGATAGGCCATCGCGGCGTCGTAGATCGAGGTCTGCGTGCCATCGGGGCCTTTGGTGTAGCCGCCTTCGACGCCATCCAGCATCTCGTTCTTGATGCGGATATTGGCGAAGGTGCCGCGCATCATGATCTCGTG
>JASJCC010000170.1 GCA_030066175.1 Paracoccaceae bacterium | reverse complement strand
TCGTTGATTTAGCTGAGGCTCTCCTCAGCGATTTGGTGCGAGCCGAGCAAAGGATGACCGTCGAAGAGGTGACGACCTATCTTCAGATTCACCGAGCCATGATTGCGGCAGCCTATTTTGAAGGAAAGCACTTAATTCTACTTTTGCACCCTCCGATTGGGGTTTCAGAAAAGACCGATTGGTCTAGTTGGAGACACGGGGACATCATCCGCCGAAACTCCTGAAAGAAAACCCATAATACGCTGCTATAAAAAGCTTTATGTGCTATAATAACCTAGCCGTGGGCTTGAGGCTTGTTCCGAGGCAAAGTGGGGCAAGACCACAAGCAAAAAACAACCTGATAACAACACAACTCATCAGCACGGCTTTCTTTTTCCGGAGGCGTTAAGTGAGCAAGACCACGCCTATTTGGAACTTCTCCCCCAACGACTGACAACCTTTCTCTCGCATTTTAATGAAGCATTCCCCCGGACGAATCCAGATCTGCAGCAGCATGCTTATAACTATTCCCATGGTCTGATGATGCGAGAGCGCAGGCGAAATATCGAGAGGGTTATCGAGGCAGTTCCCCTTACGACCTACTACCCGCTTTACCGATTTGTGTCCGGTGAAGACTGGGATGATCATGTCCTTTGTCAACAGATCGCCCGTCGTGCGAATCAAAAGCTGGGTTCCTGGAAGCAGCAGGGACTGATCATTGACCCCTCGGCCTTTCTCAAAAAAGGAGACCATTCCGTCGGCGTTGGTCGCCAATGGGCCGGTTGTGCCGGTAAGGTCGACAATTGTCAACTCGGTGTCTTCGCTTCCTTATGCGCCAAGAGCAAATCGATCCTGGTCGACAAAAGACTCTATCTCCCGGATAGCTGGACCGAGGATCAGAAGCGTATGGAGAAGGCCCAAATCCCCGAAGAAGATCAAACCTATAAATCCATGGCTCAATTAGCGCTCGAGTTGGTGGAACAGGCTGATCGCAATGGTCTTCGCTATGGATGGATCGGCATGGACGGGGAGTTCGGAAAAAGCCCCTGGCTGATGGCCGAACTGAACCGCATGGGAAAAACGTTTCTGATTGATATTCCAAAATCCAAACATGTCTATCTGCGTCATCCTCAATTGAGAGCCCGACACAAGAAGCACCGCCAGAAGATGTCTACGCTTCCCAAATCCAAGAAAGTTGAAAAGGTCGCTGCCGAAATCGACCAACGCAAATGGGGCAAGCTCAAGATTCGTGAAACCAGCAAGGGTATTTTAGAGATCGAATTCATTCACTTGAAAGTATGGGTCATGGAGGAGGGGAAATCTTGTCGAAGGCATCTTGTCGTCCGTCGTGAACGCGACAAGAATGGGGATTGGGAGTACAAATACAGTTTGAGTAATGCTCCCATGAAAACCAAAAAAGCACGGCTGGCCTACTGGCAATGTATGCGCTATTGGGTTGAGCATGCTATTAAAGAATGTAAAGACGGCTTGGGCCTCAATGAGTATCAGGTGCGTCGATGGCGCGGCTGGCACAACCATATGGCGTTGACCATGTTGGCGGCCTTATTCCTCCTTGAAGACCGGCTGGTTCTTGGAAGGTCGCTACCTCTGCTGACCCTTAACGACATGACGGAGTTGATAAAATCAATCCTACCGGACCGACGCACTAACCGGGAAGAAGTGATCAGAACGATGCTCCGGCGCCATCGCGCACGAGCAAAGACCATGAATCGCGGCCCAACGAGGCTAACGGCAGGAGTTGGCTAGAACCAAACCTCACATCAACTGAAGCGGAGATCGGGAGCCAAGGGCAGAGGTGTGTCCGGCGGTGCGCTCGCTCACCACTCATACGAGGAATTGGTAGATAATCTCGTCGCGGACAAATGATCCGGCAAGATTAGACAGCAGCGAAATATTGTGACCTGTACCAAAAGATGTGCTTTGCTTGTATTTTGACTGACTGCTCATACGCATTAAGCAAAAGTAGAATTAATCCCCGGCCGATGTTCGGGCACCTCCGAGCGACTGGTTCAACTCTACACCAAACTCACCCATGCGTTTCTTGTTTTCCGACAGGTACGGGCATGGTCTGCCGCTCAGGGGATCGATACCGGCTTGTTTACCCCTGAGGTGTCACTTCCTGATTTGGAAGGGCTATTGCGTGATCTTCATCAGGCTGTAACCAAGTGTCACGACGAATACCTGGCTCAAGATCGCCACATCCAGTACCGAACGGACTATGTCATGCCGGACCATGTCATCTACCGCGGCTTGGAATGCATTAGGCGGGAAGGTGTATGGCATGGCATCGAGGATCGATACGCCGCCAATTGTTTTATGGACCATGGAGACAAGGACCATTACTTCGGTTTCTCCGCTACGTTGAAGGGATTGATGGCGCAAAGGGATGATGATTACCGGAAGGAACCGATCGAAACGGCGGTTTCATACGAGGACGGTTACCTCTATCGACGCTGGATCGTCGTTCCGGCCAAAATCGGCCCTTACTGGTTTGCCTCCCCGCTCGATGAATATCGCAGAGGAAACACCCGAGAACTGGAGCATGTCGCACCGCATACCGAATACCAGGACATGTTTCGGGCGATCGATAGACGGTACCGATACCCTTGCGACCTTTGTGGTCAATTGGGTGCCTTCTGGCCTTCCCATGAAAAACAAAGCCGCCGACGCATCTTCCTCTGTGAGCAATGTAACGAGGTAGTGGGCCGCTGGAATGATTCATAAACGGGGTTCGACCCGGAGCGGAACCGGTAGCAATGTAACGAGGTAGTGGGCCGCTGGAATGATTCATAAAACGGGGTTCGACCCGGAGCGGAACCGGTAGGTTTTGCTGGCGGCCAACGGCCGTCCTCCGTCCACCAAGGGAATGCTCAGCAAGTTCATGGTGCAGCCGGTTGTGCGGCGAAGCCGTGATTTTGTCAAGGACGGTGTCCAAACGTTCATTTCAATCGGCTGATGAGACCGGGCTCCGAAGATTTCCATCGAATCATGTTGCAGTTCTGAAGCTTACTGATGGCCTGGAGTATCTTGTCCCGCTCATCAAATAGGTCTTCGTAGGTACTCAAAGAAATACTGTTAGTTTGTCCTTCAAAACTGTGTCCCGGTTCTTTTCTCGTTGCATAACGCTCCGATTCAGCGGCGGGCCGCAGAGCGGACAGTCCGCTGCAGCCGGCTGTTAGCCCGCAGGCTCGTATGGCTGCGCGTCACTCCCTCGCCACTACGGTGTCGTACAGCCCGTATTGCGTCAGCCCCGGATGCCTATCAATGCCGGTGTAGCGCAGCGACGCATCTTCGTAACGCCGGAATGCAAACACGGCCTGATTCATCTGCTCGGTGTTGAACACCCTGAGCTGCACGAGCAGGTGGAAATCTTCGACCGTCAGGCCGGTGACCGTCCGGAACAACTCCGGTTCCAGTTTTGTAATCACATCCTGCAGCGTGTTCTCGCGGAAGTCGGTCAAATACATGAAGGCCGGAATCCGCGTCGCGAACTTGATCAGCTTCTCCTGGATCTGCTTGCGCTTGGATTTGTACTCTTTTTCCTCCGCGCTGAGTTCTTTCTTTTGCTTCGGCGTCAGGTCTTCGTCCTTGGCCTTTTTCTTGAGATTCTTTACCTTCTCGCTCTTGTTGATGATCGTCTCGATGATATTGTCACCGAGCGCGCGCCAGCCTTCGATGCGTTCAACGGCGGCCAGCGCCTCCGGGTTGTTGAGGATGCGGCGCAGAGTGTCGTTGTCCACGTTGACGAGCAGCGCGCTCTCCCACTTGCGGGCCAGCAGTGTGGCCGAAGTGCCAGCCATCGCAATGTCGAGAATGCCGCCGGCGTCAATCTGTGTCATGTTCGCGCCGTCGTAGGCGAGGACGGGCAGGAATGACACAAGATCCCTAACCGCGTTTTCAGGGTTCGGCTCGTTGGGCGACAGGCCGATGCCGTACTCCGAAAGCTGGCGCAGCGCGCGTGTGGGGGCGAAGTCGAACACAAAGCAGACGGGCTTGAGGATCTCCTCCTCGTGTGGGTTGTCGCCGTTGGGGTTTTGGATCGACCACGGCGACTGCACGCGGAAGGCGGCCTGAAAATAGGTTTCCGGCGATTGAAGGTTACGCAGCATCAGGATCGACGACCACTGCGGCATGGTGACGCCTGTGGTGAGCTTACCGCACGACAGCGTGATCGTTTTGCTCTCCAGTCCGCTGCCGATGGCCTGGCGCACAGGTGGCAATGCGTCCAGCCCGATGCCTGCCGAGGCGCCGGCAGCGACAACCACTGTGTAGTCGTGCCAGAAGACGTTGTGCTTCTCCGCCAGCAGGTTATCCATCGCCTGACAAGCCGCGACGTTAGGCATAAACCAGAACGAATGCTGCAGGTAGGGCAGCAGGCGCACGTCCGAATAGGGGAACGGGGGCCGCGTACCGGTCTTCAGGTGCTCTACAGCTGTGGGCATGTAGCCGCCGCGGATGATGTCGAGCCACTTCTGCACGTCGCTCTTGTGTTTGAACTTTGCCTGCGCGTTCCGGCCCGTTGCCTCGAAAAATGTATTGAGATCGAACTCGTCGAACTCGCCGTCGCTGGCGATGGCCAGCAGTTCGTCCGGCATCTGGTAGGTCAGCAGGCGCATCTGCGGCATAGCGCTGTACGGGTTCCATTGGTCGGGGTGGTTGGCTTCGAATTCGGCCCGTGTGCGCTGTTCGTCGGTGTACGTCCAGTTGAAGATTTGCTCCTCGATGAACTCGCCCGTGGCCAGTGCCCGGAATGGCGTGCCGGAGAGGTAGAGGTACGCCCGCGTGGTAATAGGCAGGAACTCGGGCTCGGCCTCTGAAAGCGCCTCAAACTCCTCCTCGAAGTCCTCAATGCTGACACTCTTGGTGGCCCGGCCGGAAAGGGTCGTGCCGTACTCGGCTTTGATCAAGTCTCTTACGTTGTCTTCGCCTTCGAACAGCTCTTGGGCGCCGTCCCGCCACGCGCCAAAGTGGTATTCGTCGAAGATGACCAGGTCCCAGTTGATGATGTGAATCCATTCATTCTTTGGCTTGATGTTGCCCGCCTTGTCGCGGCCGAGTAAATCCTGGAAGGAGCCAAAATAGACCACCGGTTTGCGCCGGTCGATCTGCGTCGGAACAAGGTCCGAGGTGCGCGAGAGGTATTGCCAACCGTCGAAGTCCACATGCGATTCGAGGTCGGTTTGCCAAGCGTCGGCGACAGCAGGTTTGAAGGTGACGACGAGCACGCGCTTGGCGCCGAGCCGCCTGGCAAGCTGGTAGGCGGTGAATGTCTTGCCGAAGCGCATCTTGGCGTTCCACAGGAAGCGCGGCGCGGCGTGCATATCCTCCTGCCAGATGGAGTGGAAGTAGGCGTGGGTCTTGTTGACCGCCTCCTCCTGCTCAGCGCGCATGGCGAACGTCTCGTGATGCGTGCCGGAGAATCGCCGGCCGCTACGCAGTTCGCTGATCACGGTCTTTACGTCGGCGACGGTGCAGCGCATCCACTCCAGTTCGACGTGCTCGAAATCCTTCTGGGCGAGGGCGGCGCGCACCTCATGGTCGCTGAAGAAGCTGCCGTCGTCACGCACGGCTGGTTCGTCCAGTTCGATGGTGTAATTCTTGATAGCGGCGGTCTTGAGCTGCTCGGCGACGCGCTGTTTGACGTCGCGCGTAGTTTGCCCCACCTTAAGAAGACCGGCGTGCGCCGCGTCGTCGATGGCGTAGGCATAGATGCGCGGTTTTGCCTCCGGCTTGGGCGCGAGGATTTTCTCGATGGTGGGTTTATTCATCATCACCTTCATCTTCGACAACTTCGTCAGGTACAGCATCGTCGTGTTCGGCTACCTGCGACTCGATAAAGGCGATCTCGTCTTCGGTCAGCCCGTAACGCTTGTAGAGCTTGGCGTCTGTCCACCCTTGGTCAAGCGGCAAGTCAGGGACAAATGAGTACACGGAACGCGTTGCGTGCTGCGTTGACTTGCGAAGAGAAACAAGGAATCGGACAAACCGAGTACGTAGATAATTTGCGTAATTGTTTGCCGCCGTTTCGTTGTCGAAGCGCCCGGCGACGAGGTATGTCTCGGTACACGCGGTGCCCGGCCCCGCGATGATGGGCTTGCTGAGGAATTTGGTCTCGACCGCTGCACTCGTTCCTTGAACGGCGGTCATCAGCACCTTCCACTCGTCAATCCACTCAGAGTTGGTCGTGATGTCTTTGCGGGCGATCCAACAGTTACGCTGATTCGCGAAGAGACGAACCGGCTTGCTCAAGCCTGCCGCAGATGACTTTCCTTCAAAGTTCGTGGGAAGACCAAATGGCTTTCTACTGGAGACGCGAGCATCAAGCGTCGGCTCACCCTTCGCCCTAACCTTGTCCAAGATTGGCACGGCTTCGTTGCGCCGTACGAGGATATCGTAGGCATCGAGGTGGCGGGCAACTGCTGGCCCCGTTGGCTGCCCATCCCAAACGGTCTGCACCTCGCACGGCCCTTCGTAGTCACGATCCCAAAGGAAGTAGGAGATACCGCCACGAATCTTGACGCCTGGAAAGGCCTCGTAGAGCTTCGGGTAGTCCACGATGTTCCGCAGACGTTTGTCGGAGAGCATCCGCTCCCGGTACTTATCGAGACCCTTACCTCCTGCCATCCAGCGTGACGGCGTCACGAACACCGCGTAGTGCGGATCGAGGTCAAGTGCCTTTTCCACGAACAACTGATATATCGGTGCTGCACTTGTCCCGTAGCCGCCATCATCTAGTTGGTATGGCGGGTTGCCAATAATCACGTCGAACTGCATATCGCCTCCAAACAACTCGCCAATCCGAGTCTTGATGTCGTCAGTGTGGATAAACGCATACGCGTGGGTTTCAAAACGCTCGCCACGATCGAGCGTCTTTTCGCCGGCTCTGCAATAGATACACTTGCCGCCGACCCAAGTGTGTTCCAGCCGCTCGAACCAGATATTGCCGGCGTCACTGTCAAACCCAAAGGCAATCGAATGCTTGCCGTTGGCGTGCTTGGAGCAATAGACGCTGCGCCGGGCCAGCAGGCTGGTGAGGTGGGTAATGGCAATGCCGTACACCTGCTTGGTCAGGATGTGGTTGACGCGCTCCGTCAAGTCCGGTATCTCGGCGGCCAGCCCGTCCGTCAGTCGGCTGGTGATTTCGCGCAGGAAGATGCCGGACTTGGTAACGGGGTCGAGGAAGCGCACCGTTCTGTCCGCCCAGATATTCGCGCCGTCGTGGTCGGCCGCCCACGCCTCGGCCACTATGTCCAACATGCGGTTGGCCAGCTCCGGCGGCGTGAAGACTTCGTCGTTGGAAAGGTTGGCAATACACGACAGCACATCGGGGTTGCGGTCACGCAGGGCAAAAGCGGCTTGGGTGCTCATGTGGCCTCCTGCGAGGGTTCGGCGGCGGCCAGTCCGGCCACGGTCAGCGGCGGGTAGGTTGCGGCGGGTTGGAAAATTTCGTGCATGCCGAGGTGGGCAAAAAGCGATCCTTCGGCGCTGAAGGTCGACGAGAGAGCAAGCGTGTCAAAGCAGAAGTCGCGCCGCTGAAATTGGCCCTTACCCAGATAACCCCATTCGGCAAAGGTGATCGGCTGATCATCGTGGGTGCGCATCGTCAGCGCGTCACCGTGCACCGGGTGTAATTGAAAGTGGGGGCGATGATATGAGAAAAAGTGCTGGACAATTGACCCTGGTCCATGTGAGATTAAATGGGAAACCATCATGAGAGGTGACCCATGCCCATCGATAAGCACCCGGCTCCCAGAAAAAGAAAACCGACCAAATCTCCCCGCGACTCAAAGGAAAGCTTGGAGTCAAGGCTGAAAGCCCACCCCCAATTGCATGAAAAACTCCTCGAAGTTTTAGATGCCGCTGAAAACAAAGGAAACATAGAAGAAGCTGATGCCGCCGAGGACTTAGTTGTTGAATTGATCCAGGACCTTGGGGTTCTGACTCTTCAAACCTGGGCTGAAAATCAACAAACCCTCGCAGAAACAGCGTTTGTGGACGCTCATCCCGATGCCCGAAACAAGGGAAAAAAAACTCCAGTGGACCAGTAGCTTGGGTCAAATCACCGTCACCGAGACTGTTTTTAAATACCAGGGGCATAAAGTGCGCCCTTTTAGGCTTGCAGCTAAGGTTCATCCCCGTGGTTATTCCCTCAAGCTCCAACGGATCATGACTGATTTCGGGGCCGACGGGGCATTCCGCAAAGCTGTAAGCAAAGTCTTGGAGCATTATGGGATCAAAGTTAGCGAATACGCTGTGCGCAAAGCAACTTTCGAGCACGGGCAAACAATCTTGGGGTCTCAACAGAGCCATGAAGAGAGAATCACCGACAAGAGGGGCTGTCCTCAACTCATTGGAGAAATGGATGGGTGCATGCTGCCGGTGGTTGAAATACCGGCAAATCGCAGGGGTGACCGACGAAAAGCACGTAAGGTCGGATGGAAAGAAACCCGATTGTGCCTGGTCCGTGATTCAGGGAAGGTGAGCCCCGTTTATGGATGCACCGGCATTGGAGGATCTACAGTGGAGGCCGGCAAGCAATTGGAGCGTTGCGCTATTCTTGCCGGCGGGGGTTTCAATACAAAGATCCATGGGGTTGGTGACGGCGCCAGTTGGATTGCCGAGCAATTTGACGTGGTTTTTGGGACTCAAAGCTCCTATCTTCTTGACCTCTACCATGTTTGCGATTACCTTGCGGCTGCTGCACCGGTCTGTGCCAAAAAGCCCAAGGCATGGATCACAAGGAAGAAAAATCAACTCAAAAAAGGGCAAATTGACAAGGTTCTCGATTCCCTGACGCCCTTCTTGGAACCTCAATCTGTCGACAATGACAATGCACCGGTGCGAGCCTGTCATAGATACCTTACCAACCGTCTGGGACAACTCAATTACAAATCTGCCCTCGCCAATGACTTACCCATTGGCTCCGGAGAAATTGAAAGTGCACATCGCCATATTCTTCAAGCTCGTCTCAAGTTACCGGGTGCCTGGTGGGTTCCCGGTAATGCCAACAAAGTGATCGCATTACGCCTCATCCGTGCTAACGGTCAATGGGATAACTACTGGGAGGGTCTACGCGTCGCATAAATCATGCTCACTTCAATTTTCTATGCCCTTACCCCCACTTTCAATTACACCC
>JASJCC010000169.1 GCA_030066175.1 Paracoccaceae bacterium | reverse complement strand
TTTGCGCCGCGCTACGCGCGTCGCCCGGGGGCGGGCCGGTCCTGACGGACCGGCCCGCCCTTGCCATACTTGCAACGGTAGTTCTGAGCGTCACGCTGCCATGCGCGGGAACCAAAGGCCGAAAGTCTTTGGTGACAAACCCTGTGCGGGCCGCAGGCGCGCGCCTTTTGGTAAGGTTTGGGTATCCAAGCGCCGTCAGAGCGCTTCGCGCAGCACCCCGGCGGGCGGCAAGGGTCCAGCCGGGCACGCCCGCGCTTCTGCTGCGTAGTTGAACCAGAACCGCTCGGTCCCTGTTTCGCGACAACGTACCCCATCCGGCAAGGCCAGGCAGGGCAACCCTGCGGCCTCGCACATCATAGCCACCAGCCGATCTAGGGCCGCGTCGTCCCCCCACCCCGCCATATAGACAGTTCCACCCTGCCGCACACAAACCGGCTGGCCGTTCTCAGCAACCAAAACGGTCTCCACCGCACCTTCCAACTCTTCAAGATACCCGACCACAGCCCCACCCCCGACCAGCGTCACCGGCATGTCAGGGCGCAGGCTTTCCACCCGCGCCACGACCACATCCAATCCTGGCCAATCCGGCGGCAAGGGCACCGGGATGTTGAATTCCCCGTCTCGCGCAGCCGTCCGTGGCCCGATCAGCAATACGCCCTCAAAGGCCGCCAAAGCTTCCTTCAACGCCTCTGGCAAATGCATCAACCCCGGAGCCAACAGCATCCGGTAGCCCGAGAACTCCCGCGTCGTTGGCGACAGGATTTCGACCGACAGACCTGCCCGTCGCAATGCCCGGTAATGCGCGAAGACCAGGTCGAAATACCGCAGCCCCGCGCCATGCGGCTGCACCTCCCAAGCCCATTCCGCGTCGTAGTCAAAGATCAGCCCAACCGGCGCTTGCACTGGTTGCACCTCAGGTGCGTCGGCCAATTCCAAAGCCACCTGCCGCGCCTCCGCCAGCCCCGGCGCCTCGACGCTGTCAGGCCGCAAGAGCCCAGCATGCATCTGTTCTTGCGCAAACGGCGCCTGGCGCCAACGGAAATAACACACCGCCTCGGCGCCATGAGCAAAGGCTTCCCACGACCAAAGCCGCACCATCCCGGGCAACGGCGCCGGATTATGCGGCGCCCAGTTCACGGGGCCGGGTTGTTGCTCCATCACCCACCAACGTCCACGCCCGACACTGCGATAAAGGTCATGGTGAAACGCCTGAAAATCCGGATCCCCCTGCCGGGCAAAGGCCCGTTGATGCGCGTCATCCGCGCCCACGCGATCCTCCAGAAACCCGAGCGGATAGCTGTCCCAGGTTGCAATCTCCAGATCCGCGCCGGTCTGATAGTGATCGAACTCGGTCACCCGCCCCATGTAATTGTGCGAAATCGGCGCGTCCGAGCCTTGGCGGATCGCCTCGACCAAGGCGCGGTTGAAGCGCACCACCTGGTCCGAGCTGAAGCGGCGAAACGCCAGGGAATGCGCCGGGTTGGGTTCGGTCACCGTCAGGTTGGGCAGGTCGATTTGATCGAAGTGATCATATTCCATCGACCAGAAGACATTGCCCCAGGCGGCGTTCAGCGCCGCGATGTCGCCGTAGCGCTCAGACAGCCAAAGACGGAAGGCCTGCCGCGCAGCCGCGGAATAGGAGATCACCGTATCATGGCAGCCATATTCGTTGTCGGTCTGCCAGGCGCCCAGTTGCGGATGGCTACCATAACGTTCGGCCATCAGGCGGGCGACGCGGGCGGCCTCTGCGCGGTAACCGTCGTGACTGAAACAATAATGCCGGCGGGATCCGAACCCGCGCGGCCGCCCTTGGCCGTCCAAGGCCAGCATGTCGGGGTGGCGGTCGAGCATCCAGCGCGGTGGCGTGGCCGAGGGCGTGCCGAGCACGATCCGCAGCCCTGCGTCGCCCAGGGTATCCATCGCCCGGTCGAGCCAGTCCCACTGCATGTCCCCAGGCGCAGGCTCCAACCGCGACCAGGCAAACTCGCCAATCCGCACCCAGGTCAACCCGGCCTCGGCCATGCGACGTGCATCCTCGGCCCACATCTCCTCCGGCCAGTGTTCGGGATAATAACAGGTGCCAAGCGTGCGTTTCATGCGCCTCTCACGCGTCCTCAAGCGCGTCATAGGCAGCCACCAGCTGCTCCGCGCTGTCGCGCACCTCGGCGAT
The DNA here is from genome assembly GCA_030066175.1 of Paracoccaceae bacterium. Taxonomy (GTDB): domain Bacteria; phylum Pseudomonadota; class Alphaproteobacteria; order Rhodobacterales; family Rhodobacteraceae; genus JASJCC01. The sequence continues at coordinate 6,996 of JASJCC010000169.1, read as the reverse complement.
TCTGACGCCCGGTTTGTAGAGCGCCGTGCCGATGCCGAAACCCAGAGCGCCCGCCGCGCGCCATTCTGCGAAGTTCCCAGGTCCAACGCCCCCCACCGCGTAAACCGCTGTACCCACGGGTAAAACCGCACGGATCGCCTTGAGTCCGTCGGGGCCGACCAAGGAACCGGGGAAGAGCTTCAACCCATCCGCGCCGTTGCGCAGGGCGGTGAAGCATTCGGTCGGCGTCATCACACCGGGATAGCTGCGCATGCCGGCGGTTTTTGTGGCGACGATGACCCGCGGGTTGCAGTCCGGCGACACGATCAGCCGCGCGCCGATGCCGGCCAGTTGCAGCACCTCTTCGGGCGCCAGCACCGTGCCGGCGCCGATCAGGGCGTCCTCGCCGAATGCCTCGACCAGTGCTGCGATGCTGGTCATCGCATCGGGGGAATTGAGCGGCACCTCGATCTTGGTGATCCCCGCCTCGATCAGCGCGGCGGCCACCGGCGTGGCCTCGGCCGGGGTGATCCCGCGCAGGATGGCGATGATCTCGCGGGTCATGACATGTGTTCCTCTAGCTTGGCCTGGGCTGCGGAAAGCCCTGTCAGCGTCAACTCTTGCGCATCCAACAGCCGGGCGGGCACCACTTGCACCGCCAGCGCGCTGGTGTAGAGGCGTGCGAGCTCGCTGGCCCCAAGCACCACAACGTTCTGGCCCAGCCAGTAGGGCCGCGCCGCCGCCAGTTCGAGGCCGATCAACAGCCCCGATAGCCGCGCCCGCGCGGTGTCCGGAGACAGATCGTGCAGCAGCCCCTCCGCCCGCAGCGAAAAGAGCTCCGCCGCAAAGCCCGCTGGCCGGCCCATGGCATCGGCTACCGCGTCGACAAAAGCGGCGTCGTCCCAGCCCTTACCCACCGAATGGCGCAACACCGAGTCGCCTGACAGCAGCGCAAAGAGCTCCCCCGTCATAAAGGTGCGAAAGCTGACAATCTCGCCGGCGCTGATCCGCACCCATTTGCTATGGGTGCCGGGCAGGCAGATGATGCCATCGAATTGCGGCTCCTCGCTGAGGAAGCCGGCGATCTGGGTTTCCTCGCCGCGCATCACATCGGCCGGGCGCTCTTGTTTCACGCCGGCCAGGATGTGCACGTCGAGCCGCGGATCAGAGGTGTGCACGCGCGTCGCCTGATCCAGCGTCGGCGGCGTGCAGGGCACCGCGACATACGGTGCTTCGGCCCAGCCTTGGCGCGAGCCGGCCATGCCACAGACGATCACCGTGACGTTGTCCTGCGGTGGGAACGCGTCGCCCAAAAGCTCCAGCAAAGCGGGCTCAAAGGCCTCCGGGCGCAGCTGCCCCATCCCGCGGTCGGACTGAAACGCCCGCACGGGGCGCTGACCGGCCATCAGCCAGGCGCGTAGATGCGACGTGCCCCAATCCACGGCAATCCAGTTCCCGGGCATCAGCCTGTCCCCACCACGCCGCCATCGACGACCAGCGCCTGGCCGGTCATCATCGCGCTGATCTCAGAGGCCAGATAGAGCGTCGGGCCGACGATGTGCTCGGGCTTGAGATTGTCCTTCAGACACTGGCGCTCCATATGCGCGGCCAGACCCTCGGGCGTCACCCATTTCTCCAGCTGCTTGTCTGTCAGCACCCAGCCGGGGGCAAGCGCGTTGACACGGATGCGGTCTGGCCCAAACTCGCGCGCCAGCGCCCTAGTCATGCCGTTGATCCCGGAATTGGCCGTGACATAGGCCGGGTAACCCGCATTGCCCATCATGTAGCTGACGGACGAAAAGTTGATGATGCTGCCGCCGCCGCGTTCTTGCATCCCGGGAATCACCGCCTGGCAGGCAAAGAAATAGGCCTTGAGGTTGATGTCCTGGGCTTTGTCCCAGAAGGCTTCGGTCACCTCCAGCGTGCCATGCCGCTGGTCGTTGGCGGCGTTGTTGACCAGCACACTGATCGGCCCGTGCGCTTCGGCGACTTGATCGATGGCCGCCTTCAACGCCGGGATATCGGTGATGTCGCATTGCACGAACAGCGGTCGGTTGCCGGTCTGCGCGGCCATCTCTTCGACAAAGGCGCTGGCATCCGAACGCCCGACAAACCCTACCTTGGCGCCCTGCCGCAGGAACCCCTCGGTCAGAGCCGCGCCAATGCCAGACCCGCCCCCGGTGATGAACACCGATGCCCCGTCGAGGTCATGGAAGGTGGCTGGGATCATCTCAGTGGCTTTCTCTGGTCACAGGCCGCGTGTCTTTGCCGGTCAGGAAGTCAAGATCGGCGCCCTTGTCGGCCTGCAGCACGGTGTCGACGTAAAGCTTGGCGTAGCCACGGGTGTAATGCGGCGGATCGGGTTGCCAGGCGGCGCGGCGCTTGGACAACTCGGCCTCGTCCACCAGCAGCTCCAGCACGCCCTCTGACGCGGAGACCCTGATGCGGTCGCCGGTCTGCACCAGCGCCAATGGCCCGCCCGCTTGCGCCTCGGGCGCCACATGCAGGATCACCGTGCCAAAAGCGGTGCCCGACATGCGCGCGTCCGACACCCGCACCATGTCGCGCACGCCTTCGGCCACCAGCTTGCGCGGGATCGGCATGTTCCCGACCTCGGGCATGCCCGGATAGCCCTTGGGGCCGCAGCCCTTCAGAACCAGGATCGTGTCGGGCGTGACCGGCAGGTCATCGCGGTCGATATTGGCTTTGAGGTCTTCGATATTCTCGAAAACGTACACCTCCGCCTCATGCTCCAGCAGCCTGTCGGTAGCGGCGGAGGGTTTCACGATGGCGCCGTCGGGGGCCAGGTTGCCACGCAGCACCCGCAGCCCGGCGGCGTGTTTCAAAGGTGCGTCAAAGGCGTGGATCACGTCGCGATTGAAGCACTCGGCGCCGTCGGCATAGGCGCTGATGTCGCCACCGAGGACGGTTTTTGCGCGCCGCAGGAGGTGCGAGAGTTCGTCCAGCACCACCGGCATGCCGCCGGCGTAACAGAAATCCTCCATCAGGTACTGGCCCGACGGCATGCAATTGACCAGCAAAGGCACGTCTGATCCGATCTCGATATCCTTGAGGCTGAGTTCCACGCCGACGCGGCCCGCCAGTGCCAAAAGGTGGACCACCGCGTTGGTCGATCCGCCCACCGCGGCGTTGGCGAGGATCGCGTTCTCAAAAGCCGCGCGGGTGAGGATATCGGACGGTTTCAGATCCTCCTCGACCATCTCGACAATGCGTTTGCCGGTCAGATGCGCCAGGGCCATGCGTCGGGCATCGACGGCCGGCAGGGCGGCGTTGGTGGGCAGGCACATGCCCATCGCCTCGGCCAGCGACGCCATGGTCGAGGCGGTGCCCATGGTCATACACACACCCTTGGAGCGGCTCATGCCGGATTCAGCGTTCATGAAATCGGCCAGCGTCATGTCCCCAGCGCGCACCGCCTCGGAGAACTTCCACACATCGGTGCCCGAACCGATATCCTTGCCGCGCCATTTGCCGTTCAGCATCGGGCCCGAGGATACCACAATGGCGGGAATATCCACCGAAGCCGCCCCCATCAGCTGCCCCGGCGTGGTCTTGTCACAGCCGCCCAGCAGCACGACGCCGTCAATGCCATAGGCGCGGATCGACTCCTCGACATCCATGGCCAGGAGGTTGCGGAAGAGCATGGCGGTGGGCTTCATCTGCGTCTCACCCAGGCTCATGACCGGGAATTCCACGGGGAAACCGCCTGCCTCCCAGACGCCGCGTTTGACGCCCTCGGCGAGGTCGCGCAGGCCGGAATTGCAGGGGGTGAGCTCGGACCAGGTGTTGCAGATGCCAATGATAGGCCGGCCATCGAAAGCATGATCAGGAAAGCCCTGGTTCTTCATCCAGGAGCGGTGGATGAAGCCATCCTTGTCGAGCTTGCCATACCAGGCGGCGGATCTGCGTGTCTTGGTCATGGCGCTAGGTCCAGTCAAGGAAACGAAGGGCCGCGCCCGACCCTGGGTGGGCGCAGATATGGCTTGATGGGCGTGCACCGGCGTCGCTCTGCATATCAAGAGTTCGGAGCGAAACGTCACCCATGCGCCCTCCCGGGGGGAGGGTCGGGCGCGGCCCGGCGTGCCGCCGGGCGACAAGGGTCGAGCTTCGCGCGCCCATCACGCCGCCTTCCTCACGCGGGCCCAATCGGGGATCATTTCGCCGTGGGCGGCCAGCAGGTCGGTCACCAGGGACCGGATCTGGCGCAAGTCCAGCTCGGCCGCGGTGTGCGGATCCATCATGGCGGCGTGGTAGATGTGTTCCACGTCCTGATCGACCAGCGCCCGCACCACCAGGTCCTGCACGTTGATCTGCGACCGCATCAGCGCCACCAGCTGCGGTGGGATATCGTCCACCGCTGTCGGCTGCACCCCATTGTGATCCACGAGGCAGGGCGTTTCGACCACCGCCCCTGAAGGCAATTGCGGCACCTGACCGCGATTGGGCAGGTTGCCATAGATCGTATAGGGCTTGCCCGTCACCACAGCGTTCATGATCTCGGCCGCGAATTCATGGCTCTTTTCGAACGCAATCGTCTCGGCGCCACGATACGCAGCCGCTTGCGCGGACCAATCGGCCATCTGTTCCTCGCAACGGGTTGGGTATTCGTCGAGCGGGATCTTGAACGTCTCGATCAGATCGTCACGCCCGTCCTTTATGAACCACGGCACGTATTCCGCCAGATGCTCGGAGCTTTCGGTGCACATATAGCCGAGGTGATCCATCACCTCGTAGCGCACCGTGTTCCAACAGCGCGGCATTAGTAGCGGCGGTTTCGGCAGGCGCCCGGCGCGATAGCCTTCGCGCAGCCGCGGATAGAGCGAGCGGCCCTCATGCGTGAGTTCCAGAAAGAACGCCACATGGTTCACACCGGCGACGCGATAGCGCAGCTCAGAGGCCGGCAGGTCGAGGTCATGCGCGACCTCCTCAACCGTGTTCTGCACAGAATGACACAGCCCCACCTGCCGGACCTGCGGGTATTTCTCGGCCAGGGCCCAGCAGTTGATCGCCATCGGGTTGACGTATTGCAAAAGCAGCGCATCGGGGCAGAGCTCGGCCATATCAGCCGCCACACGCCAGAGATGTGGCACCGTGCGCAGGCCGCGCATGATGCCGCCCACCCCCAGCGTGTCGGCAATCGTCTGGCGCAACCCGTATTGCCGCGGGATATCGAAATCGATCACGGTCGAGGGTTTGTAGCCGCCGATCTGGAACGCGGTGACGACGAAATCCGCCCCTGCCAAAGCGCGGCGCTGGTCCATCGTCGTCTCGACCGTCGCGTGGCGCCCGCTGCTGGCAATGAGCTTGCCTGCCACAAGCGCGGACTCCTCCAACCGCTGCGCGTCGATATCCATCAGGGCAAATGTCGCGCCCTCCAAGGCCGGGAAATGCAGCACATCGCCCAGGATGTTCTTCATGAAGATCGTCGAGCCTGCGCCGATAAAGGCGATGCGTGTCATGGTCTTGCGCGCCCCTAGGTTACTTCACCGCGCCCAGCGTCAGCCCGGCGATAAAGTGACGTTGCATCAGGAAAAACATCGCCACCGGTGGCAAGGCGGCAACAATGCTGCCCGCGCTCATCAGGTGATACTGCGCCACGAACTGCGAGTTGAACGACGTGATCCCGGCCGTCACCGGCTGCGCATCCGGGCCCTGGGTCAGCACGATGGCCCAGAAATAGTCGTTCCAGATAAAGGTGAAGATCAACACCGCCAGCGCCGCAATCGCCGGCTTCATCAACGGCAGCACCACAAACCAGAAGATCCGCCATTCCGACACACCCTCGACCCGCGCGGCCTCGATCAGCTCAAACGGCAGGGCGCGGATAAAGTTGCGCATGAAGAGCGTGCAGAACCCGGTCTGAAAGGCGATGTGAAACAGCACCAGCCCCAGCTTGGTGTCATAAAGCCCCATGCCAACCGTCAGGTCACGCACAGGCACCATCAGGATCTGAAAGGGCACAAAGTTGCCCGCGATGAACATGAAGAAAATCAGCAGGTTGCCGCGGAAGCGGTAGATGCCCAGGGCAAAGCCGGTCATGCAGGACAAAGCCACCGCGCCAATCACCGTGGGCACGGTGATCAGAACCGAGTTCAGCATGTAGCGCGGCATGTCCGATTCCAGGAACACCTTGCCGTAATTGGTGAAAAACTCGAACGAGGACGGCACCCCCCAGTAGTTGCCATTGGTGAAATCCGCCAGCGGCCGGATCGAGAACATCGCCACCGCCACCAGCGGCAACAGCCACATCACCAGCGCCAGCGGCACCAACGCCTGGTAGGTGACCTGCGCACCGCGGGACCGCTTTTCGATGGGGGTCGGAAACATCGGTTATCTCCCTGCGACGTGGCCTAGCGGCGGGCGGCTTTTTCGTCCTGGTACATCTGCCACAGGAAGTAGCCGATGAAGACCAGCATGATCAGGAACAGCACCACCGCGATGGCCGAGCCATAGCCCATGCGGAAGCCGTATTCCGACAGCGCCTTTTCGAACATGTAAAAGCTGAGCACGCGGGTGGAGCCGAACGGGCCGCCGTTCGTCATGATCGAGATGAGGTCGAACGACCGCAACGCGCCGATGATGGTGACGACAAAGGCGATGAAGGTGGCGGGTTTGAGCTGCGGCAGGATCACATGCCAGAGCATCCGCCAGCCCTTGGCGCCATCAAGGCGCCCCGCTTCGATCTGTTCAGGGTCAACGGCGTTGAGGCCGGTGAGATAGAGGATCATGCAATAGGCCGTCTGCGGCCAGAGGCCTGCCGCGATGATCCCATAGGTCGCAAGGTCGGGATCGCCCAGCACGTTGACCGACCCGAAGCCAAAGAACCCCAAAAGCGCGTTCAACAGCCCTTCGCGCGGCAGGTAGAACCAGCTGAAAACGAGGCCCACCACCACCTGGCTAAGCACAAAGGGAAAGAAAAACAGCGACTTGTAGAGGCGGATACCGATCACGGTCTGGTTCAGGAACAGCGCGATGAAGAGGCCCATCGGGATCGCG
>JASJCC010000171.1 GCA_030066175.1 Paracoccaceae bacterium | reverse complement strand
ATGACCATGCGATTCGGATCACCGCCACGGGCCGAGCAGCAGTATCGGTTGCGGCCCGGTGCCTATGCGATCCCGCCGCCGGGCAGCTGGATTTCCGGCCAAGGCTCGGCCTGGTTGGTCAGCAGCAGATCATCGCCGCGCGGCAGGATCGCATAGGCACCGGGCCGCAACCGATACTGCTGCTCGGCCCGTGGCGGTGATCCGAATCGCATGGTCATCTGGGACCCCCTTTGCGCCGTCCTTGATCCAACCTATATGGACGCGGTATGCCAACCCCCGGCAGATAAGGAAACCCCATGACCCTTGGCACCAAAATCGCCTGGGACGACACCGTCCTGCCCTTTCAGCTTGACCGCTCCGACATGCGTGGCCGCGTTGCGCGGCTGGATGGCGTGTTGGGCGGCATCCTGAAACAGCATGCCTATCCTGCCGCGGTCGAGGCCTTGGTGGCGGAGATGGCTTTGCTGACCGCTTTGATCGGCCAGACGATCAAGCTGCGCTGGAAACTGTCCTTACAGGTCCAGACCAAGGGCGCTGTGCGGATGATCGCCACCGATTACTATGGCCCCGATGAAGAGGGCCAGCCTGCGCGCATCCGCGCCTATGCCAGCTTTGACGCCGACCGCATCACCGACGCCCCGCCTTTTGAACAGTTGGGCGACGGCTATTTCGCGATCCTGATTGACCAGGGCAAGGGCATGGCGCCCTATCAGGGCATCACACCCATCGCTGGCGGGTCGCTTCGCGAATGTGCGGAGGCGTATTTTGCGCAATCCGAACAGCTGCCGACGCGGTTTGCGCTGTCTTTTGGCCGCTCGACCGAACCGGGTGTGCCCGAGCATTGGCGCGCCGGTGGCATCATGCTGCAGCACATGCCCAAAGCGTCGCCCTTCGCCACCGATGGCGGGACGGGCGAGGCCGGTTTGCTGCAGGCCCAAGACATCGTTCAGGGTGATGATGAGGAAAACTGGACTCGCGTGAACCTGCATCTCGATACGGTTGAGGATATGGAGCTGATCGGCCCGATGCTGCCGCCAACCGACCTTCTGGTGCGCCTCTTTCACGAAGAGGTGCCGCGGGTCTTTGACGCGCAGCCGGTTCGCTTTGGCTGTACCTGTTCCGAAGATCGCGTGCGTCAGAGCCTGTCGATCTACTCGTCCAAAGACATCGAAAAGATGACCACGGACGATGGCCGGGTGACGGCAGATTGTCAGTTCTGCGGCGCCCATTACGAGCTTGATCCCGAGACGGTGGGATTCGAGGCGGATCATGGCAACGGATGAGCTTGACGTTCTGCGCCAGGCCGTTGCGCGGGAAGGCGGCGGATCGTCCGATTTCGATCTGAACCCGGATGTCGCCTTACCCCCCGGGCGCAAACTGCGCCCGGCCGGGGTGTTGATGGCGTGTCACGTGGGCCATGACGGGGTCGAGGTGATTCTCACGAAGCGATCCTCGGCGCTCAAACACCATCCCGGTCAGATTGCCTTTCCCGGTGGCAAGCAGGATGAGGATGACGCCGATGTCACCGCCGCCGCGTTGCGCGAGGCGCATGAAGAGATTGGGCTGACACCCGCCAATGTCGACATCATCGGCCATCTGCCGGCGCATGAAACCGTTACCGGGTTTCTGATGACGCCGGTCGTGGGGCTGGTGCGGCAGGCGTTTGACCCGGTGCCCGAGCCGGGCGAGGTGGCCGAGGTCTTCTCGGTCCCGCTGGCTCATGTCACGAATCCTGCCCAATTCGTCATTCAGTCGCGGCGCTGGCGCGGGCATCGGCGGCATTACTATGCAGTGCCGTTTGGCCCCTATTACATCTGGGGAGCAACCGCCCGCGTGCTGCGCGGCCTGGCGGATCGGATGACGGCATGACCCGCGTCACGGGCACTTGGCTCGACGCCGCGCATACCCAGCAGGTCATGCGCCTGTTGACCGACGCGGGGTATCAGGCCTTGGCGGTGGGCGGCTGCGTGCGCAATGCGCTTCTGGGTGTGCCGGTGACGGATATCGACATCTCGACCGACGCGCGCCCCGAAGTGGTGATGCAGCTGGCCAAGGCCGCGGGGCTCAAGGCTGTGCCCACCGGCATCGACCACGGCACCGTGACCGTGGTGACCGAACATGAGGGGTTCGAGATCACCACGTTCCGCGCCGATGTCGAAACCGATGGCCGCCGCGCCGTGGTGCGCTATTCGCAGGACGTGCGCGAGGATGCGCTGCGCCGCGACTTTACCATGAATGCGCTGTACGCCGCAGCCGATGGCACGCTGCTGGATCCGCTGCAGGGCTTGCCGGATCTGCAGGCGCGCCGGGTGCGGTTCATCGAAGATGCCGACCGTCGGATCAAAGAGGATTACCTGCGCATTCTGCGGTTCTTTCGCTTTTCCGCCTGGTATGGCGATCCGCAAGCGGGTTTTGACGCTGATGCGCTGGCGGCCATTGCCGAGAACACGGGTGGGCTGACCAGCTTGTCGCGCGAACGGGTAGGGGCGGAACTGGTCAAGCTTTTGTCAGCACCCAATCCGGCGCCGGCCTTGGGTGTCATGGCGCAATGCGGTGTTCTGACTGCGCTGCTGCCGGGCGCCGAGGCGATCTTTGCCGCGCCTTTAGTACATCTGGAGGAGGTGCATGACCTGGCACCCGAGCCGATGCGACGCTTGGCGGTTCTGGGTGTGGTCGAGCCGGAAACCCTGCGCCTCTCCAAAGCGCATTCCCGCGCTTTTGAGCTGAAACAGAGCCTGATTTCCGACAGTGCCGGCCCGGCCGAGGTCGCCTATCGCCACGGAGCGGAAACCGCTTATGAGGCGCTGATCCTGCGGGCGGCGATCCTGGGCGGTGAGGTCCCTCAAGCCAGCGAAGAGATCGCCAAGGGTGCCAATGCGGTTTTTCCGGTGAAACCCGCTGACCTGATGCCGCGCCTGCAGGGGGCCAAGCTAGGGGCGGCGTTAAAGCAACTCGAAGTGCGCTGGATCGCCTCGGGCTTTGCCGCCGAAAAGGACGAACTGATTCAGGCCCTGGATTAACCGACACGCAGACCCCATGGTGATTACGCCGGGAATCGGCGACACTGGGGCCTTTCGCAACCCAATTGGCACCCGCAGATGTTCCGTTATTTCGAAAACCTGGTCGATCCCTATACGTCGTATGACGATGCCGATCGTCCGCCGACGCGCATATGGCCGTTCATGCTCGACTACGCGCGTCCGTTCAAAGGGGTGTTCTGGGTTGCGGGGCTGTCGTCGCTGCTGGTGGCGGTGGTCGAGGTCGCGCTGATTGGCATAATGGGCTGGGTGGTCGACATCCTGGTTGGGGATCCGGCGCAGGTTTGGGAGGATCATGGCGGTCAGCTGATTGGCCTTGCGGTCTTCATCCTGCTTTTGCGCCCCGCGGTCCAGACGGTGAATGTGCTGGTGCTGAACAACGCGATCCTGCCCAACTTTGGCACGCTCATTCGCTGGCGCGCGCATCGGCACGTGATGCGGCAGTCGGTGGGCTGGTTCGAGAACGACTTTGCCGGCCGTATCGCCAACCGGATCATGCAGACCCCCCCGGCTGCCGGGGAGGCGGTGTTCCAGGTTTTTGACGCCATCACCTATGCGCTGGCTTATTCCATCGGTGCGCTGATCCTGCTGGGGCAGGCGGATCCGCGGCTGATGCTGCCGCTGTTTATTTGGCTGGTGCTCTACGCGGCGCTGATGCGCTGGACCATCGTCCGGGTCGGCCCGGCGTCACAAGCGGCCTCGGACGCGCGCAGTCAAGTAACCGGGCGGGTGGTGGACAGCTACACCAACATCCACTCGGTCAAGATGTTTGCGCATCACGACCGGGAAATCGATTACGCGCACGAGGCGATCGAGTATTCGCGCGAGACATTTCAGCGCGAAATGCGGCTCTATACCGTGATGGAAGTGGCTCTGGTCATGCTGAACGGGCTTTTGATCGTGTCGCTGGTTGGCTGGGCTTTTGTGCTGTGGATGCAGGGCACCGCCAGCGTTGGCGCCGTCGCCGCCGCCACCGCGCTGAGCCTGCGGTTCAACGCGATGACCGGCTGGATCATGTGGGCGTTAACCACGTTTTTCCGCCAGCTGGGGGTTGTCGCCGAGGGGATGGAGACGATTGCCCAGCCGATCACGCTGCTCGATGCACCGCAGGCCAAGCCTCTGCAGATGGGCAAGGGTGAGATTCGCATCGAGCATCTCAGCCACCATTATGGGCGTGAGGCCGGCGGTCTGGACAATGTCAGCCTGACGATCCGACCCGGCGAAAAGGTGGGCCTTGTGGGACGGTCAGGGGCCGGGAAATCAACCCTCGTCAAGCTGCTTTTGCGGTTTTACGACGTCGAAAAGGGCCGCATCCTGATCGACGGTCAGGACATCGCCCATGTCACCCAAGACAGCCTGCGGCTGAATATCGGCATGGTGCAGCAGGACAGCGCGCTGTTGCACCGGTCGGTCCGGGACAACATCCTCTACGGCCGTCCCGACGCATCGGAGGAGCAGCTGCAAGCCGCCGCAGGGCAGGCGCAGGCGCATGACTTCATCCTCGATCTAGCCGATCCTGAAGGGCGCAGCGGCTATGACGCGCATGTGGGCGAACGGGGCGTCAAGCTGTCGGGTGGGCAGCGCCAGCGGGTGACGCTCGCCCGTGTGATCCTCAAGGACGCGCCTATTCTGCTGCTGGATGAGGCCACCAGCGCGCTTGATTCCGAGGTGGAGGCCGCCATTCAGGATACGCTCTACGGCATGATGGAGGGCAAGACAGTGATCGCCATCGCCCACCGCCTGTCCACGATTGCCCATATGGACCGCATCCTGGTCATGGATCAGGGCCGCATTGTCGAAGAAGGGCCGCATGACGCGCTTTTGGCCAAGGGCGGGCTATATGCCAGTTTCTGGGCGCGCCAATCCGGCGGGTTCCTCGATATCGACACGGATGCCGCCGAATGAAGCTTGCCGACTGGATAGATCCCTTGGCCCCGGCCGACGGAGCGCCGCCGCAACGGTTGATGCCATTTGTGCGCTGGGCGCTCAGCGGGAGCGGTCCGGCGTTGTCGGTGGCCGGCGTGGTGTCGATCCTTGCTGGCGTGGTCGAGGTGATGGCGGCGCTTTTGCTCGGCTGGGTGATCGACGCCGCGCTGCAATCCGAACCGTCTCAGGTGTTCACCGAGCAAAGCGGCGTTCTGATCTTTGGGCTGGTGTTCTTCATGGTGCTGCGGCCGGTGCTGTTTGGGTTAAACGCGCTGATGCAGAACCTTGTTGTGGGGCCGAATGCCTTCAACCTCGTGCTGCAGCGGCTGCATCGTCATACGCTGGGTCAGGCGGTGACGTTTTTCGACAATGATTTCGCCGGGCGCATCTCACAAAAGGAAATGCAAACGGCCCGGGCGCTTGCCGATGCGGTGGTTGAGATCCTGCAGACGGTGCTTTTTGCCTTGGCCTCGGTCGTGGGCGCTGTGCTGCTCTTGGGCACGGTCGATATCCGGATAGCGCTTGGGCTGACGGCCTGGATGGCGGTGTATTTGTGGATGATCCGTTATTTCATGCCGCGCATTCGCGTGCGGTCCAAGGCGCGGGCAGGGGCGCGGGCCAACGTGACCGGACAGATTGTCGACACTGTGACCAATATCAAGACGGTCAAGCTGTTTGCCCATGCCGATCACGAAGACCGCGCCGCTTTGAACGCGATGGCCGATTGGCGCGAAAAGGCGCTGGATTACGGCCGCGTGTCGGTGGCGTTCCGGTTTTCGCTGATGGCTTTGGCGGGCGTTTTGCCGGTGCTGCTGGTCGGCGGCGCGCTGTGGTATTGGAGCCTTGGTCTGGTCAGCGCCGGGGATATCGCGGCGACGGGTGCTGTGTCTTTGCGGCTGGCGCAGATGACCGGTTGGGTCAGTTTCACGCTGATGACGCTTTACGCCAATGTCGGCGAGGTTGAGGATGGCATGCGCACGCTCACACCGCCGCACAGGCTGATCGATGCCGACAGCGCGCCCAACCTGCTGGTGCCCGAGGGGCGCATCACGCTGGAGGATGTGGGCTTTGCCTATGGCCGCGAAACTGGCGGTGTTGAACACATCGCCATCGATATCGCACCGGGGGAAAAGCTGGGTATTGTAGGCGCGTCTGGGGCGGGGAAATCGACGCTCGTGGCGCTGCTGTTGCGGCTCTATGATACCGAAAAAGGCCGGATTCTGATCGACGGGCAGGACATCGGCCATGTCACGCAGGAAAGCCTGCGGCGGCAGATCGGCATGGTCACGCAGGAAACCGCGATGTTCAATCGCTCGGCCCTGGACAACATCCGCTATGGCCGGCCCGAGGCGACCGAGGCCGAGGTCGAAGAGGCCGCAACCAAGGCTGAGGCGCATGACTTTATCACCGGGTTGCAGGATCACATGGGCCGTCAGGGGTACGAGGCGCATCTGGGCGAACGTGGGGTCAAGCTCTCGGGCGGGCAGCGCCAACGGATAGCGCTCGCCCGCGCGATCCTCAAAGACGCGCCGATCCTGATCCTGGATGAGGCGACCAGCGCGCTGGATTCCGAGGTCGAGGCTTCGATCCAATCGGCGCTGGAATGTGTGATGGAGGGCAAAACCGTCTTGGCCATTGCCCACCGGCTGTCCACCATTGCTCGCATGGATCGCATCATTGTGCTGGATCAGGGTCACATTGCCGAGATGGGCACGCATGATCAGCTGCTGGCCAAGGGTGGCCTTTATGCCGGGTTCTGGGATCGGCAATCGGGTGGTTTCCTAGGGTCGGAACCCGCCCAGGCGGCGGAATAACCCGGTGCGTCATGGTGGGGCGGTCCATGAGACGGGTGATGATCCTCGGCCAGCCCGGGTCCGGTAAATCGACCCTCGCGCGCGAAATGGGGCGGCGGACGGGCCTGCCGGTGGTGCATGTCGATCATCTGCATTGGAAACCCGGCTGGGTCGAACGCGACCGCGACGAAAAGATCGCTTTGGCACTGGCCGAGCAGGCCAAACCGGAGTGGATTTTCGAGGGCAGCCTGTCGGTCACCTATGAGGATCGCTTTGCCCGCGCCGATACGATTATCTTCCTCGATATGCCCCTGCCGCTGCGGTTGCGAAGGGTTGTCTGGCGGACGCTGCGCCACTACGGACGGACGCGGCCGGATATGCAGGAAAACTGCCCGGAGCGGTTCAGTGGGGAGTTCTATAAGTGGATCTGGGACACGCGACAGACTGGCAAGAGGAAACCGATGCGCTTGATCGCTGCCGCCGGGCCGGACAAGGACGCGCATCACCTGACCTCCCCTGCGCAAGTGCGGCAGTACCTCGCAACTGTGCCCGTAAACCCGGAGCGCTGACGTGACAACACTCGTTATCGAACGGCTGGGCCATTTGGGTGATGGCATCGCCCCCGGCCCGGTCTTTGTGCCCGGGGCCTTGCCCGGCGAAGAGGTTGAGGGGGAGGTGGTTGACGGTGTGATGGCCGCGCCAAAGATCCTGCGCCCGTCCGACGCCCGGGTGTCTGCCCCTTGCCGTCATGCCAAGTCCTGCGGTGGGTGCCAGTTGCAGCACGCGTCTGACGCGTTCACCACCGAATGGAAGATGGACGTTGTGCGCACGGCCTTGCAGGCGCGGGGGCTTGAGGCACCGTTGCGCGACTGCGCCGTCTCCCCACCCCGATCGCGGCGGCGGGCGGCGTTTTCGGCGCGGCGGACCAAGAAAGGCGCGCTGGCCGGCTTTCACATGAAACGCTCGGACGTGATCGTCGCTGTGCCCGATTGCCAGCTCGTCACACCCGCCGTCGCGGCCGCCCTGCCGCTGGTGGAACAGCTGGCCATTCTGGGGGCCAGCCGGAAAGGCGAGCTGTCCGTTCAGGTGACTCAGAGCCTGAATGGTCTCGATCTGGCTATCACCGGCGGCAAGCCTTCGGACGTCGCGTTGCAGTCCTCCCTCGCCGATCTGGCCCGCGCCCATGGCGTCGCGCGGATCGCCTGGGGAGAGGAGGTGCTGACCCGGCACCCACCCATCCAGCGCTTTGGCAAAGCCGAGGTGGTCCCGCCGCCCGGCGCTTTCCTGCAGGCCACAGCCGAAGGCGAGGCCGCGCTGCTGGATGCGGTGACCGAGGCCGTCGGCAAGGCAAAACACGTAGTCGATCTCTTCGCCGGCTGTGGCACCTTTGCGCTGCCATTGGCGGCACAGGCCCGCATCCAGGCGGTCGAGGGTGACAAGGCGATGGTAACAGCGCTCGACAAGGGCTGGCGCAACGCCAAAGGGTTGAAGCATGTCACCCACGCCTCGCGCGATCTTTTCCGTAACCCGCTTCTGCCCGATGAGCTGGCCCGCTTTGACGCCGCCGTGATCGATCCGCCCCGCGCCGGGGCCGAGGCGCAGATTGCGCAACTGGCTGAGGCGCAGGTGCCCGTCATTGCCCATGTTTCGTGCAATCCGGTCAGTTTTGCCCGCGATGCGGCGAGGCTGGTGCAGGCGGGCTATGGCCTTGACTGGGTACAAGTGGTTGACCAGTTCCGCTGGTCGACCCATGTGGAGCTTGTGGCGGCGTTCAGGATCGAGGGATAACCAAACACAATGCGTGAAAACCTGCGCGTCTTTCTAGAGCGTCCCGTTGTGCGCAACGGGATCATCGTCATCATCCTGCTCAACGCCATTCTGCTAGGGATGGAAACCTCGGACACGCTGATGGCGCAGTGGGGTCCGCTGATCATTGCGCTCGACCAGGCGTGCCTGGCGATCTTTGTCACCGAGATTGCGCTCAAGCTGGTGGCCTATGGCTGGCGGTTCTTCCGCAGTGGGTGGAACCTCTTTGATTTCGTCATCGTCGGTATTGCGCTGGTCCCGGCGGCGCAGGGCTTTTCCGTGCTGCGGGCGTTGCGCATCCTGCGGGTGTTGCGCGTGGTGTCGACAGCCCCCCGCCTGCGCCGCGTGATCGAAGGGTTTTTCACCGCGCTGCCGGGGATGGGCAGCGTCTTTCTGCTGATGACCCTGGTGTTCTATGTCGGCGCGGTGATGGCAACCAAGCTCTTTGGCGATGCCTTCCCGGAATGGTTCGGGACGATTGGCCTGTCGGGTTATACGCTCTTTCAGATCATGACGCTGGAAAGCTGGTCCATGGGGATCGTGCGCCCGGT
>JASJCC010000173.1 GCA_030066175.1 Paracoccaceae bacterium | reverse complement strand
CCAAGCGGCCACTGAGGTCGGCTTTGTCGATCCGTTCCCGGAGGGGCTCGTCTTGGCCTCTGATCCGGTGGCAGGTGATGGCTGCGGCGATCCCACGATCACCGGCGCGGCGGGCGACATGACGCTGGAGCTCGCAGGCGCCGAGATCGCGCCGCAGGGCGAGTGCCTGATCACCGTCGACGTGCTGGTCGAGGCATCAGATGACGTGACCAACACCACCGACGATCTGACGTCATCCCTGGGCACCGTCCCGGGTGTGAGCGCGACGCTGCAGGTGACCGAAGCGGCACCGCTCAGCATGATCAAGGCATTTGATGCAGAGCAGGTCTTTGAGTTCGACACGGTGGGGCTCAGCTTCACCATCACCAACCCGAACCCGGAGTCGATTGCCACGGATGTGAGCTTTACCGATCCCTTCCCGGCCGGGCTGGAAATCGTGACGGCGCCGGTCGCCGATGAAGGCTGTGGCGCGCCGACCCTGACGGGCGAAGTTGGCGGCACGGTGGTCACGTTCGACAATGGTGAGATTGCCGGAGGCGGCACCTGTGTGGTCAGCCTGACGGTGCAGGTGATCGATGGATCGGACCTGACCAATGTGGTGGATGACTTGGCGTCGTCCTTGGCGATTTCGCAGGAGCCCGACGAAGTGAAGGCGGATCTGTCGGTGATACCGACACCGCCGCCGCTCTTCTCAAAAGCCTTCGCGCCTGAGAAGATCAAACAGTTCGACGTCTCGACGCTGACCTTAACAATCGACAACTCTCAGTCACCGGTTGCGGCAACCAATGCCGGGTTTACCGATACCTTGCCGGACGGGCTGACGATTGCGGCGGCCACAAACGCAAGAACCACCTGTGCGGACGCGACCTTGGGTCTGCAGGGAGGCGGTAGCGCGATCACCTTGAGCGGCGCGACCGTGCCGGCCTCAGGTCAGTGTTTGGTTAGCGTTGATGTCACCTCACCCACGCCTGGGACCTATCGGAACACCAGTGGTGATCTGACCTCGTCGCTTGGCAATAGCGGGACCGCATCGGCCACGCTGACGGTGGAAGAGATCACCACCGGCACGGTGACGATCATCCAACTGGCGGAGCCCGACGGTGTCTTTGAGTTCACCTCTGAGGCCGCCAATCTCAACTTTGCCATCACTACCTCAGGTGGCGAAGGGTCAAGCGGGCCGATCACAGTGGAACGTGGCAGCTATGTCATCAAGCAACGCCCGCCCGAAGGTTTCGGGAGCACGGCGATCAACTGTAACGACGACGACAGCACCGGCAATCCGCGCACGCGGACGATCTCCGTCAATGTCGATGCGCAAGAGGCGGTGATCTGTACCGTCACCTCGATCAATTCGCGGCAAAAGACCGTCGATACGATCAACCGGTTCCTGACCCGGCGCGCTGACTTGATACTGGCGAGCGAACCGCGTCTTGGGCGCCGGCTGGACCGGTTGAACCGCGGCTTTGGCAACTCCAGTACGCTGACCTTCTCGAATGGCGATCTGGGGGCGATGCTGCCCTTCAGCTTTGATCCGATGTCGATTGGGTCGGGGAACTACAAGTTCTCGACCAGCCTGCTGCAAGCGCGCCAGGCCGCGGCCAGCCTTGCGCTGGCGCATGGGGCGTATCAGGACAAGATGTATGTCGAAAACTCACGCTGGGATGTCTGGTTCGAGGCGCAGTACAAGCGGTTCGATGATGGCGGGTCCGGCGACGGGCATTTCGGCATCGGCTATCTTGGCGCCGATTACCTGCTGAGTCAGGATGTCCTGATCGGGATGATCCTGCAGTTCGACACCATGGAGGATGAAAGCAACGGCGCGACCACACGCGGGACGGGCTGGATGTTCGGGCCCTATATGACGGCCCGGCTGGCGCCGAACCTCTATTTCGATGGGCGTATTGCGGCGGGTCAGTCAACAAACAAGATCAGCCCGTTCAACACCTATACGGATGAGTTTGAAACCAGCCGCTGGTTGATCATGGCCAACCTGACGGGTGAGTTCCAGCGTGGCCCGTGGACGATCCGGCCAAATGCCAGCCTGTCGTACTTTGAAGAGACACAGCGGGCCTATCGCGACAGCCTGGGTGTGAGCATTCCCAGCCAGACGGTCAAGCTGGGGCAGTTCAAGTTCGGGCCGACCTTCTCGGGCCGGTTCGAGACCGAAAACGGTTCGATCTTTGAGCCGCATTTCTCGCTCGACGCGATCTACAACATGGGGGACACCGAAGGGGTGACGCTGACCAACCAGTCCACTCCGGCCACGGATGGCTGGCGTGGACGGATCGAAATGGGCCTGAACTTCACCACCGAATACGGCTCGCGCATCTCAATCGGTGGCACGTATGATGGTATCGGACGCGACGATTACGAGACCTACGGTGTCAAAATCGACGTGACGATCCCGATCAAGAAGAACAACGTGCAGTAGGCGTGCGATCCGGCTTAGACGTCGGCTGTTGGCAAGCTCATTTCGGCGCGCAGTCCTACTGCGCCATCCATAAGCGCAAACGTGCCGCCATGGGCGTGGGCGATGGCCTGCGCAATCGAGAGGCCTAGCCCACTGCCTTCGCCATCGGCGACCTGGGCAAAGCGGGTCAGGGCGGTCTCACGCGCCTCTTCCGGGATGCCGACACCGTCATCCTCGACCCAGAGGTGCAGCTCACGGCCCGCGACCTGCGCGCCGAGGGTGATCCGAGATAGGGCACTGCCACCATGCACTAAAGCGTTGTCGATCAGGTTCGACAGCGCCTCTTTCAGCATCAGCGCATCGGCCATGACGGTCGCTGCCCCCACCCCGATGTCAGTCTCAAACATCACAGCCTCGGGGATCTCCGCCGCAAACTCTGCCGCCCATGCCTCCAAAACAGCCTGCGCCTCCAGCAGGGCAAAGCTCTTCTCCGGGCTGATCGCCCGCGCGCGTTCATGCAGCAAGAGCCGCTGCGTCAGGTCCGCGGTCTTGCGCGTCGCCTCGAGCAGGTCCTGCACGCGCATCGCCCTGTCTTCGGGGGTCTTGGCCCGGTCCACCGCCTCGGCCAGGGCCAGCACCCCGGCGATCGGGTTGCGCAGCTGGTGCGCGGCGTTGGCGATGAATTGCGACTGGGTATCGATCGCCTCGCGCACCTGGGCAAAGAGGCCGTTCAAGGTCTGCACGATCCCGCTCACCTCCTCGGGCACAGCACGGCGGATCGTCGAGAGATCATCGCTCGAACGTCGCTTGATCGCAGTTTCCAGATCGTTCAACGGGCGCAGGCCCAGGCGCACGCCAAACCAGACGATGACGGCAACCGAAGCCAGGATCGCGCCCAGCGCCATCAGCGTCCGCAGCACCAGATCGCGGACAAAATCCTCACGCAACCGGCTGTCCTGCCAGACCGTGGTGGTAAAGATGCCGCTGAACCCTTCGATCTCGGTCTGGGTCTGCAGGCGCACGCCGCTGACCGGCCGTCCTTGATAGACCGCCTTGAAGGTCTGCGGCCGCGCCACCTGCGGCTCCACCCGCGGGATGCCCACGGGTGGCGTGGCATAGCCCGCCACAATCACCCCGTCGGGGGCATAGACATGGTAGAACACCGGCCCACCCGAAGAGTTCTCTAACAGCCGCGCGGTCTCGGGCGACAGGGCATCGCCCTCCGACACCGCCACGTCATTCGCCACGGCCAAGGCCACGGTCAGCAAGCCGCGGTCAAACACCTCTTCCGCGGTGCGCTGCGCGTTTTTCAGCTGCCAATAGCCGACGCCAAAGGCAATGGCGATCAGCGGCACCAGGATGATCACCGTCAGCCGCGCACGCAGCGAAAACACGCCTCTCATAGCGCGTCGACCACAAGGCTGTAGCCGATTCCGCGCTGCACGCGAAAGCGCACCCCGTGTGGCGTCAGCCGCTTGCGCAGGCGTGAGATATAGACCTCGATCACCTTTTCATCGGTCTCGCTACCGACACCATAGGCATAGTCCAGCAACTGCTCTTTCGATAACGTCGCGCCATTGGCCTCGGCCAAGGCTGCCAGAATGCTCAGCTCACGCCGCGGGATGTCAATCGGCCCGGCGGGGCCAATTGCCCGGGGCGGCGACAGCTCCAGCGTGATCGCCCCCAGCACCATACTGTCACGCGGGGCGCGCACCCGCCGGCGGCCCAGCGCCCGGATGCGGGCAATCAGTTCATCCATCTCAAAGGGTTTGACCAGATAGTCATCCGCCCCGCTATCCAGGCCCGCCACCCGGTCCTGGGTTTCGGAACGCGCGGTCAGCAGGATCACCCCGCGCGCATCGCCCCGCGCCCGCATCTCACGCAGGATATCAAGGCCCGACTTGCCCGGCAGGTTGATATCCAGCACCACCAGATCGCAGTCTTCCTGCCGCAGATAATCCGCAGCACTATCGCCATCCGACAGCAGGTCCACGCCATAGCCTTCGTCGCGCAGGCGATACGCGATGCCCTTTTGCAGGCTGATATTGTCTTCGACCACCACCACACGCATGACAGCGATTTTTTCGGGGATGAAGGTTTGGTGCAAGCTTCATCTGCCATTCCTTCGACCGTACCGGGACACACCGGTAGGATTTTGTGGGCCAAAAAACCCACGTTGGGAGGAAAACATGACCATCAAAGACACCACCCTTGCGGTGGCGGCCGGCTTTGCGGCTGCGGCAACCTTTGCCTTGACCACCCCGGCCACGGCTGGCGGCCATGGCATCAATCTCGAAGGCGAAACCGTGGAATGGGTGATCCCGTTCTCGGAAACCGGCGGCTCGGCCAAATGGGCCAACTTCTACGCCCCCCTGCTGAGCGAGGCGCTGCCCGGCAACCCCACCGTTGTCGTCAAATTCATGCCCGGTGCCGGATCGACCAAAGGCGCCAACTGGTTCCAGGAGCAGGAATTTGAGGACAGCAACGGCACGCTGATCTTTGGCTCGTCGGGCTCGACCCAGTTCCCCTATCTGCTGGGTGATCCGAGGGTGCGCTATGAGTATAACGACTGGAACGTCGTTCTGGCCTCGGGCACCGGCGGTGTCGCTTACCTGCCCCCCGACCTCGCCGGCATGATGAATGGCATGGATGCCACAGCACTGCAGGGCACCGACTTCATCTACGGCTCACAGGGCGCCACGCGCCTTGACCTCGTGCCGCTGCTGGCCTGGGAGATGCTGGGCCTGAGTGTCGAGCCGGTCTTCGGCATCAAGGGCCGCGGCGATGGCCGCCTGATGTTCGAACGTGGCGAGGCCAATATCGACTACCAGACCTCATCCTCCTACCTCAAAGGCGTGACGCCGCTGGTTGAGGCCGGCACCGCCGTGCCGATGATGTCCTGGGGCGCGCTGGACGCTGACGGCAACATCGTCCGCGACCCGACCTTCCCCGACATGCCGACCTTCAAAGAGGTGTGCGACGCCACGCCGGGTTGTGAGACCAGCGGTGAGCAGTGGGATGCGTGGAAAGCCTTCTTCATCGCCGGTTTCCCGGCGCAGAAAATGGTCTTCCTGCCGGCAGGGGCGTCGAACGATGCGATTGTGACCTACACCGCCGCGTTTGAAGCCATCAAGGCGCGCGGCGACTTTGCCGAAATCTCCGCCGGCCGCCTGGGTGTCTACCCGCAGATGACCGGGGACGCCGCCACCGGCGCGCTGACCTCGGCCACCAACGTGCCGGACAGCGCCAAGGCCTTTGTCACCGGCTGGCTGGCCGACCGCTATGGCGTGACGCTGAAGTAACGGGCTGGGCCCTCTGCCCGGCGGGGTTTCCCTCGCCGGGCCACACGCATTTCGAAACCCCTTAACGCGAAAGCTGTTCCTATGGACATTCTGTCGGTGGCTTTGCCCGCATTGTCGGACGCGGCGGGCCTGATCGCGCAACCCATTGTGCTTGGCTATCTGGTGCTGGGCGTCGTCATGGGCCTCTGCGTCGGCGTCTTTCCCGGTCTTGGCGGGATTGCCGGCCTGTCGCTGCTGTTGCCCTTCATGTTCGGCATGGACCCGATTCTGGGCCTTGCCCTGATGATCGGCATGGTCGCGGTGGTGCCCACGTCGGATACCTTTGCCTCTGTCCTCATGGGCATCCCCGGATCCTCCGCGAGCCAGGCCACCGTGCTTGACGGCTTTCCTCTGGCCAAAAAGGGCCAGGCCGCCCGCGCGCTTTCAGCGGCGTTTTCCGCCTCGCTCTTCGGCGGCCTCGTGGGCGCGGCCTTCCTCACCGTCTTCATCCTTGTGGCGCGCCCCATCGTGCTGGAGTTCCGCACGCCCGAGCTCTTGATGATCACGCTCTTTGGTCTCTCGATGGTCGGCATCCTCGCCGGCCGCGTCGCGATCAAGGGCCTCGTCGCCGCCGGTCTCGGCATGATGATCGGCACCATCGGCGAAGGCGACAGCGCGGGTGAGCTGCGCATGGCCACCTACGACATGCCCTACCTGGTGGACGGCTTTAAGCTCGTGATCGTCGGCCTCGGCATCTTCGCCATCCCCGAAATCGTCGCCCTCCTGCGCCAAGACCGCTCAATCTCCGACCGCGCCCCTCTGGGCGGCGGCTGGGCCACCGGCGTCAAGGACTGGTTCGCCAACAAATGGCTCTCCGTCCGCTGCTCAATCATCGGCGTCGTCGTCGGTGTGATCCCCGGTCTCGGCGGCTCCGTCGTCGACTGGATCGCCTATGGCCATACCGTGCAATCCACCCCCGACCGGTCGAAATTCGGCTCGGGTGAGATCCGCGGCGTCATCGGCCCGGAAAGCTCCAACAACGCCAAGGAAGGCGGCGGCCTCGTGCCCACCCTCCTCTTCGGCATCCCCGGCTCCGGCTCCATGGCGATCTTCATCGGCGCCATCGCGCTCTTGGGCTCCGGTCAGATCGAGGTCGGCCCCTCGATGCTGAAAAACAACCTCGACATCACCTATGCCATCGTCTGGCTGCTGGCGCTGGCCAACGTCGTCGGCACGCTGATCTGCATCGCCGCCTCGGGCGGCATCGCCCGCCTGACAACCATCCCCTTTGCCCTGCTGGCGCCCTTCCTCTTCATGATCATCGCCTTTGCCGCGTTTCAGTCGGGTCAGGACATCATGGACCTCGTAGCGCTCTTCGGGATCGGTCTGCTGGGCATCCTGATGCGCCGGTTCGACTGGTCGCGCCCGGCCTTCCTGATTGGCTTTGTCCTGTCGAACCCGGCCGAAACCTATGCCAACCAGGCCGTCCAGATCGCCCGCTCACGCTTCCGCAAGGGGTTCGAAGAGGGGATCGACTATATCTTCTCCCCCATCGTGATCGTGCTGATCATCATCACCCTCATTTCGGTGGTCGTCGGCTTGCGCCAGGCCAAGACGATCATGGCCGAAGGCGCGATCAAATCCGGCGCCAAGCGCGCACCGCTGATCTTCCTTCTGGTGATCCTCGGCTACCTGATCGCCGCCAATATCAACGCGTGGATGATCCCCGATTACGCCGCAGCCGACCGCGTGTTCCCGTGGTTCGTCTCCACCGTCGCCATCGTCGGCGGGGTGATCCTGCTGGTGCAGATGATGCTCAGCAGCGAAACCCACGCGCTCTTTGCCGATCGCGAATTCGGCAACTCGGAAAACAACGCCTATGGGCTCTGGTCCACCTTGGGCTGGTTCGCCGGGCTGTTGATCCTGACATCGCTCCTCGGCTTCATCCTGGCTCTGGCAATCTTCCTCTTGGCCTTCATCCGGCTGCGGGCGGGCAAGAGCTGGGGCTTTTCTGCCGGCTATACCGCTGCTGGAATTGCCTTCATGTGCTTCATGGCCTGGCTTTTGAACCGCGACTTCCCACCCGGTCTGTTGCAGCAACTCGGAGATCTCCCATGGCCACTGACCTGACCCTCCTCTGCCTCGAAGGCGACGGCATCGGGCCGGAGATCATGGCCGCCACCCTGGCCGTGCTCGACACCGTGCGCCCGCTAATGTCCCGCGGCGTGACACTGCAGCACGAAACCATCGGCTTTCCCGCGCTCAAGGCCTCGGGCAGCACGATCCCCGACCCGGTGATCACCGCCGCCCGCAATGCGGATGGCGTGATCCTCGGCCCGGTCTCGCACAACGCCTATCCCCCGCGCGAGGAGGGCGGGCTCAACCCCTCAGGTGTCCTCCGCACCTCACTTGAGCTTTTCGCCAATATCCGCCCCGCCAAAAGCTGGCCCACCGTGCCCCGCCCGGTGACACCCGAGGTCGATCTGGTTGTCGTGCGTGAAAACCTCGAAGGCTTCTACGCCGACCGTAACATGGCCTCTGGTCCGGGCGAGTTCATGGCCGAACCCGGCGTCGCCCTGGCCCTGCGCAAGATCACCGAAAAAGGCTCCACCCGGATCGCGCGCGCCGGTTTTGAGCTGGCGCAAAAGCGCGGCGCCAAACGGGTGACCGCGGTGCACAAGGCCAATGTCATGCGGCTCAGCGACGGGCTGTTTCTCGACTGCGTCCGCCGCGTCGCCGCCGACTACCCCGACCTGCCTTATGACGAGCTGCTGGTCGACGCCGCCGCCGCCCATCTGGTGCGCGACCCCGCTGCCTTCGACGTCATCGTCACCACCAACATGTTCGGCGACATCCTGTCAGACCTCGCCTCCGAACTTTCGGGGGGTCTCGGCCTCGCCGGGTCGCTGAACCTTGGCCCCACCGCCGCCATGGCGCAGGCCCAGCACGGCTCCGCCCCCGATATCGCCGGGCAGAACCTCGCCAACCCGATCTCGCTGATCCTGTCTCTGGCGATGCTGCTGCGCCATCTGGGTGAGGCCACGGCCGCCACCGCCATCGAAACCCAACTGCGCGATACCCTGCCCACCCATCGCACCCGCGACCTCGGCGGCACCTGCTCCACAACCGACTTCACGGCGCATCTCTGCGCAGCGATCAAGGCCACTGCATGACCCAAACCGCCATCCCGTTTCTCTTCATGCGCGGGGGCACGTCGCGTGGGCCGTATCTCAACCGCGCGCACCTGCCCGCGGATCAACACAGCCTCGCGCAGGTGCTGATCGCCATCGTCGGCTCGGGCCATCCGCTGAATATCGACGGCATCGGCGGCGGCGCGGCGGTCACCACCAAGGTGGCGATGCTGTCGCCCTC
>JASJCC010000172.1 GCA_030066175.1 Paracoccaceae bacterium | reverse complement strand
CCAGACACAACAGAGCCGACAAAATCCATCCGGTCGCCAGACCAGATCACCGTCTGACCGGCCTCGAATTTGCGGTAGTATTTGATTTCCTCGAGTTTTTCGAGTTCATCGGTTTCGCAGCGCGCGCAAACCGCGCGATGTCGGATCGGACAATCCGCGCATTCTTGTGACACAGCCAGGCTACGTTCATTCAGCATGAGGCTTCACCGGATTGATCTGGGTCAAAGTCTGGTCCTCCCGTTAAAACTAAGTCTAAGCGTATGATTACTCAAAAACAACTCGCAAAGCTGGGTCTGTTTGACGCGAAAGTGCCGCGTTACACCAGCTACCCTACGGCGCCGCATTTCTCAGATTCCGTTGGCTCCGAACACTTTATGAGTTGGATCGAAGCCATACCTGAAGGTGGGGACATATCGCTCTATTTGCATGTGCCTTTCTGCCGCAGGCTGTGCTGGTTCTGTGCGTGCCGGACGCAGGGTACCGCAACGGCGGCGCCTGTCGAGGCTTATGTTGAGGTTTTGAAAGCCGAATTGGCGCTGTTGCGCAAACATTTGCCCAACGGCGTCAAGCTGTCGCGTCTGCATTGGGGTGGCGGGACACCGACGTTGCTGACGCCCGACATGATGCGCGGCTTGATTGCGGCGGTGAGCGAGGTGGCGGAGTTTGCCGAGGGTGCGGAGTTTTCGGTTGAGATCGATCCCAACGAGATCGACGGAGAGCGGCTGGATGTGCTGGCCGCGGGCGGGATGAACCGCGCTTCGATCGGGGTGCAGGATTTCGATTCGGAGATCCAGGAGACTATTGGACGGCGGCAGGGCTATGAGATCACGCGCAAGGCGGTCGACATGATCCGCGAGCGCGGGGTGAAGAGCCTCAATGCCGATATTCTCTTTGGCCTGCCGCATCAGTCCCGGGCGCGGATCACCGAGACCGTGCAGAAGCTGCTGAGTTTTGCGCCCGACCGCGTGGCGCTTTACGGCTATGCGCATGTGCCCTGGATGGCCAAGCGGCAGCAGATGATCCCGTCCGATGCCCTGCCGACCCCGCAGGAGCGGCTTGACCTTTTTGATACGGCGCGGCGGCTCTTTATGTGGGACGGATATGCCGAGATCGGGATCGATCATTTCGCGACGCCGGAGGACGGGCTTGCCGTGGCGCAGAAGGCTGGCAAGCTGCGGCGGAATTTCCAGGGGTACACGGACGACACGTCGGATGTGCTGGTGGGGCTTGGCGCATCGTCAATCTCGAAATTCCCGCAGGGGTTTGCGCAGAACGCGTCGGCCACGTCGAAATACACTGCCGCTGTGCGTGATGGCCGGTTTGCTGTGGCGCGCGGTCATGCCTTCAAGGGCGATGATGTGCTGCGGTCGCGGTTGATCGAGGCGTTGATGTGCGACTTCCGGATCGACCGGGCGGAGATCCTGAAAGACTATGATGTGACGGAAGAGGCCTTGGACGGGATGTTCCGCACCGCGGCCGGGGATTTCGATGGGCTGTTGCAGGTGACCGAAGACGGGCTGTTCATCCCGCCGGAAGCACGTCCGCTGACCCGCATGATTGCCCGCAGCTTTGACGCCTATGATCTTTCCAAGGCAGGGCATAGCTCCGCCATCTGAGCGGGGCCAAATTTCTTCCAAAGAAATTTGTCAAATTCCATGCATGGAATTTGGGCCGACGCGCGCAAGGCGGGTGTGGGCCTGCCAGTCCCTATCCTGCGAGATCGAAGGCCGCTGACAAAAGCGTGCGGGTGTAATCGGTCTGCGGCGCGTCAAAGATGTCTTGAGCCGTACCGTATTCCACAACGTCGCCTTGTTTCATCACGATCACCTTGTGCGACATGGCGCGCACGACTTTGAGATCGTGTGAGATGAAGAGATAGGCCAGATCGTGTTTGCGCTGCAACTCGCGTAGCAGCGTGACGATCTGTACCTGCACGGTCATGTCCAGGGCGGATGTCGGTTCGTCCAGCACCACAAGCCGTGGCCGCAGCACCATCGCACGTGCAATCGCAATTCGTTGCCGCTGACCGCCGGAAAACTCATGCGGATACCGGTGCATCGTTGCAGGATCGAGGCCGACCTCGACCATCACTTCGGTCACCAGATCACGGTGCGGGCGTCCGTCGGGCGACCCATGCACCCCCAACCCTTCGGCGATGATCTGCTCGCAGGTCATCCGCGGGCTGAGTGAGCCGTATGGGTCCTGAAACACGATCTGCATTTCCGAGCGCAGCCGGCGAAGCTCTCGTGTCGACCAGTTGCGCACGTCCTGCCCGCGATAGGTGATCCCACCCTCTGACTGAATGAGCCGCATGATCGCCAGGGCCAGCGTCGTCTTGCCCGATCCGCTTTCGCCGACGATCCCCACGGTCTCGCCGGCTCGGACCGAGATCGAGGCGTCATTCACCGCTTTGACATAGCCATAGGTGCGTTTCAGCAGGCCGCGCTGGATCGGGAACCAGATCTTGAGGTTATCCGTCCGCGCAATCTCTTCGGCGCCTTCCTCTACCGGATCGGGCGCTCCGGTGCTTTCGGCTGAAAGCAGCATCTTGGTGTATGGGTGTTGCGGGTTGCCAAAGATCTCGGCCGTTGGGCCGGTTTCGACAATCTCACCGTCTTTCATCACGCAAACCCGGTCGGCGATGCGGCGCACGATACCCAGATCGTGGGTGATGAACAAAAGGCTCATATCCTCGGTCTGCTTGAGCTCGGACAGCAAATCGAGGATCTGCGCCTGGATCGTCACATCCAGCGCTGTGGTCGGCTCATCCGCGATCAGCAAATCCGGCCCGTTGGCCAGCGCCATGGCGATCATCACCCGTTGCCGTTGCCCACCCGACAACTGATGCGGATAGGCGCCCAGCCGGGTTTCGGGATCGCGGATGCCGACCTTGGTCAAAAGCTCGATGATCTGCGCGCGGGCGGCATCGCCGACCAGCCCCTGGTGCAAGGCAATCGACTCGGCCAGCTGCTTTTCCAGCGTGTGCAGCGGGTTCAGCGAGGTCATCGGCTCTTGGAAGATGAAACTGATGTCGTTGCCGCGCACCTTACGCAGCAGCCGTTCATCGGCGCCGATCATCTCTTGGCCTTCGTAGCTCACCGAGCCGTCGACCAACGCCGCGTCCCCCAGCAGCGACACGGTCGACAGCGCCGTCACCGATTTGCCGGACCCGGATTCGCCCACCAGCGCCACCGTCTCACCGCGGTTGATCTGGAACGATACGCCGCGCACGGCTTCGGTCACCTTGCCATCCTGCCGGAACCCGACATGCAGATCTTGGACGTTCAAGAGGGTCGTCATTGAAAGGTCTTTCTGGGGTCAAAGGCATCGCGCACACCTTCGAAGATGAAGACCAAAAGCGACAGCATCAGCGCAAACACAAAGAACGCGGTGAAGCCCAGCCAGGGCGCCTGCAGGTTCTGTTTGGCCTGTAGCGTCAGCTCGCCCAGCGATGGCGCCGAGGAGGGCAGGCCGAAGCCCAGGAAGTCCAAGCCTGCCAGCGTACTGATCGTGCCGGTCACGATGAAGGGCAGCATGGTCACGGTGGCCACCATTGCGTTGGGCAGCATGTGGCGGAACATGATCCGCCAGTTGCTGACCCCCAGCGCCTTGGCCGCGCGCACGTATTCCAGGTTGCGCGCCCGCAGGAATTCGGCCCGCACAAGGCCCACCAGGGCCGTCCAGCCAAAGAGGATGGTCAGGAACACTAAGAGCCAGAAACTTCGCCCCAGGATCGCGAAGAGGATGATGATGATATAGAGCGACGGCGTGGCGCCCCAAATCTCGATGATCCTTTGAAAGATAAGGTCGAGCCAACCGCCGAAATAGCCCTGCAAGGCGCCAGCGATGATCCCGATGATCGAGGCGCAGACCGTCACGATCAGCGTGAACAGGATCGACAATCGGAAGCCATAAATCACCCGCGCCACCACGTCGCGTTTGGTGTCATCCGTGCCCAGCCAGTTCTGGCTGTTGGGCGGCAACGGGGCGGCTCCGGGGCGGTCGACGGGGGTTCGATAGCTGTAGGGGATGGGCGGCCAGAGCATCCAGCCTTTGACGAAATCGCCTTCGAGCACCATGCCTTGTTCCACTTGCTCGACCAGGCCCTCGGGGTCGTCGAAACACTCCTCCAACCCACCTGTGCGGATCAGGCATTGGGTTTCGGGATCGCGATAAGGCGCCTCGGTGCGGAAATCGCCGCCAAATTCCGTCTCGGGGTAGAAGTTGAAGATCGGGGTGTAAAACTCGCCGCGATAGTTCACCAGGATCGGTTTGTCGTTGGCAAGGAACTCGGCGAATAGCGACAGCGTGAAGAGCACCATGAAGATCCACAAGGACCAGTAGGCGCGGCGGTTCTTGCAGAAGTTGCTCCAGCGGCGCTTGTTGAGCGGCGACAGGGTGAACCGGCCGGCTTTGACTGGCGGCACATGCGGCGGCATGCCCGGTACATGGGCGGGCAACACGTCGGGATTGAGATCAGGCTGTTGCGGGTCGGGTTGCGTTGCCATGCTCAGCCCTCCCTCTTTTCAAAGTCGATGCGCGGATCGACCAGAACATACATCAGGTCTGACAGGATCCCTACGACCAGCCCGATAAGGCCAAAGATGAAGAGCGTGCCGAAGATGACGGGGTAGTCGCGTTCCACTGCCGCCTCAAAGCCCAGGCGCCCCAGCCCGTCGAGCGAAAAGATCGTCTCGATGATGATCGAACCTGAGAAGAACACCCCGATAAAGACGGCTGGAAATCCGGCGATGACGATCAGCATGGCGTTGCGGAAGACATGGCCGTAAAGCACCTGCCGCTCGGCGAGCCCCTTGGCGCGGGCGGTGATGACGTATTGCTTTTTGATCTCGTCGAGAAAGCTGTTCTTGGTCAGCAGGGTCAGGGTGGCAAAGGCCGAGATGGTCGAGGCCAGCACCGGTAGGGTGATGTGCCAGAAATAATCGCCGATCTTGCCCCAGAACGACAGCTCCTCCCAGTTGGTCGAGGTCAGGCCGCGCAGCGGGAAGATCTGGAAATACGAGCCACCGGCAAAGAGGACGAGGAGCAGGATGGCAAACAGGAACCCGGGGATGGCGTAGGCGACGATGATCGCACCCGAGGTCCAGGTGTCAAACGGTGTGCCATCGCGCACGGCCTTGCGGATGCCCAAGGGGATCGACACCAGATAGGCGATGATCGTTGACCAGAGCCCCAGTGTGATCGACACCGGCATCTTTTCCAGCACCAGATCGATCACGCTGATCGATCGGAAATAACTCTCGCCGAAATCCAGCCTCAGGTAGTTCCACATCATGTTGAGGAACCGTTCGAGCGGCGGTTTGTCAAAGCCGAACTCGCGCTCCAGCTCGGCGATGTATTCCGGCGGCAGACCACGGGCGCCGGCATATTCCTCCGAACTGCTGGAGGCCTCAATCTCCCCTCCGCCACCGGCGATGCCTTCGAACGCGTCACCTTCGCCCTCGATCTGGGCGAGGATTTGTTCGATCGGGCCGCCTGGCACAAATTGCACCAGGGAGAAGTTGATGATCATGATCCCAAGCAGCGTCGGGATGATCAGCAACAGGCGTCTGAGGATATAGGCGCCCATGGCGGGTTACAGAGCTCCGGCTGCGCGCAGCGCCTCGGCCTTTTCCTCGTCCCACCACCAGATGGACGATGTGCCGAGGCTAAGCGGCGGCGGGGCGTCGGTGTAGGGGCGGCCAAAGACGTCACGGTACGAGATGTTGTGCGCACCCTTGTACCATTGCGGCACCCAGATATGCATCGCCCGCAGCACGCGGTCCAGCGCCTGGACCGCCACGGTCAGGTCGTCGCGGTTCTCGGCGTCGGCGATGCTGCGGATCAGGCTGTCGACGGCCGCATTGTCGACGCCGGAAACGTTGTTCGACCCAGAGGTGTTCGCCGTGTCGGACCCAAAGATGCCCAAAAGCTCGATCCCCGGGGTCTGCGACATGGAAAAGCGCTGGGTGACCATGTCGTACTGGAACTCTTTCTCGCGCTCCTGCGCTTCGGCGGCATCGACGCGGTTGGATTGCGCATCCACGCCCAGGCGTTTGAGGTTTTCGATATAGGGGTTGATGATCCGCTCAAAGCTGGGGCTGTCATTCAGCACGTCGATGGTGAGCTTTTCGCCATCCTTGTAGCGGAAACCGTCATCACCCACTTCCCAACCGGCCTCGTCCAGCATCCGCCCCGCGCGGCGCAGCGTCCGGCGGTCCGCAAGGTCTTCGGCCTTGGACACGGCCGGGGTAAAGGCCGGATCGGTAAAGACGCTGTCGGGGATCTGGCCGCGCAGAGGCTCCAGCAGCAAAAGCTCACCCTCGGACGGCATGCCGGCGGCCTGCAGGGTCGAGGAGTTTTCCCAGAAGCTGTCGGTGCGGTCGTAAAGCCCAAAGAAGAGCGAGTCGTTCGACCATTCAAAGTTGAAGGCCATGCCGATCGCCTCACGCACCATCGGGTCCTGGAATTTCGGCAGGCGCAGGTTGAACCAGAAGCCTTGTGTGCCGGCGGGGCGGCCATCAGGCAGGGTTTCGACTATCACATGGCCATCATCAATGGCCGGAAAGTCATAGCCCGTGGCCCAGACGCGCGAGGAAAACTCTTCGCGGTAAAGATAGGCCCCGGCTTTGAACGCCTCAAACGCGGTGGTGTAATCGGCGAAGTATTCGAACTTGATCCGGTCGAAATTGTTGTGGCCCACATTCACCGGCAGGGCCTTGGCCCAGTAATCGTCGCGCCGTTCATAGGTCACCGACCGGCCCGGATCGACATCCGCCACGGTATAGGGGCCCGAGCCCATCGG
The DNA here is from genome assembly GCA_030066175.1 of Paracoccaceae bacterium. Lineage (GTDB taxonomy): Bacteria > Pseudomonadota > Alphaproteobacteria > Rhodobacterales > Rhodobacteraceae > JASJCC01. The sequence continues at coordinate 2,259 of JASJCC010000172.1, read as the reverse complement.
GGCCTCGAGGCTGCTTTCGGTGAAGTCGACGGTTTCATAAAACGCTTTCGACAGGATCGGGATGCCGCCCGCGGTCATCAGCAATTCGCGCAGCGGGCCTTCGGGATCGAAGGTGAATTTGACGGTGTGATCATCCAGCGCCTCCACGGTCTGGAAGTCCTTGAAGGTGGTCTTGAAAGACGGGCGGCCATCGTTGAAGAGCGTCTCATAGGAAAACACCACGTCATGCGCGGTGACCGGTGTGCCATCGCGGAACATCGCCTCGGGCCGCATGTAGAAAATCGCCCATTCGCGGTTTTCCGGATACTCGATGGTGTGCGCGACAAGCCCGTACATGGAATCGGGTTCTTCCAGATTGCCGCTCAGCAGCGTGTCGTAGAAAACGGTGGACCCGGCCGCGGCGTTGCCCTTGAGGATGTAAGGCGTCAGACTGTCGAAGGTGCCAAAGGCCCAGGTCGAATACTCGCCGCCTTTCGGCGCATCGGGATTGACATAGTCGAAATGCGCAAAGCCCGCGTCGTATTTCAGCTCGCCAAAGGTCGACACGCCATGCGCCTTGATCGTTTTCATCTCAGCCCACGCCGCTTGCGCCAGCAACGCGAGGCCCAGGGCCATCAGTGACAGGAAAAGCGCAGGGCGCGTGGGGTGGCGGCGTGCGACGGTCTGGGCCTTGGCGGTTTCGCGGTTCATCTGCTGATCCCTTGTTGTCCTCGTCAGGTCCGATGCCTGTTGAGATAAGCTAAGGGGCGGCGTTGGCCACATTCAAGTTGAGATTGCGTGATTGTGAGCCGAAATGCGCCTCAGACCGCCCGACGGGTCGGAAACGAAAAAGGCCGCGCCCGAAGGTGCGGCCCGTTTCATGTCAGATGGGCGCCGATCAGTCGTCGAGCGTGTCGAGCCAGGCGATCAGGTTGGCGCGGTCTTCGGGCTTTTTCAGGCCGGCATAGCTCATCGAGGTGCCGGGCGCCCAGCCACGCGGGTTTTCCAGGAAACCGTTGAGGTTTTCCGCGGTCCAGACCTCGGCCACCGCGTCCAACGCGCCCGAGTAGCTGCCAAAGCCGTCGACGCCGCCGATGGTGCGGCCGACGATGCCATAAAGATGCGGGCCGGTGCCATTGGCGCCGTCTTCGATCTTGTGGCAGGCGCGGCACTTGCCAAACACTTTCTCACCCTTGCCGACATCCGCAGAGGCCAAGAGCGTGGCGAAATCCACAGGCGCTTCTTCTTCGGCGGCTGCGTCATCCTCACCGGTGTCGATCACGTAGGCCGCAACCTCTTTGCCGTGGTAACCGCCCACGTGGTACAGCTCTTCCGCGGCCCATTTGCCCAGAAGAAAGATCAGAAGCGCGCCGCACAAACCGCCAACGGCCTTGGTGAATGTCATCGTGTCAAGCATGGGTCTGCGTGTCCTGTCATATCCGTCGGCGCGGTATCTATTGCTTTCCTAGGGTGCAGGCAAGGTATAGAAGGCGCGACGAAACGCCCAGATCGGGTGAGTTTTCGAAAATTGGTTGGGATGGTCATGACGCGCCGCATCGCATTTCAGGGAGAACCGGGGGCTTATTCACATCAGGCCTGCGCCGATGCGCGCCCGGATATGAAGGCGTTGCCCTGCCGCACCTTCGAGGATGTGATCAACGCAGTGCGCGATGGGCAGGCCGAATTGGCCATGCTGCCGGTGGAGAATTCGACCTATGGACGGGTGGCCGACATCCACCGTCTGTTGCCCGAATCCGGGCTGCGGATCGTCGATGAGGCCTTTGTGCGGGTGCATATCAGCCTGATGGCGATGCCCGGGGTCGAGATCGAAGCGCTGGAAGAGGTGCACGCCCATCTGGTGCTCTTGCCCCAGGCGCAGACGTTTCTGACCAAATACGGGATTCGCGGTGTTCCCGCGGCCGACAGCGCCGGGGCGGCGGCGGAATTGGCGCGGTCCGAGTCGGTGACGCGAGGGGTGTTGGCCTCGGACCTGGCGGCCGAGCTAAACGGTCTGCACATCCTCGCCCGGCATATCGAGGATCACGCGCACAACACCACGCGCTTTCTGATCATGGGCAAAGAGCCTGACGTGTCGCGCCGGGGCACGCATGGGATGATGACGACCTTTGTCTTCCAGGTCCGCAACATCCCGGCGGCATTGTACAAGGCGATGGGCGGCTTTGCCACAAACGGCGTGAACATGACCAAGCTGGAAAGCTATATGGTCGGCGGGTCCTTCACCGCGACGCAGTTCTACGCCGATATCGAGGGCCACCCCGA
>JASJCC010000165.1 GCA_030066175.1 Paracoccaceae bacterium | reverse complement strand
CCGAGATTGCGATAGGTTTTATCGTTGCGATACAATGTCTTGAACATCGCGGCCCGCCAGGGCCAGTACATCACGACAGGCGCGGCCTTTGGGAACTGATGCGGCAATAACGGCGTGGTCCGCTATGCCGACACGCCGGTGCCGCATCAGTTCCCAAAGGCCGCGCCTGTCGTGATGTACTGGCCCTGGCGGGCCGCGATGTTCAAGACATTGTATCGCAACGATAAAACCTATCGCAATCTCGGCGTGCACAGGCCCCGCAATCCGCATGATGAGCGGCTGAAACAGGCCCGCTGGTTCGATGGCGAAGGCCGCGAGCTTGATCCGCTGTTTCACACCAAACGCATCTTTTCCAATTTTGGCCGGTCGAACTATGCGCTGGCGCAGCTCAACCACTATCCGCTGGGCGCGATGGAAAGCTTTGTGCTCAAGGCCGCGCGCGGGCGGGCGGTGCATTCCGACCATTTGCTGGGGCTGGATTACTGGGTGGAGCGCAATTGGAACATCGAAACAGACGACTCGATCCACCGTTATGACACCCCCGTCGCTGCCAAACGCGAGGAGCTGGCCGCAGACCCGGTTCTCGCCGATCTGCACGCCAAGGCGGTGGCCTGGCGGCAGGCCAAGCTCGACGCCCTGCTGCATCTGGAGCCCTATCGCGCGCTCTTTGCCCGGCTGCTGATGGCCCCGCCATCGCAACCTGTCCCGCGTGCGGCGGCGCAGATGCTGGCCGGATACGGCACCCGTGCGCGGCAGGCGAAAGAGGGCTAATCTGCTCGGAATTTCCGTGCTTTCTGCACAATTTGGCCTCAAATCCCCGGCATTTTCCGCCTCAAGACCAGCGCCATTCCCAGAAGTTGCTGGCTTCGAGGACACACGGGCATGCAAGATCAGAACCAGGATTTCCCCCCGAATTTGACGGGTCTGAGCCGCAGCGAATGGCTGGCGGCGTTGCGCAAGATCGGTGAAAGCAATGGGTTTGCCGAACCGCTGGGCAAAAAGCATGCCGCGATCTTTGTCGAACAGGGTGACACCCTGCTGGTCAGTTTTGAGACAATGGAAGGGGTTGAGACCCTCTCCGAGACGCGCACCCCGCTGGGCTTTGACATGGTGGCGCGCGAAGGCTGGTCACATCTGGCCCTTCTCAGCCATGGCGACACCTGGTTCCGTGACCCGCGGGTCTGGGGCTTTTTCGATCAGCTGTTGGATGACGGGTTTTTCGACGATTTCGATAATGTAGTGTTCTACGGCGCCGGCTCCTGCGGCTATGCCGCCGCCGCCTATTCGGTGGCCAGCCCCGGCGCGCGTGTGCTCGTGGTCCAGCCGCAAGCCACGCTCGACCCGCGTGTGACCGAATGGGATGACCGGTTTTCCCATCAGCGCCGCCGCGATTTCACCACGCGCTACGGCTATGCGCCCGACATGCTGGACGCAGCACACCACGCCCATGTGCTTTATGACCCGCGCGAACGGATGGATGCGATGCATTCCGCGCTGTTCGAGCGCCGCAGTATCAGCCGCTATCGCCTGCCCTTTATGGGCGGCGCGCTGCAGGGCGATTTATATGAGCTGGAACTGCTGCCCGCGCTGCTCAAGGCCGTGGCCGAAGATGGGCTGAACACCGACAGTTTCGCCAAGCTCTATCGCACCCGCCGCGAACACCCGCCTTACCTGCGCAAGTTGATGCAGCGGCTGGATGCCGATGGCCGGACCGAGATGACGCGTATGCTCTGCCAGAACGTCGTCGCGCGGATGTACGCACCAAAGTTCCGCCGCCGCCTGGCGCAGATCGAAGCGCAGGACGATCAGGCCTGACGGTTGGTCAGCAGATTGCGGATCTCGGCCTGGAAATAGCCCAGGAACGCCCCCAGCACGAAGAGCACCGGGCTGACCGAGACATTCCCCAGCATCAGCACAATCGCGGCCACCAGTAACGTGGCGCAGAGCGACGCAACGCGGCGCCCGGCGGCATCGGGCAACCGCTCTTCACCTAAGGCGCGGATCAGCATCTCGACCACCTTGGGCTCGGCCGGTTTGGCCGCCCACCCGGCCAGAACCGCGCAAATCAAGGTCAGGATCATCTTGGCATCCTTCCGTTTGGTTCCCCGGCGCTATCTAAGCGCCAATGGGCGCGCGCGACAATGCTCTGGCGTGGCTAGGGCCGTCATGCTAACGCGCAAGACATGGAACAGATCACCCTTCGCCGTCCCGATGACTGGCACCTGCACCTGCGCGACGGCGCGATGCTGCGCGCCGTCGCCCCGGAATCCGCCCGCCATTTCACCCGCGCGATCATCATGCCCAACCTTGTCCCGCCGGTGGTGACCGGCGCCGACGCCGCCGCCTATCGCGACCGGATTATGGCCGCCCTGCCCCAGGACACGGCGTTTACCCCACTGATGACGCTCTACCTGACCGAGGACACCGATCCGGACGACGTGGCGCAGGCGCATGGCGATGGGATCATCACCTCGGTGAAGCTGTACCCGGCGGGTGCCACAACCAACTCAGCCTCGGGTGTGCGGGATTTCGACAAGGTGCGCCCGGTGCTGGAGCGGATGGCCGAGATCGGCTGCCCGCTCTGTGTGCATGGCGAGGTGACGGATAACGAGATCGACATCTTTGACCGTGAGGCGGTGTTTATCGACCGCGTGCTTGACCCCATTCGCCGCACCACGCCTGGCCTGCGCGTGGTGATGGAACATATCACCACGCGGCAAGGCGTCGAGTATGCGCGCAGCGGCGGCCCGGATCTGGGCGCAACAATCACCACGCATCACCTGGTGATCAACCGGAATCACATCCTCGCGGGTGGGATCAAACCGCATTACTACTGCCTGCCGGTGGCCAAGCGCGAAGAGCACCGCCTCGCCCTGCGCGCCGCGGCGACCTCGGGTGATCCGACCTATTTCCTCGGCACCGACTCGGCCCCACATACCGATCCTTTGAAGGAGCAGGCCTGCGGCTGTGCCGGTTGCTTTACCGCCACCAACACCATGTCGGTACTGGCGGAAGTATTTGAGCAGGAAGGCGCGCTGGACAAGCTTGAGGCGTTTACCTCGTTGAATGGACCGGCTTTTTACGGGCTGCCGGTGAATGAGGTGCAGATGCGATTGGTGAAAGGGGATCCGGTCAGCTACCCCGAAAAGATCGCCACCGATGACGGGCCGGTGACGGTGTTTGATCCGCAAATGCCGTTGCACTGGCGGGTGGCGGAGTGACTTTCGGGGCTCTGCCCCGGACCCCGAGGTATTTGAAAACCAGAGAAGACAGGACCGCGCATACAGCCCCCAGCGGTGTGACAGGCGCAGAAAGGACGATGCGATGATCCCCTCCAGCTATCCCGACGCCAAGGAAATGGCCCGCCTGACCGCGCGCATGCTGTGGGAGATCGAGGCCGTCAACTTCATGCAAGGCGAACCGTTCAAGCTCGCCTCCGGCCAGCTCAGCCCAGTCTATATCGACTGCCGCAAGCTGATTTCCTACCCGCGCATCCGCAGCACGTTGATGGATTTCCTGACCGTCACGGTGATGCGCAACGCAGGGTTCGAGGTGTTTGACAACATCGCCGGGGGTGAGACCGCAGGCATCCCCTTTGCCGCGCTGGTGGCGGAGCGGATGGGCCTGCCGATGACCTATGTGCGCAAGAAACCCAAAGGCTATGGCAAAAACGCCCGGATCGAGGGTGCGATGCGCGAAGGCCAACGGGTGCTGCTGGTCGAGGATCTGACCACCGATGGCGGATCAAAGCTGTCTTTTGTCGATGCGATCCGCGACACCGGCGCCACCTGCGGGCACACGGCGGTGATTTTCTACTACGGCATCTTTTCTGAGACGCTGAAAACGCTGGGCGATCATGGCGTGGAGCTGCACCATCTCTGCACATGGTGGGAGGTGCTGGATGAGGCGCCGGAAAGACACGCAGGCGTGCTGGCAGAGGTCAGGGCGTTCCTCAACGATCCACATGGCTGGCGCGCCGCGCAGGGCTGAGCCGTTAACTTTTTAACGGTTTTGTGACAATCGTTCTGGACTGTGATCGGCACGCCACGCGACTCATTTAGTCTATCTATATGTTGACCAAACCCCGTATTGTCTGACAAGATGATGTGGTTTCCGGGGTCCACAGGTTTTCCCCAGATATATCCCGATTCCCCTTGTTGAGCCGTCAGTCTAGGACGTCAGGTGGGAAATGTAGGGGGGAGCAGTATGAACGAAATCACCAGTATCAATCCGACCGGCGCCCAGATCGACGCCCCCGAGACCATGCCGCATTCGATCGAGGCCGAGCAGCAATTGCTGGGCGCGATCCTGACCAATAACGACATTTACGACCGTATCGCCGCGATCATCGGCCATCAGCATTTCTTTGACCCGGTGCATGCGCGGATCTTTGAAATCTCCGCCGCGCGCATCGCCAAGAATAACCTCGCTTCACCCGTGACGCTGAAGGCGTTTATGGAGGATGACGAGGGGCTGAAAGAGCTGGGTGGGCCAGCGTATCTGGCACGTCTGGCGGGGGCCGCGGTCAGCTCGTTTGCCGTGCGCGACTACGCGCAGATGATCTATGACATGGCGATCCGGCGAGATCTGATCCGGCTGGGGCGCGATATCTCGGACCGGGCGGCCAAGGTTGATGTGGCGTCCGAGCCGCGCGAACAGATTGTCGAGGCGGAACAGGCGCTTTACGCTTTGGCCGAACAGGGCCAAACCGAAAGTGGTTTTCAAAGCTTTCTTAAGGCCGTAACGGACGCTGTTAATGTCGCCAACGCGGCCTATCAACGTGAAGGTGGGCTGGCGGGTATCTCGACCGGGTTGATGGATATGGACCGCAAGCTGGGTGGGCTGCACAAGTCTGACCTGCTGATCCTCGCCGGGCGGCCCTCGATGGGGAAAACCTCGCTGGCGACCAATGTGGCGTTCAACATTGCCAAGGCCTACAAGAAAGGCACCCGCCCCGACGGCACTGAAGGCACGATCGAAGGCGGCGTGGTTGGCTTTTACAGCCTGGAAATGAGCGCCGAGCAGCTGGCCGCGCGGATCCTGTCAGAGGCCGCCGAGGTACCCAGCGAACAAATCCGCCGCGGCGACATGACCGAAACCGAGTTCCGCCGCTTTGTCGATGCTGCGAAAAGCCTCGAGGCCTGCCCGCTTTACATCGACGACACGCCGGCGCTGCCGATCTCGCAGCTCGCGGCGCGCGCCCGGCGGCTGAAACGCACGCACGGGCTGGATCTGCTGATCGTCGACTATCTGCAGCTTGTCCGCCCCGCGAGCGCCAAGGACAGCCGAGTGAACGAGGTCAGCGAAATCACTCAAGGGCTCAAGGCCATCGCCAAAGAGCTCGACATCCCGGTCGTTGCCCTCTCGCAGCTCAGCCGGCAGGTCGAGTCACGCGAGGATAAACGCCCGCAGCTCTCGGACCTGCGCGAATCGGGTTCGATTGAGCAGGACGCGGACGTTGTGATGTTCGTGTTCCGCGAAGAATACTACAAAGAGCGTGAGAAACCGGGTGATCACGACCTGGAAAAGATGGCGCAATGGCAGGAAGAGATGGAGCGCCTGCACGGCAAGGCCGAGGTCATCATCGGCAAGCAACGCCACGGGCCGATCGGCACGGTCGAGCTGTCGTTCGAAGGCCAGTTCACCCGCTTTGGCAACCTGGTCAAACCCTGGCAGCAACAGGCAGACGATCAGTTCTGATGACGATCACCGGCGTGAACCATATCACGCTGGTGGTTGCTGACCTGCCGCGCGCGGTTGGGTTCTACACCTCGGTTTTGGGCGCTGAGCAGCGTACGGAAAGCGATCGCAGCGTCTATCTGGAGCTCGGCGCTTTGTGGCTCTGCCTGGAAAAAGGCACGCCGGCGCCGGCGCAGGATGACAGCCACATTGCTTTCAGTTGCTCTGAGGCGGCGTTTGCCGAATTGACGTCCCGACTCTCCGAGGCCGCGCCGCTCTGGAAGACCAACACATCGGAGGGCGCATCGCTCTATTTCTGCGATCCGGATGGGCACAAGCTTGAGTTACATGTGGGCGAGCTGCCCTCTCGGCTGGCGCATTATGCGGCGCATCCTGACAAAGGCGTGCGCGTGCTCTGACGCGGGCTTAGACCGCGACCATGCCGCCAAACGGGGTCTCGGTTTCCCACCCGTCACCCAGCTCACGCAGCGCCATGGCCGCGCGGATGCAGCCGGAATGGGTGACGATCAGCGCGCCTGCGGGGGCACTGGCCAACCCCGTTTCGACCCGGGCGGCGAGTTGCGCGACGCTCTCGCCACCATGGCCGTTGAAGCCGTGGAAATCCGCCGCCCAAGCATCCAGTTCCAGGCGCGGAATCGCGTCCCAGCGGATGCCCTCCCAGGCGCCAAAATCCATTTCAATCCAATGCTCTGCGTAGCGCAGCTCAACCTGGACATGGCTTGCGATCCGCTCTGCCAGAAGCCGGCAGCGGGTCAGCGGCGAGGTCAGGATCGCGCTCGGGTGCGGCACCAACGCAAGCACCTGCTGCACCTCGTCCTCGAAGCTTGCGGCCAAATGCAGGTCGGTCCGGCCATAGCAGGTGCCCGGGGCCACGTCCGGCGTGGTATGGCGCAACAGGGTCAGAGCCACGCGACCGCCCCGAGATAGAGCCCCAGTTCCCCCATCTGCTGGGTGCCTCCGAGGCAATCGCCGGTATAGCCGCCGAGTTTGCGCACAAACACCCAACGCCAGGCTTGGGCCAGCGCGATGCAGCCGAGTGCTGCGCAGAACGCCAGCCCGGGGCCGAGGGTGACGATCAGCCCGCAGAGGATCACAAACGCCGTCGCCAGCGCCACGCGATAGCCATCCGGCGTGACCGATGGCGCCACGAATTTTGCGCCAACATCGCGGGCATAGCGGGTGGTGGCGATGATGTGCACCGCCGCCATCCGCCCCATCCCATGCCCGACCACGAGCAAGATCGCCGCAACCCCCGGCTGCACCGACGCGAGCAGCGCCACCTTCAACGCCAGCACCGTGCCGAGGGTGACCGCGCCATACGTGCCGATCCGAGAATCGCGCATGATCTCCAGCGCGCGCTCGGCCGTCAGCCCGCCGCCGATCCCATCGGCGGCATCGGCCAGCCCGTCCTCGTGAAAGGCACCGGTCGCCAGAAGGGTCGCCGCCAGCGACAGCAGCACGGCCACAAGCGGCGGCAGGGCCAGCGCGGAGATCAGCAGGACCGCGGCGCCAATCGCGCCGATCAGCACGCCTACCAACGGGTAATACTTCGTCGCGCGGATCAGCAGGTCGTCAGAAAACGGCAAGTCACGCGGCACCGGCAGCCGGGTCAGGAACTGCACGGCCAGCAAAAACAGCTCCCACTCGATGCGGATGGGATGCTTCATGTGGCCCCGGACACGCCCGCCTCGTCGAAGGAGGCCATGTCGTTCAGCATTTCGACGGCGGCGCGGATCAGGGGCCAGGCGAGGGCTGCGCCGGTGCCCTCGCCGAGCCGCAGGTCCAGCTGCAAGAGCGGCTCGGCCTGCAGCGCTTTCAGCAAAGCGCCATGCCCGGCCTCGGCTGAGCGGTGGCAGAACACCATTGCCGCCTGTGCCTCGGGCCGCAACTGCGTGGCAACCAGCGCGGCAGCTGTGGCGATAAAGCCATCGACCAGCACCAACCGACCGGCCGCCGCCGCGCCCAGCATTGCGCCGGTCATCATGGCGATCTCGAACCCGCCAAACTCTGCCAAAGCCTGTTCAGGCGTCATCGCCCCCGGCACGCGCTGCCGCGCCGCCTGCAAGACCGCCAGCTTGCGGGCCAGCCCGCCATCGTCGAGGCCTGTGCCGCGGCCCACAAGCTCGTCCAAGGGGAGGCCTGTCAACACATGGCCCAACATTGCCGCAGACGACGTGTTACCGATCCCCATCTCGCCAAACGCCATGGCGTCGAACGCGCCCTCCGCGCCCAACGCTGCGCCTGTTTTCAAAGCGCGGTCCACAACCTCTGCCGACATGGCGGGGCCGTCCAGGAACGAGGCCGTACCCTCACCCAAAGCCGCTTCGGTCACCTCTGGCAGGTCAAACGGCCCGCCCCGGACGCCGGCATTGACCACCTGCAACTCCACGCCCTGCACCCGGCAAAACACATTCGCCGCGGCCCCGCCGCTGGCGAAATTCGACACCATCTGGCGCGTCACCTCGGACGGATAGGCCGAGACACCCGCCGCGGCAATGCCGTGATCAGCGGCGAAGATCACCAACCGGCAGCGCGCCATCCGCGGGGTCAAGCTGGCTTGTAAGCGCGCGACCTGCGCGGCCAAATCCTCGATCCGGCCCAAGGCGCCCAAGGGCTTGGTCTTGGTGTCGATCTTGCGGCGCAGCGCCTGTTCGAATGCAGCGTTGTCGGCGTCCTTCATTCTGCCGCTTTAGCGCCGACCCCGCGCCTCGGCAAGCGCGCAGGCCCGATTTGCCCTTGACCCCATGGTTGAGCGTGCCAAGACAGGCGCCATGGCACAGTCCCGTTTGACCATCGACCTCGACGCGCTTTGCGCCAATTGGCGCCGCCTGAACGACGCCGGCAGCGCCGAAACCGGCGCGGTGGTCAAGGCCGACGCCTATGGGCTGGGGATCGACCAGGTCGCCCCGGCACTGGCAAGGGCCGGCGCGCGACAGTTCTTTGTCGCCATCGCCGAAGAAGGCGCCGCGCTGCGCCGGGTGCTGGGCCCGGGGCCCGAAATCAGCGTCTTTGCCGGGCATATGGCGGGTGATGCGGCGCTGATCCGCGACGCCAACCTGACGCCAATGCTGAATTCCATCGACCAGATGCTGCGCCATGTGGAGGGCCTGCCGGGCCATCCCTTTGGCATCCAACTGGACACCGGCATGAACCGGTTGGGCATGGAGCCCAGCGAATGGTCGGCCCTGCGGGACATCGCCCTGGCGCAGAACCCGACGCTGGTGATGAGCCACCTGGCCTGCGCCGATGAGCCCGAGCATCCGATGAACGCCCAGCAATTGCGGGCCTTTCGCGAGATGAGTGACGGGATCGAGGCGCCACGCTCCTTTGCCGCGA
>JASJCC010000035.1 GCA_030066175.1 Paracoccaceae bacterium | reverse complement strand
CCCCGCGTGCCGTCTGCCGACACCATCAGGTCTTCGTAGGCGCGCAAGGTCGGCACCAGGGTCGGCAGCATCATTGCTGCCATCATGATCGCCCACATCGCAAAGAGCGGCCCGAACTCGGCCATCGGCATGTACATGTCCATGCGCGGGTCCATCGCGGCCATGCGCTGACCCATCGGCCCCGGACGCCCGATCAGGTCGACATCCATCGACATCGCCATGGAATACATCACCCACCAGGCCCAGAGGATCGCGCCAAAGAACCCCAGCCACAGCACGGATCGCAGTGGAATACGGCTCAAGCTGGTGGTCATTGCCGGGCCTTTTGGGTGAGTCTCTCGATTTGCCTTTCTTTTCGTCTGGCGTTTAATTGTCAAACAATTAATCGTCTGACATTTGCGAGACATGAAAAAACGCGCCCTCTTACAAGGCCAGGACCTCTCGACCCAGATCGCCGAGGCAATCCGCGACGCCATCGTCGCCGGAGACCTGTTGATCGACGCCCGCCTGCCGTCAGAGGCCGAGCTCGCCGACCATTTCGGCGTCTCCCGCCCCACCGTGCGCGAGGCGCTGAAACGGCTGGCGGCGCAGAACCTGATCCGCACCCAGCGCGGGGCCACGGGCGGCGCCTTCGTCAACCGGCTCAGCTTCGAGGACGCCTATGATCAGCAGATCACCACCTCGACGCTGCTTCTTTCGATGAACGCCGTCGATTTCGACACCGCCTGCGAGGCCCGCTACGCCCTCGAAAGCGCCTGCGCCGACCTCGCCGCCACCCGCCGCACCCCCGATCACCTCGCCACCATGCGCGCCGAGATCCACCGCCAGTCGCAACCGGGCCTCACCGACGAGGCGTTCTGCGCCTCCGACGTCGCCTTCCACCGCGCGCTTGTCGACGGTGCCGGCAACCCCGTGCTCAGCTACCAACTCGCCGGCGCCATCGAGGCAATGCAGCCGCTGATGAACATGATCACCTTCACCGCCCGCTCCCGCGCCGCGATCATAGCGCTGCACCAACACATCGCCGACAGCATTGAAGCGCATCATGGTGAAGCCGCCGAACAAGGCCTTGCCGAACTCTGCAGCTACACCCAGACCCTGGCCAAACAAGTGCTAGCGAGCCGAGCCCAGCGCGCGAAAAACTGAGCTCACGTAATAGCGGCCCGGCGTCTTTGCGCCCGGCAATGGGTCGCGCCGGCAAACGGTAAAAACTGAGCTGTGCCAATACGAGAGATACGAACACACGAAAACGCTCAGCGTTTGGCGGATCAAAACCATCGGCACATTGTTCTAACGCCGACTCTCACGGCTTTGTTTAACGGGACGAGTGATTTCCAGGTGCCCTCGAATTCGCTCTCGATAGACGCACATGCAAAGCCTTGGCTGGAAGCATTGATTGTCAAGTTTGTGGAAGTCTCCAACGCCAAACCGAGGAATCGATGGTGGATGAGTAAGCCGTCTTTGAATGTGTTGCGTACTATTGGGAGGAAAGTACTGCGATCGTCTGACGAGCACCTAGAAATAGACCAACGTGTATATTGTCATGGTGATACGATCCAAGAAGTTGGTATAGGCTCGCGATCTTTTCAAGTCAGGGCTAGCTCGATGTTTGTTAGTCCATTCGCCTGACCAAACACCAACTTTCTCTATGATCTTTTGTCTCATCATTGCAACTCGAACGCTGAGCCGATCACGTGTTTTTGGTTGAGCTGAGGTTGGGGATGCAGTTGCTATTGTTTTGCTTCGACCGTGACACGCGCTTGGCGTTCGGACGGTATCCTCAGGCCCGCACGATCCGGTAGTTGAAGTCTGCGTTTCCGACGGCGCCCCACATGCGGAGCCAAAAGGGCATAAGGCCTTCGGTGCCTCGGGCGGCCGCCAGCGGGCCGAGGTCAACAGGATCTGTCCAGCCAAACTCGGCCAGCATGGCGACAACATCCTGCTTTGCAGCGTCATCCTCGCCGCACAGGAACACGTCGTGTTCACCTGGCACGCGGGCGGGATCGACCATGATCAAATGGTTCATCGTGTTCAGCGTCTTGACCACCTTTGCGTCCGGCAATTGCGCCTGAAGCGCTTCGCCCGCCGAGGTTGTGTTTGACAGTTCGGGGATCAATGTCGGCGGCAAGCCGCCCGACATGTCCAGCGGATTGGTGACATCGATCACCGTCTTGCCCGCGACCGCGTCATTGCCGACGGCCTCGGCGACCGCGACGATGTTGCCGCCGTTCACCGCAAAGATCACCCGGTCCGCCCACGCCGCGACCTCCGCAAAGCGCCCCTGCCGAGCTTTCGCGCCATTGGCGTCGGCCCAAGCCACGGCCTTTTCATTGTCGGCACTGCGCGCGCCCATCCGGACTTCGTGACCAAGCGACACAAGCTTCGTCGCCAGCGTATGCCCGACCATGCCGGTCCCAAGAACTGCGTATTTCATTGCCTTGTCCTCCTAGCCAAGGGCCCCAGCCACAGCGTTCTGCGACCGGGGCGTGTTTGTCAGGCCGCTTGCTGCGTTGCGGTCTTGAGCGTCAGCATGTCCTGCATCCCGAGGTTCGTGAAGAGCCCGGTGGTGACCTGCGCCAAGTGTTCGTTATAGGCCTTGAGCGGCTCGGCCATGCCGATGCGGTCAACCTCGGTGCGGAAGGGGCGTGTGCCCGGCGCGGCGCTGATCACCTGCAGAACTGCATCCGCCACCAGTTGCGGGTTCTGCTGCGGGTTGGCAGCAAGGAAGCCTTCGAACCCTTCCAAGGACGCTTTCGGCGCGCCGGCCATCTCGCCATAACCCGGATCGCGATCGCGCGACGAGGGCTGCATCAGGTTATCGATGAAGCGCGTCGGGAACCCGCCCGGCTCAACGATGGCGATATCGACCCCAAAGGCGCTGAGTTCTGCGCGGTAGTTTTCACTCATGGCTTCCAGCGCCCATTTGCTGGCATTGTAGGGGCCGTAGAACGGCAGCGCCACGCGTCCGAGGAGGCTCGAGATATTGAGGATCAGGCCCTCACCCCGCGTCCGCATTTCAGGCAAGACGGCGCGGATCATCCGCTGGACGCCGAAGACGTTGATGTCAAAGAGACGGCGGAAATCATCGGCCGAGAAATTCTCCTGCAACCCATGTGCGCCCACGCCAGCATTGTTGATCAGGGTGTCGACGTGGCCAAGAATTTGCTTGGCCTGGGCGACACCGGCCTCGACCGAGGCATCTTCTGTCACGTCGATTTCAACGACCTCGACCCCCATGGCCTTGAACTCCGCCGCGGCCCCGGCATTGCGGCCCGTGATGTCGCGCATCGAGCCCACAACCCGGTGACCGGCCGCAACCAGATCGGTCACGATGAGTTTGCCAAATCCGCTGCTGGCGCCAGTGATCAGAATGTTCATGTCAGTGCTCCGTTTTTCGTGCCCGTTTGTCTGGGGCTGTTGTGATGACCCTGAGATACGGCTTGCATCACCGCCAGAACAGACAGATAAGTTTGAACCCATGGTTCAAGATATTAGAACGCTAGGCCTGCCAGCTCTTCTGAGCTTTCATACCGTCGCAAAGCTGGGCGGCATCAGCGCGGCATCCCAGGAATTGGGCATGGCGAAGTCTGGGGTCAGCCGTCATGTGGCGCAGCTGGAGGAGCATTTTGGCGTGCGGCTGCTGGAACGTGGGGCGCGATCTGTGCGTCTTACCCCGGTGGGGCGCAAACTGGACGACCGCATCCGCTCGATCCTGGCCGAGATTGACTTGCTGCAAGACATCGCGCGCGAGGAAAGCGTGGGGGTCTCAGGCCAAGTCACCATCGCCGCAACGCCCGAATTTGGCGGATTGATTGCCACCAGGCTATTCCCGGAGATCCGCGCACGGCACCCGGACCTTACGCTGGTGATGCGCCCGGATTACGCCTTTGAGGATATGCAGGACCCCGGAACCGACCTCGCCTTCCGGGTTGGCACGTTCAAAGATGACCGGCTGGTTGCCATAGAACTGGGCGGGTTTTCGAGGTGGTTGGTCACCGCGCCCGAGTTGCGCGCACAACACGCGCCATCAACGCCGTCTGACCTCTCCACACTGCCGTGTCTCACCTTCCGCGGCGACCGGCCCGGCGCCACTTGGCGGTTCAGCAAGGGGGAGATCGAGGAAAGTGTGGACGTCTCAGGCCCCATTGCCGTTCGCAGCTTTGGCATCCTGTTGCAACTCGCATTGGCCGGGCAAGGCTTTGCCAACCTGCCGGATTTCATGGTGATTAATGCCATCAAGACCAAGACACTTGTGCGCTGCCTCGACGCGTACCAGGCCCCAGTAAACCCGGTTTATTTGACGTTCCGGCCGGGCGCCCGAAACGTGGCGCGTATCGCAGCCGTGATTGAAGCGGCGGAAGCGCTGGTACCAAGCATGCTTCGCGCCTAGGGATCATTTTCGCTCCACCAAACCATGATCGGCGATCAGACGGTTTGCTCAGATGAGCCAAGATGCGAACCCCTTCTGGGTCAACGTCGCGATTTGACCAGGCGTTCGGCTGGTCGGTGTCCTGACGTGGTCTAGCTCTGGCCTATGCGCGCCGCTGTTCCGACTGTTTTATTGCTCCTCCTTGCTCTCAACACCGCTTGGTTTGTTGTGTATTCGGCCAGTCTGGGTGTTCAGGGCCTTGTCGCGGACGCGCCTGGCACGGTCTCTCGTGTGTTTTTCGAAGATGCGCTTGTCGCCAATGCCGCGCTTGCCCTGCACATGTTCGCCGGCGCCTTGCTGACGATTGGCGCGCCGTTGCAGGCGCTTCCCATCCTCCGACGCCGCTGGCCTGCGGTGCATAGGCGCTCTGGCTACGTCTTGTTTGGCCTTGCCATCGTCACAGGGCCGGGAGGTTTCGTCTATATCCTGATAAAAGGCACGGTCGGCGGCTGGTGGATGAGCCTGTGGTTTGCGATCTATGGCGGCGCGCTGATCTGGGCAGCCGCCGCCACGATTTACCACGCGATCGACAAGAACCGGCCGCAGCACTTTGCCTGGGCAACGCGGCTGGTGATCCTGGCGGTCGGGTCCTGGATCTACCGGATGCATTATGGGATCTGGTACGGGCTGACCGATGGTCTGGGGTCGAACTCTGCCTTCACCGGCCCCTTTGATCAGATCCAGGTGTTTGCCTTTTATGTCCCGTACCTGCTGGTCGCAGAAGTGTTTCTGCGGCGGCGACTACGGAGGCGGGCTCTGCGCTGAGAGAAGCTGACATAGCGCTAGGCGCGGCCGGTTTTGTCACCGGGTGGTCATGGTGCTTTGGGGCACCCCGCCTTTCGTTCAGGAACAGGCTTACGACGGCTCCAGCGTCGCGTATTCCACAAAGAGCCGGGTTTGCGACATGAAGAATGCAAAGATCAGAACCGGCATCGCCAAGGTCTCAAAAAACACCCAGAACTCTTCGGTCTGCGTGCGCCAGACCACTTCATTGGCGACGGCGGACAAGAAGAACATTGCTGTCACGCGTCTGGTCAGGATCATCCAGCCCTTTTCTTTCAGGGGGATCATCTCCTCCATCACGAATTTCAACCAGGATTGCCTGCGAAGCAGACCAATCCCGAGGATAGCGGCGAGGAGCAGATAAACCGCGGTTGGTTTCATCTTGAAGAACTTGGGATCGTTCAACCAAACGCTAAGGCCCCCGAAAACAATCAGCATGACGGCCGTCACCACCTGCATCCGCGCAAGCCGCCCCGACAGAAACCAAAGCGCGCCAATGCTCAGCAAGAAGATCGGAATGAACGCTGCCGTGACGGCGACAAAGCCGGTGTATTCCGTGCCGGCGACCACAAAAACCTCGTCTTTGTAGAGCAGATAAACCACCAGGAAGCCGATGATCGGACCATACTCCAATACGGCTTTCACCCCGGCATGCACTGGCTTTGTCGTCATTTCTTGTCCCGCCTCCAAACGTCTTTTCGCTGCTCGGCATAGATTTAGGGCGCTTGGCGGAAATTGCAGGGGCTATGTCTGCGCTTTGACGGACCGGCAAACCAATACCGTGTCGCGGCATTCACAGCGCGCTGCGGCACAGGCAACTTGCTCGGATGACGATATCAGCCAACGCTTCCTCATAATCCAGCCGAGCGCAGGATTTAGGGTCGGCGCCGATATCCTTGAAACCGGATCTCGAACGTCTTTTTGCCGGTTCTATGGTCTTGTCCTTGCGTGGGGCGGTCATCGGCGCCTTCATTGGCTTTCTTGAAAGACGCGAACTTGACTGGCGTACGTGACCGAAAAATAGCCTTCAGCGCCGGATGGCAATCCTGCGCCGCTCAGTGGTAAAAAACTGCAGCAGAACCAAACCTTGGCGGTCAAAGGTCTGGGTGCAAAACCAACCCGGTGATCATGCTCTGCCTCCAAACTCGACAAGGATACCCTACTGATGACCACCCGCCTCATTGCCAGCCCTGAAACCTGCCATTGGGGCTATTTCGATGCCACCCTGTCGCCTGTGGCGGAGGTTGAAAGCGGTGCGACCGTTGTCATTGAAACGGTTTCTGGCGGTCCGGAGCACTTGCCGCCCGCGGGCGAAGGGTTCCACGTGCCGCCCGAGCTGCTTGACATTCATGCGCAATCCGAACGCCAGCTTCCGGGGCATATCCTGACCGGGCCGATCGCTGTGAAAGGCGCCTTGCCCGGTGACGTGCTCGAGGTCCGCATACTGGACATCGCGCTGCGCCAGAACTGGGGCTGGAACATCATTCGCGCGCTCGCCGGGACATTGCCGGATGACTTTCAAACCGGCCGGCACGTGACGATCCCGCTCTTTCCCGAGGAAGGCCGGGCGCGGCTGTCTTGGGGGCTCGACCTGCCGCTTGCACCGTTCTTCGGTGTGATGGGTGTGGCGCCGCCCCCGAATTGGGGCCGTATCTCGACGATCCAGCCGCGCGCGCATGGCGGCAATATCGACAATAAGGAGCTGGTGGCGGGCACAACGCTTTACCTGCCGGTCTTTGCCGCGGGCGCGTTGTTTTCCTGCGGCGATGGCCACGGGGCGCAGGGCGACGGTGAGGTCTGCGTCACGGCCATCGAAACGGCGCTGCAAGGCACCTTCCAATTCATCCTGCACAAGGACCTTGCGCTGGACGTCCCGCGGGCGGAGACCCCGACACACCTGATCAGCATGGGGATGCACGAGGATCTGGACCGCTGCGCAGAGATGGCGCTGCGCGAAATGATAGTCTGGATCGTCGCCGAAACTAGGCTGTCGCGCGAGGATGCCTATATGCTCTGCTCGCTCGCCGGGGATCTGCGGATCACCCAGACGGTAAACGGCAACAAGGGGGTGCACATGATGATGGCGAAAACGCTTTTGGACGCAGGGGAAAGCGCATGACTGTGAAAACGACCGTCATCGGCCTGGGGATCATGGGCCAGCGCATGCTCGAGCGTATGGAGCTGCATCCCAGCTACCAACCCGTCGCAATCTGGGATCCAAACCCGGAGGCGTGTCGCGCGGCGGCGGGCCTGGCGCCTGAGGCCTTGATCGCAGCCGATGCCGCCACCGCGATCGCAGCGGCCGATCTTGTCTACCTCGCCTGCCCGCCGGCCTCGCATAAAACGTATGCCCTGGCCGCTGCAAAAGCCGGCAAGGCGCCGTTCCTGGAAAAACCGCTGGGTGTGGATGTCGGTGAGAGTGAGGAACTGGTGACACGTCTGAAGGCCAGCGGCGTTCCTGCCGCGGTGAACTTCACCCAGGCCGCGGGCGCCGCGCTGATGGGCGTGACCGAGGCAGCACAAAGCGGTGCTTTGGGAACGCTTGTCGGGGCGGATATCCTTGTGACCTACAGCGCCTGGCCGCGTGCCTGGCAGCAAGCCGCGGATTGGCTGCGCTTTCGGGCCGAGGGCGGCCTGACGCGCGAGGTGCTGTCGCATTTCCTGTTCTTCAGCGCGCGTGTGCTTGGACCGCTGTCGCTGGTCTGGGCGCGTCCGTCCTATCCCGACGACCCTGCCTTGTGCGAAACCGCGCTGCTGGCGCGGCTTGAAACGGCGGAGGGACTCCCGGTCAGCATCCTCGCAAGCGTGGGCGGTGCGCAGCCCGACCGGCAGGAATTGACGATCAAAGGCAGCCTGGCAAGCCGCCGGATTACAGATTTCTACGTTGATGCCCAATCCGACGGCGGCGCGTTTGTCGAGGTTGCAGACCGACCGGACGATCCGCGTGCCGCAAGCCTGAACGCGCAACTTGATGAGTTGCTTCTCTGCCTCAGCGGCCAGCCGCACCGCTTGGCCACCCTGGACGAAGCGCTTGCGGTGCAAAAGCTGGTTGAAGCGATGTTGAGGGCCTGACTTTCGTTCGAACGGGGTTTCCCAAAGGCGGTTTCGGCCAGCGCGCTACCCGCGCCGGCGTTGCTCGCGGTGCCAGACGTAAAGCCCGGCCCCAGCAATGACGACGGAGCCAAAAACGGTATAGAGATCAGGCACTTCGGCAAAGAACAGGATCCCCCAAAGCGCGGCAAACACCAGCCCGGAATAGGCATAAGGTGCGAGCATGGCAGCTTCGCCCAAGGAAAACGAACGGATCAGAGCCAATTGCCCGCACGTTCCAGAGAGGGCGATGACGAGCATCAAGACGGCATCCGATACCCCCGGCGTTTGCCACTCGAAAGGCACCGCGAGGCTCAGAATGACCGTGCCGACGAGGCCGGTGTAGAAAAGCGATGTCCAGACATCCTCATCCGGGCCAACGCGGCGCGTGAGCAGTGCGTAACCGGAATAACAAAACGCCGCGGCCAAGGGAAAAAACGCGGCGACGGAAAACACGTCGCTCCCCGGTCTGATGATGATCATCGCGCCGATCAGCGCCGCCACGATCCCGGAGATCCGGCGCAGGCCCAGACGCTCACCTAAGAATACCGCGGCCCCCAGCGTGATCAGAACCGGATTGGTGGCCATCAAAGCCGCCGCATCGGTCAGCGGGATGAGGCTTAGGCCTGTGAAGAAAAACGCAGTTGCGCTCATCAAAAGGATCGAGCGCAGAAACTGCAGACGGGGATAGCGGGTGCGCACCACCTGTTTCAAACGCGGCAGTACCAGCACAAAAACCAAGAGCATCTGCCCGGCATAACGCGCCCAAAGCGCCGGGAGGACGCCGACACTTGGCGACACGGCCTTTACCGCGGCATCCATGATCGAAAAGCAAAAGATGGCGCCGATCATCAAAAGTATGGCGCGGCTTTCGACCGTCATGTGGTCACTCTGGTTGGCAAAACTGATCCTTCGGCACAATGGGTAAGCTGCGTCACCGGGCGGCCTCCCCCGCGGTTTCTCTGACACAACGACCTTGAGCACATTGTGCCTAGCGCCGCTATGCCAAAAATCAGTTGATCGAATCGATCCGCTTCACTAACGAGCGGATCAGCAAAGGCTATACCGGGAGAAGGCGGGACACCCCGCCGCCGAAGGAGCAACCGCCCCGGAAACTCTCAGGTCCAAGGACCGGTATGGCTTCAACACTCCGGAAAGCGGCCCGTCAGGGTCCACCGTAGGAGAAAGCCCAGCAATGGGTGAAGCTCTCAGGTTCCACGCACGGAGGGGGCAAGCGGCCAAGGCCGCACGTGCGAGGAGATGACCTATGTCCAAAGTTGCTGTTATTGGCGCCGGTGTGACCGGCCTGACCACCGCCTATGAGCTGCTCGACCGGGGCTTCGAAGTCACGGTTTTTGACCGGAACCGGTATGCCGCCATGGAAACCAGTTTCGCAAACGGTGGGCAGCTTTCCGCGTCCAACGCCGAGGTCTGGACCCAGTGGAGCACTGTCCTGAAGGGGCTGAAATGGATGCTGCAAGCGGACGCGCCTTTGCTCGTGAACCCCGCGCCGACGCTGCACAAGATGCGTTGGATGGCCGAGTTCTTGTCCAACATTCCCAACTACAAGGCAAACACGATTGAAACCGTGAAGCTCGCCATTGCCGCACGCGCGGTGCTGTTTGACATGGCCGACCGTGAGGGGATCGATTTTGATCTCGAGCGGCGGGGCATCCTGCATTTCTATGATCGTCAGAGCGACCTCGCGCACGCGCGCAAGGTGAACTTGCTTCTGAAAGAAGGCGGGCTGGACCGGCGTGAGGTCTCGGTCGACGAGATCCGGGAGATTGAGCCCGCCCTTCAGGGCAAGATCATCGGCGGCTTCCTGACCGAGTCCGACAGCTCGGGCGACATCCACAAATTCACCATGGGCCTCGCAAGGGCTTGCGCGCGGCGGGGTGCTGCGTTGCGGTTTGGCGCCAAGGTGGAAAGGTTGGCGACCGTGAACGGGGGAGTTCGGGTCACCGAAGGCGGTGCAACGCAAGACTTCGACGCTGTCGTCGTGAGCGCCGGCATCCACAGCCGCGAATTCTCGCGGCAACTGGGTGATCGCGTGAACATCTACCCGGTCAAGGGCTACTCGGTGACCGTGTCGCTCGATGATGCGGAAAGCCAAGCCGCCGCGCCCTGGATCAGCTTGCTCGACGACAGGGCAAAAATCGTGGCCAGCCGTCTCGGCGCGGACCGGTTTCGGATCGCAGGCACGGCAGAGTTCAACGGCGCCAACAAGGACATCCGCGCCGACCGGATCCGCCCCCTCACCGAATGGTGTGAGCGTTTCTTTCCCGGCGTGTCGACCGAGAATGTCACGCCTTGGGCGGGCTTGCGCCCAATGATGCCGTCGATGCTGCCCCGTGTCGGTCGCGGCAAGGCGCCGGGTGTGTTCTACAACACGGGCCACGGTCACCTTGGGTGGACCCTCTCTGCAGCGACAGCGCGTATCGTCGCCGACAATGTCGCGAACGCCATGGGCACGAGCACCGTGAGGACGCCTGTCCCCAAGGCCGCTTGAGTCCCTTGGGGATTGCGTGATCAGCGCGGGGTGAATGGAGGGAAGAGCAAGCGACGGCACTTCTTGCCTGGGCTATCGCGGGTATGGTCTTATCGGCGGGCTGGAATGGGCTCGGGAAGGGGCATCATGGGATTGACGCGGTTTGTTCGCCTTGGGCTTTGCGCGCTTGTGTTGGCATTGGGGCCATTGGATCGAGCGCAGGCCCTGCCGCCCGAGACTGTGCAATCGGTGGTGTCGGTCCTGCCGGTCTGGGCCGGGCGCGCCCAAGGCGGGACCGGCGGGCCTCCGGGTGTGGCGCCGGAGGGCAGCGGTGTTGTGCTTGGGGACGGGGTTATTGCCACCGCCTGGCACGTGATCGAACCGGCCCGGCGCATCGATGTGCGGCTGCATGACGGGCGTATCTTGCCTGCCGAGTTGATCGGCCATGATGCGGCCAGCGACATCGCCTTGCTGCAGGTCGACGCGCCCTTGCCACGTTTCGAGATGGCCGCCGACCCCGCGCTAGCCGATCCGGTCTGTTCTGTGGGCAACGCCTTTGGGCTGGGTTTGTCGGTGACTTGCGGGGTCGTGTCGGCCCTGCAGGTCTCAAACGCCGGGTTCAACTCGGTGGAGGACTTTGTGCAGACTGACGCGGCGATCAACCCGGGCAGTTCGGGTGGGGCGCTTGTCGATGCTGACGGCCGGCTGGTGGGCATGGTCTCGGCGATCTTCGCCTCGGAAAGCGACACCAACACCGGGGTGAGCTTTGCGGTTTCGGCCGCGCTGTTGACCCGCGTCGCGGAGGCGCTTTTGGCGACCGGTGAGGTGCGCTACCCTGCACCCGGCTGGCGGCTCGAGACCGGATCACGCGCGCAACTGGCGCGGGTCGCAGCGCCTGCGGTGCGGTCGGTTCAGGCCGGGGGGGCGGCCGACCTGGCGGGTCTCCAACCCGGAGACCTGATCCTACAGATCGGCGCGCGCCGGGTACAGGACCCGCGCGATGCTGTGGCCGCCCTCGCCATTCTGCCCAACGATGCGACACGTGTCACCGTGGTGTTCGAGCGGCAGGGCAATCGCCAAGACGTGGTGCTGGTCTTGCAATCACCCGATGCAGAGGCCGCAGTGCAACCGGCTGATTTGCTGGGCGATTGCCCGCATCCGCAGCCGGTTTGCGTGATGCGCCAGGCGGTCTTTCCGGTCTCGAGCTATGACCCGGTCGCGAGTGCCACCCGCATTGGGCCCAACCTCTTGGTGACCAACCGCCACGTGGTGGGCGATCGGAGTGACGCCGTGGTGCACACCTCCGCAGGCCCGCGCGGCGCGCGGGTTGTGCCGTCGATCTACCCTGGCGATCTGGTGCTGCTGGAGGTCGATGGGCTGCCCGAGGGTGGGCATATCCCGGACCTGGCGGGTGACGCGCTGACGACGCCGATGGTCTTTGCAGTCGGGGCGGATTTGGCCCGGCAAGAGGTGCGGGTCTTTGACCCCGGCGCGCTGATTGCCGGCCCGGTACCAGAGGCCGAACTTGGCCGCCTCCACGTCACCGCGCAAATGCAGCCCGGGGTCAGCGGCGGCGCCCTGGTGGACGCGGACGGGGAACTGGTAGGCATCGCCGTGGGCGGCGGCGACGGCCGGTTCGAGGCGATCCCGCTTGCCGATATCCGCGCGCTGCTCGAGGGGCGCGCCGATTAGGCCGCCCAACTGCGGCGCGCCTTCGCTAACTGCGCCACGTCGGTCGAAGACTCTGCAACTTCCGTCGATCTGCCGACTGACTACCGCGCCGCTGCGATGACCGCGTTGAGAGCGTTGAATGAGTCCTGGACCAAATTGGTCGACTTCAGTGGGGTTAGCGAAATCTCCAACTTGCAGCGGCTCAATGCTTGGGTACGAAAATCACGTCTCTGGACTCACTCAAAGCCCTGCCGGCGCTGCAGCAGCTCAACTGCTCGCACACGCAGATCACCTCGCTGGACCCGCTCAAAGCCCTGCCGTTGTTGGATAATTTGGAAATCCATGGAATCATTCTCGAAGATGTGGCACCGATCCTCGGTTTGGTGGGGTTACGCTCACTGTACGCCGAAGGTACACAAATCAACGGCGTACCAAGCGAGGTTCTGTCGAGTTCAGAATACGATGAATGCCTTGAGTGTTTGCGAGCTCACGTTGCTGATCTCGGTCCTGATCCAGTCGTACTCAGTCATCTTGTCGCTCAGACGGTGTTCGAAACTCTCTAAGCTCGTCGAGCACTTTGCACAAGTCGGGTGGGATGCGTGACGGCCAGCTGGACATGAGAGAACACTGACGGAACATCTTACGCCGATCAAGCGCCCCACTCCTATTTGGGTTCGAATGGGCATCCAATCATTGGCGAAATGCTTGAAAACCCAAGATATTGTTAGCCCTCGAGCTGCCTCCTACAACATGATAAACCGCGAAAGGTGTTTTGAAAGTTTCATCTGCAATGCATGGTTGCACAAGTGCCCCCCATTCGTCAGTATCTACTAGGCGTCGATTGGGGGTAGGAAGTTCGGTCTCATGCGGACAAGTCGATTAATTGGAGGAGGAAACAGATACCTAACTGTCGCGATACTTGCCTACCTGTTCATGTTCAGCGCGAGCCCTGTTCGTGCACAAGAAACAGAAGAGGCGAGGTATAACGCAGTAAACATTTCTGGTTATGTAGTTCTTACACACGACGTCGAGCAACTGTTGCGAGGGCGCCTTCTGGCATTTGACGTTGGACGCGGCTTTTTCTCGTTTCCTTCCTCAGTCCAATCGGAACGTCAGTTGATCCGAGACCTCGGAGGCCTGGATGTGGTGGACTCGAGGGGTATCGGCGATTCAACGTAAAGCTCCCGAATAGCGCTGCACATACGCTCTCCGTGCCTTCTGGGTTTGGACCTTCCAAATTTCGCACTGGCAAGCCTGCGCGCTTCAAACTAGGTTTCAGTATCGGCGGCGTCAACAGAGTCGCTTATGATGACAAAGCGGACGGCGGCGCGTCACTAGGATTGTCTTTTGGGAACTCTTTCGAGAACCTGGGAGTGAGTTTGGGCCTAGGCTTCAATGATCTGTCGCATCTTGACCTAGACCGAGTGTCTTTTTCCGGAAGTATGAGCCGATATCTGTTTGACGGGCTTTCAATAGCCGTGGGCGGGCAAAACATGTTTGTAAAGGAAACCGACTCGGATTCCAGTTACTACATTGTTCTCAGCAAGTCTTTCTCGAACAACCAATCATTCTTGCCATTTGATGGCGTATTCACAATTGGAGCAGGAACTGGTCGCTTTGCCAAGTTGCGCCCAAAGGACGTTGCAGCTGGCAAAGGCGAACGTGGAACGACAGTGTTCGCGGCTCTGTCCGCCGAGCTTTCTCAGAGCGCCAATTTCATTGTAGACTGGAACGGAAGAAATCTCAGTGCAGGATTTGCATTCCGAATACCGGACAGCTCTCTTTCTGCGACTTTTAGCATTCAGGACTTGACAAGCTTCAGTGGTGACGGACCAAGACTGGCAGTGGGCTTATCAATGCCACTACTTAGCTTCTGAACTTTGAACTCTGAAAAGGGAGGAGAAAAATGAAATCCAAGCCTTCAACTACGAACCTCTTTTTGAAATCTGCCTTGCTAATTTCGGTCTGCGCAACACCGGCGCTAACTCAGGGCGCTGACTCAGATTCCGAAGTGATCGGCATCTTACCGGACCCTGTGGCCGTTACGGACTACTCTCCGGAAATAGAGGCGGAAGTGGAGGCTGAATTTGCCGGAGATGAGGCTATAGATATCGACAGGGTAAATGAGTATCTGGCGGCCGCCGAGTTGGCCGACGAAGCAGCCGCCGGCGAAATACCTGGACCGGCGACATATAATACTGAGATTGGACCAGACGGAGAAATAATAGTTGAAAGGGTCGCCGTTGAAGAGGCAATGGATACAATTGAGCAAGTCGATGAAGATCAAATTGATGCAGAACTGGAATATGAACTTGAGCAAGCGGAACTCGAAATTCAGAGACTTGAAGTTCAGCTGA
The DNA here is from genome assembly GCA_030066175.1 of Paracoccaceae bacterium. Lineage (GTDB taxonomy): Bacteria > Pseudomonadota > Alphaproteobacteria > Rhodobacterales > Rhodobacteraceae > JASJCC01. The sequence continues at coordinate 7,183 of JASJCC010000035.1, read as the reverse complement.
AATTGATTAAGTTAATGATCAGAATTGAAGAGCTCAAAAGTCAACAGGAGAGAAATGAACTGATAGAAGAAGTCCTTATAAAAACAAACCCAAAGGCTTTTCAGATGCTAAAAGCCACTGAATAATGGAATTAGTGAAGTTATCAAGGTTTTCTCTTAGCAAAACCTTGACTTGCGCACATCAATATATCTCGCTTTGAGCATTCCAGTTATTAGGGTTAAATTGGAAGATTTTGACAAAACTTACGATGCAAGTGCTCTTTGGGTGACAAAAAAAATTGCTTATATTTCAGCGTTAGAAATTCCAAAGGATTAAGTTGTTCGACTAATTGGTGATCGAGATCGGTCAAGAAGTGTCGATAGTGTCAGACCCGACTTCAAGTCTGAATTTCCAGAGACCCGCATTGCAATCATCAGAAATATTACGGCTCGCGTTAGTATCGTCTTTGATCTGAGTTGGCTGCAAGCACCTCAGTCGCAGAACCGCCACTCGCACCACCTGCGGACCGTAAGCGTCCTTTTGTGATGATGAAGTTGTCGTCGGCGGCACTGATCTGCCAAAGGGCATCAAAAAAATTCTCGCGCTTTGTTGCGACTCGAAGACGGTGCCATGTTCGATTTAACGACTGGTGTGAGGCACTTCGCCGATACACGGCACCGGTACTCTTGTGGGCGCAAAAATCCCTATGGCGCCAGATCGAAAAGTGTTGCTGCGTTCGCACCAATCCGCTTCGTCAGCATTGTACCATAGGGCCAGCGTCTCTTGATGCACTGCTTTGCGACGTGAGTCCGCCTCGGATTTGTCTCGTTGCAGCGTCCTAGTGTCGGGCCAAGTCTGACCAGGGCCCATTTCGGGTGCCAGGCAAGCGATTTGGGAGGTGCGCAATCTGGGTTCCCAAAGCCAATTCTCGAAAGTTGATCGCTGAGGACGTAACCATTCTTCGTCGTTCCGCGCTTGCGACGGTATGTTTGGCGCACTTTGACTTCATGTAGAGGCCGGTCGCACAAGCGCGCGAAACGGTTTCGTCGATCCGTTCCTGGTCCTCAAGGGTAAGGCCGCGCGCGCCGGGGAGCGCGTCACCGATCGTCTGACGAACCGCCTCGACAGATGCCGTCGGTAAAGTCCCACATCCCGCCAGCGTCATTACAAGCGCGGCGGTCCAGCTCTGCCAGGTTTGCAGCATTCACAGCATCTTTGGTTTCCTCTTCGATCTTCGATTGATGTGTCTAAAATCCGTCGCGCCAGACCAATGCGCTGATCCCAGCCAGCATGGCCAGAACCAGCAATACGCGCGGGCTTAACAGAGCGGCGGTCACGTGCCGGCCCAGCCGTCGAGGCACAGCGAGACCTCTTCTTTGCGGCGATTGACAAGGCGAAGGATCACGCGGCCACTAGCTTTGTTCCACCAGCCAATGGCGCGACAGCCGCCCGGCACATCGCCGTTGTTCAGACGCCGGACGGCTGTCGATTTCCCCGCGCCGCGGATCCCGAAATTGAAGGCCAAAGACGTGAGTGCGACGTCCCGATTGACCGGCAATCGGTTCAGCAGCGTGTCATCGGTGAAATACCGCCGTCAGAAATGCAAAAACCAGTGCACGATACCGCTACGCGGCGACCTACCGGATTGGTTCCCGGCCAGCCCGTTCCTGATCGATTGCATCGAAAGTGCACCAAAACACCTGACATGGCTCAGCGCAAAACGAGGCGCCAGCCGATCGGCGAAGGCATTCGGGCTTTGGTTTGCGAACGCAGCGCGCGCCGCCGGAATCCCAACCGGAAAGACCGCCCATGGCATCCGCAAGATGCTGGCGGTGCAGATGCAAGAGCGCGGCGCCACGGCGGAACAGCGCATGGCCATTCTGGGCCACGAGGCCAGCGCTCAGACCCGCCACTACAGCAAGACCGCGGACGCCAAAAAGACCATAATGGGAACAAAAAATTCCAATCTTTCGGAACAAGTTGGAAATAATCGGAATTTATCTTGATTTTTCAATGGTGTAGTTTTAGGGTGGCGCACCTGAGAGGATTCGAACCTCTGGCCTCTGCCTTCGGAGGGCAGCGCTCTATCCAGCTGAGCTACAGGTGCCTGCGAATGGCGATACACCATTGCTCTTGTGGCTTCAACGCAGAATACGTCTTTAGCGCCAGGTGACGTGTAAGGGCCTGGGCATCCATGGCAGCTGCAGGATCGAGAGCGACCAGGGGAGTCTTTCGAGCAGGATATCAAATGGTTGGGGGGCGATGCGGAGGTTATCAGCTTCAGCGCCGTGCTGAAGCATCCCGTCGCGCAGAATAAATGTGTCGAGCAGGCCTGTAGGAGTTGTCGTGCCCAAGACGGACCATTGTGCGACCACGGCGGTCAGCATTTCATCGCGCAACGCGACGGTTTCTTGTGACGGTGGAGAGCTCTTTGCCAGGCCGCCCGCGTCTTGCCGGCCGAACAGCAGTCGCAGCAGGGCGACCTCTGCCGTGTCGAGATCAATCGCGCCGTCGGTCAGAGCCGTAAGAGCACGTGCCCGTGACAGCGCCGGGGCCTCGCCCTCTGCCGCCATACGCTGAACAAAGTGGTCCAGAAACGGCCAGAGCAGGACCGCGCCTGCCCAGAGGACGGGCTGCTGCGCGGCTCCGATAGGCTCAGGCAAAGAGCTCGTGCGCCAGTTCCAGGGCTTCGACCAACGTGTCGACTTCGGCTTCGGTGTTGTAGAGGCCGAAAGAGGCGCGGCAGGTGGCGTTGAGGCCGAGGTGGTCCATTAGCGGGCCGGTGCAGTGTTGGCCGGCGCGCACAGCAACGCCTTTCTTGTCGAGGATGGTCGAAATGTCATGCGCATGGGCCGCACCGTCGAGCGTAAAGGAAAAGATCGCTGCCTTGTCGGGCGTTGTGCCCTGCACTTGCAGCCAGTTCAGCCCATCGAGCTTTGAGCGGGTGTAGTTGCGCAGTTTCGCCTCATGCGCGGCGATATTCTCCATCCCGAGACCCATCATGTAGTCAAGCGCCACGCCCAGCCCGATTTGCTGCACGATGCCTGGGGTGCCGGCCTCGAACTTCATCGGCGGGTCGTTCCAGGTGACCTCGTCCTTGTGGACCTCGCGGATCATGTCGCCGCCGCCCATGAAGGGGATCATCTCGTCCATCCGCTCACGCCGGATATAGATCGCGCCCGAGCCTGAGGGGCCGTAAAGCTTGTGCCCGGTGATGGCGTAGAAATCACAGCCGATGTCGGCCACGTCGACCGGCATGTGCACGGCGGCCTGGCTGCCATCCACCAGCACGGCCACCCCCTTGTCGCGGGCCGCGGCGCAGATGGCTTTGACGTCGACCACGGTGCCCAACACGTTCGACAGATGGGTGATCGCGATCAGCTTGGTCCGCGGGGTGATCGCGTCGATCACCGCCTGCGGATCGAGCGCGCCGGTGCTGTCCACATCGACCCATTTCAGCACCACACCTTGGCGTTCGCGCAGGAAATGCCAGGGCACGATATTGGCGTGGTGCTCCATCACTGACAGGATAATCTCATCACCGGCCTGCATCCGCGGCATGGCCCAGCCATAGGCCACGGTGTTGATGCCCTCGGTGGTGCCCGAGTTCATCACGATTTCCTCTTCATCGGCGGCACCGAGGAAGCGCGCGATGGTGCCGCGCACCCCTTCGTATTTCTCGGTCGCGAGGTTCGACAGGTAGTGCAGCCCGCGATGCACGTTGGAGTATTCTTCGGCGTAGGCGCGGGTGATGGCGTCGATCACCACCCGCGGTTTCTGCGCCGAGGCGCCGTTGTCGAGATAGACCAGCGGCTTGCCGTTCACCTGCCGCGACAGGATCGGGAAGTCAGCGCGGATTTGTGCGACATCATACATTCGAAGGTATCCCATACGGAGTGATCCCCAGCAGCGACAGGATCAGCGTCAGACCCAGTGCCATACCGAGGACGCCAAAGACCAGCACCAGCGCGGCCTTTCCCAGACCGTCCAGATCGTGCACTTCGGCGAGGAAATTCAGAAGGATCCAGAGCCCCAGGGCCGAGGCCGCCATGACCACGATGGCGCTGAGAAACTCGGAGACTGGGAGCAGTACCAGCAGGCCGGTCTGCACCAGCACACGCAGCGCCTGCAGCCAAATGATCAAAAGCGCGACCTCTTCGATCCGGCCGGTGCCTCCCAGGCCCCGTCCCGCCCATGTCAGCGCCAGCATCATCGCCACCAACGAAAACGCCATGAAGACCATAAAGATCATCGGATCACCCAGTGCCGGTGTCGGCCCACTGCTGGGCGGTGTCACCATGACCGAGGCAGCAAAGACCAGCGCGTTCAGCACCACCACCAGCGCAAAGGCGGTCAGCAACACCTCGCGGCTGGGGCGGATCGACAACAGCAGTGCCGCCACCTCGCGCGGGGCGACAATGCTTTGCCAGGCCAGATTGATGAAACCCTGAAGGGTCACGCAGGCACCCGCCTTTCGGCCACCATCAGGCAGCGTATCCAGAACCACATGAACACGCCAAACCACACAGCACCCACCAATTGCAAGGCCGGACCGGGGCCGATGAAGCCGCCGACAAGACCGTTGAGCAGGATCAGCGGGGAGGAGGCCAAGAGGCTCCAGAAAAGCGCAAGCCGGGCGCCATAGCCGGTGCCCTGCCCGCCGACCGCGCGCGCCAGCCGATGTGTGGCCAACGCAAGCAGGTAGAGGATCAGCGGCGCGACAAAGACCCAGGCCATCAGCGACGCGCCCAAAAGCTGGTTCAGGTCCTGTTCCAGCAGATGCGCCTGACGCGACAGGACCGGCCATTGCGACACGAAGATCAGGATGCAGGCCCCCATGACGAAGGCCAGCGCCCGATCCTCCCGCGGCCCCAGATCAAGGAGCCGGCGCATGACCTTGCCCGGCCCCCGATAGGTTGCCACGATATCGCGAGTGACCGGCATGGATCAGCCGCGCCGCCGCATCAGCCAGGCAGACACGCGGCCGTTGATCTCTTCCTGCAGGCTTTCATCCTCGATCTCCTGCACCGCTTCGGCGATGAAGGCGATGGTCAGCAGATCCTGGGCGATGCCTTGGGGAATGCCGCGCGCGCGCAGGTAGAACAGCCCCTCTTCGTCGATCGCGCCCGAGGTGCTGCCATGCGAACAGGCCACATCATCGGCGTAGATCTCCAGCTCGGGCTTGGCGAGGAACTGGCTGTCATCATCCAGCAACAGGCTTTGCGAGATCTGATAGCCATCGGTCTTCTGCGCACCCTCCTTGACCAGGATCTTGCCCTGGAAGACACCTGTGGCACCGTTGCGCAGCACCTTCTTGAACACCTGCCGGCTTTCGCAATTCACCGCGTCATGGGTGACAAACACCGTGTCGTCGTGGTGAAAATCGCCGTCACCCATGCAGGCGCCCGCGACATGCGCCACCGCGTTGTCGCCGGTGAACTCGATCACACATTCGTTGCGTGTCAGCACGCCATTAGCCGTCAGTGTGAAGGACTTGAACGTGCTTTCCTCGCCCAGACGGGCAAACATATGTGTCGCCGCGCGGCGTTCGTGGTCACGCCCCTGCGCGCGGATGTGGTGCAACACGCCGCTATCAGCGATGTCCACTTCCATACACTTGTTGAACCGCGCCGCGGCCGGGCCGTTTTCCAGGATCGTCACCTCAGCGCCGGCGTCCACTTTGACCACATGGTGCAGGATCGCGTCCGACTCGACCGCCTTGTGGTAGTAGGTCAGGCTGATCGGCTTTGACGGCTTGCCGGTGACGTGAATCAGCACGCCATCGGTGGCAAACGCGGTGTTGAGCGCCGCCAGCGGGCGTTCGACAGGCGTCTGACCTTTGGCTTCGAGCTTTCCGTAAAGGTCCTGCGCCCAGTGGATATCGGCGCTTTCGGCGAGGCGGGCAATCTCCACCCCTTCCATCGACAGATCGTCCGAGGCTTCGGCATCGAACACGCCATCGACAAAGACGATGCGCAGGCGATCGACCTCACCAAAGACCGGAGCTTCGTCGTTCTCGAAGATGGCCGCGGCGGGGGCGTCGGGCTGCACCAGCGTGTCGGGGCGGGTGTATTTCCAGTACTCGTCGCGCCGCGACGGCAGACCCATTGCCTGCACCCGCGCCAGCGCCTCGCGCCGCGCCGGTTCGGCCCAGCCGCCGGTGGGCAGGCTCAGCACGTTCAGGCGCGCCTCGGTTGCGTCCAGTTTGACTTGCGGCAGCGCCATCATGCCACCTCCGTCAGCAGGTTTTCATAGCCGTTCTGTTCGACCTCCAGCGCCAGCTCGGGCCCACCGGTCTTGATGATCCGGCCCTCGGCCATGATATGCACGACGTCCGGTTTGATGTGGTCGAGCAGGCGCTGGTAATGCGTGATCACCAGGAACCCGCGGCCCGCATCGCGCAGCGCGTTCACCCCTTCGGCCACCAGCTTCATCGCGTCAACGTCAAGGCCCGAGTCGGTCTCGTCGAGGATGCACATCTTCGGCTCGAGCATCGCCATCTGCAGGATTTCGTTGCGCTTTTTCTCACCACCGGAAAAACCGACATTCACGGGGCGCTTCAGCATTTCGGCGTCGATCTTCAGCTCTTTGGCCTTGGCGCGGATTTCCTTGAGGAAGTCGGTCGAGGACATTTCCTCTTCGCCGCGCGCCTTGCGCTGCGCGTTCACCGCCGTGCGCAGGAAGGTCATGTTGCCCACGCCGGGGATCTCGACCGGGTACTGGAACGCCAGGAACAGGCCAGCGGCGGCACGCTCTTCTGGCTCCATCTCCAGCACGTCTTCGCCCAGCAGGCTCGCCTCACCGTCGGTGACCTCATAACCGTCCTTGCCCGAGAGGACATAAGAGAGGGTCGATTTGCCCGAGCCGTTCGGGCCCATGATCGCGTGCACCTTGCCGGCTTCGACCGTCAGGTCGACACCTTTGAGGATCTGTTTGTCCTCTTCTTCCAGCTTGACGTGAAGGTTCTTGATTTCCAGCATGTTTTGTCCTCGCTTCTTGATTTCGTCAGATGGGCCTTAGGGCCCCCCCGAAATGACCGGCCGCATGGCGCGGTTCGACATCACCCCGCAACCCATCCCGCCCAAGCGGTTGTTGCGGATCATGCAGTTGACGGTGCGGCCCTAAGGCCCATCTGACGAAATCAAGAAGCGAGGACAAAACATGCTGGAAATCAAGAACCTTCACGTCAAGCTGGAAGAAGAGG